>JAYZMM010000115.1:0-5941 GCA_036153155.1 Planctomycetota bacterium
TCATTTTGGTGGTGACATCGCCGACTGGTCGACCGATGGGTATCTTCCGGCAAAGGAGGCGAAACGCGTTGATCGTTTTGCGCAGTTTGCATTGGTGGCCGGCACGGATGCGGTGAATTGTTCCGGCATAGATTTTGATTCTGAGGATCCGTTCCGCTGTGGTGTGATTCTGGGGTCGGGCGTTGGTGGACTCAACGAAATTGAAACGCAAGTGGGTCGACTGTTGACGAAGGGACCAGACAAGGTCTCAGCCTTCACCATTCCTAAACTGATGGTCAACGCAGCAAGTGGCCACATTTCGATTCGGTATGGATTGAAGGGCCCGAATGCCGCAGTGGCTACCGCCTGTGCGTCGGCGACCAATGCGATTGGAGACGCCTTCAAGGTGATTCAGCATGATGAGGCAGATGTGATGGTAACTGGCGGGACGGAAGCTGCCGTCACGCCAATGGGGATCAGTGCCTTTGCAAACATGCGTGCCCTTTCCGAGCGCAACGATGACCCGGAGCATGCGAGTCGGCCTTTTGATGCCGATCGTGATGGCTTTGTGTTGAGTGAAGGTGCCGGCATCATGGTGATTGAAGAACTCGGGCACGCCCAGCGCCGCGGCGCAACGATTTACGGCGAACTGTTAGGATATGGTGCTAGTGGCGATGGAGGTCATATTACGCAGCCCAACGAAGATGGGCGGTCTGCCGCCCAGGCGATGTCGCGGGCACTCGCTGATGCGGAGGTAGACCCCTCTCAAGTCGACTATATCAATGCTCATGGAACGAGTACGCCACTTGGTGATGTGGCCGAAACGGCCGCAATCAAATCGGTGTTTGGTAAGGATGCGGCAGGTCTGAGTATCTCCAGCACGAAAAGTCAATTGGGTCACCTTCTCGGTGCTAGCGGGGGTGTTGAGTTGATCTTTTCTCTGCTGGCTCTCCGCGATCAGGTCGTGCCACCAACCATTAACCTGGAGAATCCTGATCCGAAGTGCGATCTTGATTACACGCCGAACACGCCGCGAGAGAGAAATATACAGGTGGCGATGTCCAACAGTTTTGGGTTCGGTGGACATAATGGCACCGTCGTGGTCGGGTCGCTCCGCTAGCGTGCCGCTCGAGTGCTTGCATCGCCCAGATTCGCTCTTGCCTGCGTAGGGCGCGATTTCTATACTCCGCCCCGATCGCTACGGTCACCCCAGGGTTAACTACCTTGGGGGTTGCTGCACAAAAAGCCTCGGCCTTTCCTGTTAAGGAGTTTTCCTAATGTCGGCTATCACACGTTACCACCGCGCCGCGTATTGTTTTGCGGCATTTTTCGTGGCTGTTTTTGTGTTGCGATCCGCTTTTGGCCAAAATGCTCCGCAGGCATGGAGACCCCCAAGTGGCACCGCCGTTGCCCCAATCCGCGCGACCGCACCGAAGCAGGCGCAACCTGCGCAACCTGCGGCTCGTGCGCCACAGCAATCCGCACACGCACAGTTGCAACAAGTCTCTGCCTCCAGTGCCGCTGGCAAGCCAATCAATCGGTTGCCAAACGACCACAAGCAGGTGTGGCGAGAATACGATATCTCGCCCTACACCACTCGCGTCGATTCCAACGGGGCACCTCCTCAGCAAGCGATCGTTGATTGGATTCTACGTGATACCGGATATGCGAGTTGGCATTCGGATGTGGTCGCCGTTTTAAGTGGTACGCCGCGTTCGCTGCGCGTTTACCATACACCAGAAATGCAGCAGGCTGTCGCCCGAATCGTCGATCGCTATGTTTCATCTGCAAGCAAAACTTACATGTATGGGTTGCACATTTATACGATCGGTCACCCCGATTGGCGGACGCGGGCACAGCGGTTGCTTCACTCGGTTCCTGTGCAATCAGAAGGAGTCGAGGCGTGGCTCGTTGCACGCGAGGACGCCATGTTGCTCCGTGAAGAGCTTTCCCGAAGAAGCGATTATCAAAATCATGGATCCCCTAAATTGTTGGTCCCCAATGGCCAGAATACGGTCGTCAATTTCAACCGCGAGCAACCCTACATCAAAAGTCACTTGGCGCCCGAAAGTACACCGGGTGCGCAAGATGCCAATGTTGCAGAGTTGACAGAGGGACTTGTGGTGGAAGTCAATCCGCTTATGTCGCTCGACGGGACCACGGTTGATGCCATGATCCGATGCCAGTTGGAGCAGGTGGAAAAATTGGTTTCCGTAAAGCTGCAGTCCCCGCCTGGCGTTAATCGAGGCAAGCCTTGGTACAACATTGATGTGCCGCAACGGGTTTCATGTGAATTTCACGAGCGATTTCGCTGGCCAAGAAATAAAGTTCTGTTGATCAGTCTGGGGGTCGTCCCGCGACCTGTTCCTCACTTCAGCATCACCAAAACCGTAAAGCTTCCGATGCCTAAATCACCGCCCCGAGGTGATCTTTTGCTATTTGTTGAGCATAAAGGGGATGCAGTGGACGCCGATACGGCCGATGGAAGCCGTGCCGGGGCAACGCAAGACTTTCGCGGGCGCTATTAAAAACTGCCGCTCCATGGTGGGTGAGGTTTGCTGTTTGTCTCGACGGAGTTGAACTTCGTCGCTACAATGCCCGCTTAATTATTCTCAATCGGCAACCCCTCTAGGCGTTATGACAGCCTCTTCTCCTCAGCGTCGGATTGTGATTTCCGGAATGGGCCTCATCAGTCCTCTCGGCGATACTCCCCAATTGCTTTGGGATCATCTAGCCAGCGGGAAGAGTGGCGTGCAAGCCTATGACGCGATGCAAGGTTGCAGCGGCGGCCCGTCATTTGCGGCAATTGCCGAGGCGTTCTCTGGAAAGGTTGATGACTTCGGAGAACTTCAGAAAGATCAAAAAAAGATGATACGCAAAGGGCTCAAGTTGATGAGCCGCGAGACCCAAATGGGTGTTGCCGCGGCCCAGCTGGCCCTTCAGGATGCGGGCTTTCTTCCCGGCGTTATGGAGCCGGAGCGGTGCGGCTGCATTTTTGGGACCGATTATATGTTGACGATGCCGGAAGATTTTGCAGATGGAATCGCGGCGTGTGAATCTTCAGAGCCTTCCGAAGCAGGTGAAGCTGCGAAATTCCTTTTCAGTCAATGGGGGCAGGAGGGGCTATCCAAGATGACCCCTCTGTGGCTGTTGCGTTACTTGCCGAATATGCCAGCCAGTCATGTGGCGATTTATAATGACTTGCGCGGGCCTAATAATTCGCTCACCATGCGTGAGGCAGCCGCAAACCTTGCCCTGGGCGAGGCATTTTTTACGATGGAACGCGGCTCGGCCGACCTGATGGTGGTGGGAGCCACAGGAACGCGCGTGCATCCCATGAATGCTATTCATGCGGTCCAGCAGGAAGAAGTTGCAGTTGATCAGTTCGCTGCCGAACGATTAAGTCGACCTTTTGATCGTGATCGTTGCGGAATGGTATTAGGAGAAGGTGCGGGCGTTGTAGTGCTTGAGGAGCTTAAATCTGCCGAAGCACGCGGGGCAACCATTTACGGTGAAATATTAGCCCGAGGTTCATCAACCGTTTTATCGCCACAGGGGGTAGCCGATCGGGAGGCCGCGATACGTAACGCACTCGGCTCACTCTTTGAGAGTCCCAGTGTGTCAGTGGAAGATGTCGGGCACATTCACGCGCATGGGCTTTCAACACGGATTGGTGACATGGAAGAGGCAAGGGCAGTGGGCTCTGTATTTGACGGCTGTTCTTTGCCGGTAATGGCAGCCAAAGGGCACTTTGGTAATTTGGGAGCGGGAAGCGGAATGGTGGAACTGATCTCCAGCCTTCGAGCCGTTGCTGCCGGGCAAGTTCCTGCGATGATGAACTTTGAAACCCCCGATCCGGATTGTTCGCTTCCTGGGATTTCCCGGGAGGCCCAGGAATGCGGCGATGTGTTTATCAATCTCTCGGTGACGCCACAGGCGCAAGCTGCAGCCGTGGCGGTCGGCCAATTGCAATGACGCGAATCCTTATCCCTTCGCGTGACATGCTCTTTTCAGCTGTCCCAGAGAGCCTGCCGCCGCTTGACACGCCCCCAACCCGCCGATAAGCTTAACCGATTGCATTTTGACGCTAAGTTGTGGCTGGAGAATGGTTTTCGTGCCCCTTTCCCCCGAAAAGAGGGGGGGTAAGGTCACTTTCGGTACGTACGCACCGGATGAAATTCTTCGTTGGCGACAGCGGCAAACTGCGGCAGACATCGGGGCAAATAACGGCAAGCGTGGAACCAGATCAGTAACGTCATGAAACCAGAAGAAGTCTTACGCATCGTAGACGCGATCCATCTCGATAAAAATATCGACAAAGGGATCGTCTTTGAGGCAATTGAGCAAGCGCTCGTTTCTGCCGCTGGAAAGTATTACGGCGAGGAAGCCGAGGTGACGGTACAGATTGACCGCGAATCGGGTACGATTCATGGGACCTTGAATGGGAGTCCATTGGATCCGGAAGAGACGATCGGTCGAATAGGCGCGCAAACTGCGAAGCAGGTGATAATTCAAAAAATTCGTGAGGCGGAGCGTGACGCGCTTTATGACCAGTATGACGCCCAAATCGGCGAAATGGTCACCGGAGTCGTGCAGCGTTACGAGGGAGGCGCCGCGACAGTTTCACTCCCGGACGTGGAGGCGATTCTGCCTCGCAGCGAGCAAATACCGGGTGAGACCCATCATGCGAATGAGCGAGTACGGGCAACAGTATTTGAGGTTCGCAAAGCGGGTAGTCGCGTAAAGATCATCTTGAGTCGAATTCGTACGCAGTTGGTCCAGCGGCTGTTCGAGCAGGAAATTCCCGAGATTCATGAGGGTGTCATTGAGATCAAGTCGATGGCCCGCGAGCCCGGATATCGCAGCAAGGTGGCTGTGATTAGCGCCGATCAACGCGTTGACTGTGTCGGTGCCTGTGTGGGCGTACGCGGAAATCGGATCAAGAATATTGTGGACGAGTTGGCTGGTGAGCGTATTGATATTGTGCGGTGGAGTGATGACTCACAGGTCCTCATCCCCAACGCACTGCAGCCTGCGGAGGTAGAGGACGTGATCCTTTGCGAACTGCTGGGCAGGGCTATTGTGTTGGTTCGTGAGGATCAGTTATCTCTGGCGATTGGTCGTCGGGGACAAAATGTCCGCTTGGGGAGCAAGCTCTCGGGCTGGGATATTGAGATCATGACCCAGGAAGAATTGGGAGAGCAGATTGATCGGGCAGTCGAGGGCTTTTCGGTTATTGAGGGGATCGCAGAAGAGCTTGCGGTGAAATTGGTGGAACAGGGATACATGTCGTATGACGATCTCTCAGTCATTGAACCCGATGTGCTGATGGAGATGGGAGGGCTTACCGCAGAGGCGGTCGATGGCATCGTGACGCAGGCTGAGGAAAAAGCAGAAGAAGCGGAAAAAATTGCCACCGAAGCCCGACGAAAGCGACGAGAGCAGGAACGAATTGAAGCGGAGGCGGCGCGGCTGGGGGCTGGTGAGGTCGCCTCCGAGACATCCGAGCCAAATGCAGCGACTGCGGAAACCGAGGAAGTCGCTGTGGAGGGAGAGGGAGAAGCCGCAACTGAGAGTGAAGGTGAGGGGAAGCCGGTGGCAGAGCCCGCGGCTGAGGAAACATCGGCCGCGACGGTCGATGCCCCTGAGCAGCCGGACGACAGTGATGCGGTGTCCTCGGAATCGGCGACAGAAACGCAAGAAGCCTCCGCTGAAGCCTCTGAGCAGTAAGCAGGTGGAGTGGAGTGCAAAGTTCGCTTGAAGCAGATGCATATTAGGATCGTTCAAGCTTAGTAGGCGACTGTCGGTCAGGAGAAACAAGCCATGATTTGAGTTCAGGATTTTTTCCTCCAGTGGATGTGGCATTCGCAGAGGGAAAGAAAAAGGGAGAGACGCATTGCCCGCACGTATTTACGCATTAGCCAAAGAACTGAAGATCGATAGCGGTGAGCTTTCGGAGATA
>JAYZMM010000116.1:0-14799 GCA_036153155.1 Planctomycetota bacterium
ACAGGAAAATCAAAAGCACCAAGCAGATGGCTGCTTCGGCTTCGGTTCCCCAGTGCAAGTAATAGACGACCAGGCTCATGATGGCCACTGCAAGGTTATTCAGACCTGATTGCCGCTGATAGTGTCCGGGGTCGGCGTAACCAGATGCAGCAGCGGCTTGCTTCGGGAAAAACAAGCTCTCAGCGGCCGCAATTCCTGCGATGGAAACGACGATCCAGACCGAGAGATAGTGAAACGCTAATTTTGGATCCGAAGCATTCTTGAATGCCAGCCAAAAACCGGTGAAGGCTCCTGCGAAGCGTGCGATCTCTAATAAGAGGCTGATCTTCATTAAAAATGTTGTTGCTGGCCATGACCTGGAACCGAAGGAGCATTTGCCCGTAGCAATCGCTCACGTTCTGAGGCCAAGGCGGCACAGAGCGTGTAATAATCGCGTGTACGATAATCCTTCAGCCAGTGAGCTACAGTGGTTCTAGATGGTGACCTGGAGAGATTTTCTCTCTGCATGCGATGCATTACTTCCGTAATGACGCGGGTGCGAGGTTTGCAGATGCCAAGCTTTTTCCATTCAATCAGAATTGTATCGTAGTGTTTTTCTGCACGGGCAATTGCTTCATGTTTCATGTCATGTGCTCTCAATAAGAAGGCAGTCCGCATCGTGTTTCTGGCACATTTTCAAGCGACAAGAAAACAAAAGACTGCAGTTTCCTAACGGTCATTAGAGCCAAATTAAATGCGGTCCGGCGTCTGGTGCGAGCGAATTGTGGCATCGGGCGATATGTCGTAGTCGGAGCAGTAGCAGTATTGTAAAAATCAGGATGACAATTATTTTTTTGATTTATTCCAGTAAATTGTCATGCTTTTGATATCACCATTCGCCTTTCTGTGATACACCGTGTGACCAACTCGCGTTGCATAGGATCCCGGCCTGCCATCTTCTTGCACGTTGTAAGTCCTGTTGCCGATTCGTTTGGACCCACCCACGATGTTGCCCATCGCGTCCATTTTATATATCGAATTGCCATGCCTGATGGTCCAAGTCGCCAGGCTATGGCGATCTTTTCGATGGAGAGTATCTCCTTGGATGGATCTACTGGTCGAGCCGTTGCCGATCTGCGTCACGTGGCGAATAAGGCGCTTGTTTTTAAAGTAATATTTGGTCGCGTACGTTCCCGCGGTACGATTGACATATTCGACGGGTGAAGAGATGCCTTGAGCGTGTGAGCCGCTAGAGAAAGACAAGAAAACGAGCAATCCAATAATCGCGCCAATAATCGCGGTCGGACGCTTCATGCGATGGGAACCCCGAGGTTTGCTGGTTGGAAAGCAGGCTTGCAACCTATCAAGCGTGCTGCCGAAACACAACGTCACTCGATTATCGACAGAAAAAGACAATTGTCTTCCAATTCCGTCCGAGCTGAACAGTCGAGGCTCGTATGAACTTCACTGCCTCGCTGGTTGGATTTATTTCCGGCGACGGCGGAGCAGCACGCAACTCAGTGCAGGGATCGCGAGCCACAAGGAACGACCTTCCGGAACCGCCGCCACGCGGCATACCTCCGGCACGTCGGGCCAAGTCATCCGCAAGACGCCCATGGCATCCCAGTCGACATCACCTTCAGGTCTGAATGGCTCGTAATAATATGCGTTGACAAAGTCTGCATGCCAAAGATTGGCTCCGCGAAAGTTCGCCATGGTGATGTTTGCGCAGGTCAGACAAGCTTGACTTAAATTCGCACCATTCAGTTCTGCCATGTCCATCGTTGCATTGGCAAGCATCGCACCATAGAAATCGGCATCTCTACCATCGAGCGAGCCGAGCGATGCCCCGGTGAAATCGGCTTCGCGGAAAGAACTTTCCGGGGCATGTACGAGCCGAAGTTCGGCTCCCCGAAAGTTCGCGTTGTCTGCAGTGGCACCCATGATATCGGCCGAGTCGAGGTTGGCTCCCAAGAGAATAGCATTCGAGAGATCGGCGGCGGCCATCCAGGTGTCCGTCAGGGTTGCACCGGTCAAATCAGCACCGGCGAGGTCGGCGTCAACAAGAAATGCGTCGTGCAGATCAGCGCCGACAAGATTGCCACCGGGTTCAAGATTATTTCCGTCATACCCATGATCCCCTCCCGCCAGCGGGCTGATCTGGATCGGGGCAACGATCGTTCCGTCCGTTTTTTGGTACGATGCCGCCTGAGCGGAATTAGCTGCCAATAGCAGCACAAGAATTGAAGTTAATCTCATGAGCCAGCCCCCTGGAAGATGTTTTCGTAGTCTATCAGAGAACGGGGCGGATGCAAGCAAGTCGTGCCTGATCCAGATTACAGCCGATTCTTGCCAGCATGTCGCGCGTGATGCGCGCGTGATGAGATTGTTGAGCGGAGGGCACGGGACTTGAACCCGCAACCGGTTTCCCGGCACCTCATTTCCAGTGAGGCCGCTAGCCAATTCGCTTACCCTCCCAGCGGGCACGAATTGTAGCATAACCGGCCGGTTCGGGTGGAGATGTGGCAAAGCAACTTATGCACACCGGGATGACACACGGATCGAACCCCATGTATCAGTCAATTCGGTTCCCCGGAGCCACCGATACACGTTTTGGGTCCCCAAATTCGTCTGGCCGCGGACGACCTATTTGTGTGAGAATAGCCCACTTAACAACCTGTTGCCAACGCTGCTTTTTCGCCTAAGGAACCCAGGCATGGACGTCTCAATTATTGTTCCGCTTTACAACGAACAAGACAACGTCGAACTTTGTTACCAGACGCTTACCCGCGTGATGGAGCAAACCGATTGGCAATTTGAGATTGTCATGGTCGATGACGGATCGACCGATGCCACGCCTCGGCATCTAGCCGCCCTTGCGAGTCGCGACGAGCGTGTGAAGGTGATTGAGTTTCGCAGAAATTTTGGTCAAACGGCCGCGATGCGGGCCGGCCTTGACTATGCTGCAGGCGATTGCATCGTCACGCTCGATGGTGATTTGCAAAATGAGCCGGCCGATATTCCGATGATGGTTGAAAAAATCCACGAGGGCTATGATCTGGTTCACGGCTGGCGAAAAGATCGCCAAGACGCCTTCCTGAACCGACGCCTGCCTTCAAAGATTGCCAATTGGCTCATCAGTCGGGTGACGGGCTTTGAGGTGCGGGATTTGGGCTGCACACTTAAGGCAATCCGACGGGAGATTGCCATGGATCTTTCCCTCTATGGCGAGATGCACCGGTTTATTCCAATCCTGGCCCATTGGCAGGGTGCACGTTCAGTGGAAGTGGTCACTCGGCATCATCCCCGCCGATTTGGCGAGAGTAAATATGGGATCTGGCGCACTGTTCGCGTGCTGCTCGATTTGGTGACGGTAAAATATATGATCTGCCACTCGGTTTCCCCCATGCGGCTTTTCGGGGGCATCGGCCTTTTGTTAATCGCAGTCTCCAGCCTTTCGGGCATGTCGACCCTGGCCATGAAGCTATTCGGCTCTGTGGATATGACCGGTAATCCCCTGCTGTTGCTGACGGTGGTTGCGGGGCTGGCGGCAGTCCAGTTTTTCGGGCTTGGGTTGCTCGGGGAGGTTTCGGCCCGCATCTACCATGAGTGTCAGGGTGAAAAACCGTATCGCATACGTACGCTGCGGAATGTTGCCCAAGCATCCGAATTTACTGACGATGCGGCACTCAGTATTGAAAAGTTTCGCGCAAGCATGGTAGATGGGACAAATCCAGCCAGTGGCCAAGCCACTCCCCGCAAACGATCTCGCCCGGCTTAATCGATGGCCTTAATCGATGGCTTAGTCCATCGCTCGCGCGCCACTGATCAGCTCAATAAACTCATCGTTCGTTTTGAACTTGCCAAGTTTCTGCGTGAGCTGTTCCATGGCATCCACCGGCTCCATGGTAGAGAGGGTCCTGCGGAGCATTGTGATTGCGTGCAGCATGTCGGCTGGAAGTAATTTTTCTTCGCGTCGCGTTCCGCTCTGCGAGATATCGATGGCTGGCCAGACGCGACGATCCGCCAACTTACGATCGAGAACCAGCTCCATATTTCCAGTGCCCTTGAATTCCTGGAAAATGAGTTCGTCCATACGACTGCCGGTATCGATCAACGCCGTGGCCACAATCGTCAGCGATCCGCCCTCCTCGAAAACGCGCGCAGTCGCAAAAAGTTTTTTGGGGATATCAAGGGCTTTAATATCCACACCGCCACTCATCGTTCGGCCCGTGTTGCCGACCCACTTATTAAATGCACGCGCCATTCGCGTGATCGAATCCATTAGTAGGAATACGTCCTTGCCCTCTTCGGCTAGCCGCTTGCAGCGTTCGACCACCAACTGGGAAAGCCGTACGTGACTTTCAACGTCGCGATCGAGACTGCTGGCAACAACCTCACCCTCGACCGCCCGCTTCATGTCGGTTACCTCTTCAGGTCGCTCATCAACGAGCAGCACGACCAATGTGACATCGGAATGATTGGCGGTGATGGCCTGGCTGATATGCTGCAGCATGACAGTCTTACCGCTTCGTGGCGGAGCGACAATCAACGCTCGCTGGCCTTTACCTAACGGGGTCAGCAAATCCATGACGCGTGTCGTGAGCGGCTCATGCCCTGTCTCAAGTCGCAGCCAGTTTTCGGGGTTGATCGGCGTCAGCTGATCAAAATTCTTAACTTCTCCATACTCTTCAGGCGTCATGCCGTTGACGGTTTCAATTTCCTTGATGCGTGGGCCCTGTTTGCCCCTCCCCTGCTGCACCATGCCTCGGATGAGGACGCCCTCACGGAGATTGAATTTGTCGATCATCGTGCCGGGAACAAATGGATCGGTCCGCTCCCGCTGGTAGTTGTTTTCCGGATCGCGCAGAAATCCGTAGCCATTGGGGTGTAACTCTAGCACGCCGCCACCCGGTGCATCGGGTTTCGGTTCGCCGTTATCTTGATTATCACCCGAATCAAAGCCAGGCCGTTTTCCACCGCCGACACGATTGCCACGGCGTCGTCCACCCCGCGGTCGGTCCCCACGGGACCGTCCGCCTTTGCTGTTATTCCTTTTCGCCATAAATCTCTCTCTCGCCTAGTATCTCTGGAATAGTGTCTAGAAGCGTCTTCCGCCGATCAGGCGGTCGACTTTCGGTCTCACAATCTTTTTCCATGGCTCCACGGACTTGGGCCAACCCTGCGGGCAGCCCGCACCCGGTGAACGCCCCAAAGCGGCCTGGGTATTTCGTCCGACATAGCACGAACGCCACATCGAAAACCCCTCGGTCATCCATCAGGCAGTTGCCCATTGCCACCGAAAATCGAGCGGCAGGGCAAACGCCGTTTAATCCCTGTTTTGCAATTCCAATTTTGCCGGACCCACTGCCAATCTAAGTAGGCCTTCGTGGTGCCGACATTCCATGTTGTTCACGAACGACACGGTTTGAGGTTGGTCTCAAACGCGTGACGAGTTCCCTGAAGCCACTAAAGGACGACTGAGAAGTCAAAGTCAGAAGGCCAGGAAGCTTTTCGCTTGATCGAACCACCCGCGGTGCCGTCGAAACAGCCGTCAAAAACAAGCGGGATCGGTCCGGCAGAGTGTTTCGGACCCAAGCGCCACCGCCTAGCCGTATGTAAGCAGTGTTAACTCGTAGTTAATGATAAGACTCAATGTGATCCTGTCAAGTCGCATGTCGATCCGATCCGCCCCCCTTTCGCGGCGAGTGCAAAAAAGGTTCCGCACGCACTGGATGCAATGGTATCAACGGGGGTGATTGCGTCGTTTTCAGCCGTTTTGAGCGAAAATCCCGATTATTGATACGACCCGCAATTTAGCACCATTTTAACCTCGCGGGCGACCGATAAAGAGAAAACGAATTTGTTCAAGCTCCGCACATATGAGGAAGGTCCCGATGAGGCTCGTCGCAGCAGTATTTATTGTTATCTGCAGTCTGTTCGCAGGTGTGACGCACGCCGGTTCGATCCGCTGGCTCGAGAATATCGATGCGGGCCGAGCTGAGGCGCAGCAGAGCGGAAAGCTGCTTCTGGTTCATTTCTGGTCCACCCATTGCGGACCATGTGTGCAACTTGAACGAAATGTCTACAGCCAGGCCGAGGTCGCCGAAGCCATCTCGCAACATTTTGTGGCTGTAAAAATCAATACGGAGACGCATCCTGAATTGGCTCGTCGCCATGGAATCCGATTTGTGCCGACCGACATGGTGATCGATCCATCGGGTCGATTGCTGGCAACGCAAAAGTGTCCCCCGCAGGCAACCCGATATCTTGCAGGCCTGCTGCGGTTGCTACCCACTGCCGGACCATCAGCCGACAGCAACTCGATTCCACAAACCCCGATCGCGATGAGCATGCCAGTCACTTATGGCAATCCCGAATATTCGGCGCCTGCAGTAGGACCTCGTTATGCGAATCTTGCATCTCCTGCGTCCAATGGAACTTCGCCCCCGGCCATGACACCGGAATTGGCACCTCCTTCGAACCCGCCGGTCGTGAAGCGGCCTGTTGCGCCCTGGGAAACCGCAGCGAAGTCAGGTGATAACGTCGGTGCCGCAGGGGTGACTGGCTTATCGACAGTGCGTAACAACCCGCCCAGCAGTTCGATCAGTCAGAGCAGTTATTTGCCCTCTGAAACCGTACCGTCGCCGACTCGTTCCACATCTGTGAATCTGCCGACCGTTCCGCCGGCGTTGCCGTTGCCACCGACCATCGATGCACCTAGCCTTGACGGAATGTGCCCGGTCGAACTGGTCGAGCATAAAAAATGGGTGGCTGGGCAAACCCAATGGGGTGCTTATCACCGTGGTCGACTTTATCTCTTTTCGGGAGAGCATCAGCAACAACGGTTTCTCGCCAATCCTGATTACTACAGTCCGGTGCTCTCCGGATACGATCCGGTGGTTGCTGCAGAGTCTCATGCGTTTGTGCTCGGGCACCGCAAGCATGGAGTCTTTTATAAAAACCGGGTCTATCTTTTTGCAGATGAGGAGAATCTCAAAAGATTTTACCAATCGCCGGATCGTTTCCAGGCAGCCTCGACCAGGCCTTGAGGTTCATCCTTCATTCTCACTCTCAAATGAGCTACCACGACTCCCAACGGGTTGCGTTGCGCAAATAGCGACCATCCTCCCAGGCGTCGAAATAAGTCTCCAGGAGAGGGTGGCTGATCGGCAGCCCCTCATCATCCAAAAGTAAGTTGTCCTGAGCGGCGTAAGTTACTGATCCAGTGGCATGTACCAGGACGTGGTACCAGGGTTGGTGTCTCAGCGGTTGCGTCTGATTCTTCTCGTACCACTGCAACGGTGCCCGACATTCCATGTCGAAAGCGACAATCACTCCCCGGTAGTGATACCGGCGATGCCGAACGAGCATTCCGGGCTCAAACTGCGGTTTTGAATCGGCAAATTCAATCACGAGCACACCTTGTCAGAGGTCACTGACTCTCCCCGTTTGTATCATGCCAATGTTGCGAGCGGGCTACGGCTTGTTGCCAGGTGCGGTACCGCTGTGTTCGTTCTGTTTCATGGATTTGAGGTTCAAAAATACGGTCGCACTCCCAAAGTTCAGCAATTTCCTCGATCTGACTCCAGAAACCGACGCCCAGTCCCGCCAGGAATGCTGCTCCGCGTGCCGTCGTCTCGGTAATTTTGGGCCGTCGAACTGGGCTGCCCAGAATGTCGGCCTGAAATTGCATCAGCAGATTGTTTACGCACGCCCCCCCGTCTACTTTCAATTCGATTTGCTTTGCTTTCGCATCTTTTTGCATTGCTTCAAGCAGATCCCGCGTTTGGAATGCCATCGACTCGACAGCGGCCCTCGCTAGATGCGCATCGGTGGTGCCGCGGGTGATTCCGAGCAGGATACCGCGTGCCGTGGGATCCCAGTAGGGCGCACCGAGTCCCACAAACGCTGGAACCAGCACCAACCCGCCAGCGTCGTTCACCGACGACGCCAGTGACTCAATTTCACTTGCAGATTCGATTAGTCCCAATCCATCACGGAGCCACTGGACTACCGCACCGCCGATAAAGACCGAGCCCTCCAGGCAATAAGTGACCTGATCTCCCATTTGCCAGCCGATGGTCGTCAATAGCTTGTTTTTTGAGACAACCGGACTCGAACCGGTGTTCATCAGCATGAAACAGCCGGTGCCATAAGTATTTTTTACGTCTCCAGGGTGAAAGCAGGCCTGACCGAACATTGCAGCTTGTTGATCTCCTGCGATCCCCGCAATCGGAATGGAACGCCCGAATAACTCCGGATCGGTCTGGCCAACGATACCGCTTGAAGGTACTACTTCCGGCAATACGGCGGCCGGGATATTTAGAATATCGAGTAGCTCTTGATCCCACTCCAGCGTGTGAATATTCAGCAGTAGCGTGCGGCTCGCATTGCTGAGATCCGTTACATGCCGCTTGCCACCCGTCAGTCGCCAAATCAGAAAGGAATCGACGGTACCGAACAATAGTTCACCTTTTTCGGCCTGCCTTTGCAGCCCAGCATCACGGTCTAAAAGGTATCGGATTTTCGTGCCCGAAAAATAAGGATCCAGCAGCAGACCAGTTTTTTCCTGAAAGCGAGGCTCGTGTCCTGACTCTTTCAATCGGCGACAAATCGGTTCGCTTGCTCGACTCTGCCAGACGATTGCCGGGGCGACGGCCTTGCCGGTCGCACGTTCCCAGAGCAGCGTTGTCTCGCGCTGATTTGTGACACCGATTGCAGCTACATCTTCTGGGCCATGACGCGGACCGGAAAGCACCTCGCGTGCCACTGCTAGTTGAGTCGACCAAATGTCTTCCGGGTCGTGTTCGACCCAACCGGGCTTGGGAAGGATCTGACGGAACTCTTGCTGCTTCACTTCGAGCGGCCGACCATGAACATCAAAGAGGATGGCACGACTGGAGGTGGTTCCTTGATCGAGAGCAAGAATTACACGGGACATAGCATCCTTCCCGCCTGCGGGTGCTTTGATGAGACGGCAGTCACCAAATCTTAACACGTAGCAGGAGCCTGAATCAACCAATGCCGTAAGATTGAGTTCGGTTAGTCGCTCAGCGAACGTTGCAGGTAATGGACTTTAGCGCGGACTCCAGCAAGATCGGGATGCACGTGAAGTGCCTGTCGGAAGTAATCAAGCGCGGAGATGAGATCATCGAGTTGTTCATGGCAACGTCCCATTCGCGTGAGGCATTCGAAATGATACGGATTCAATTCCATGGTGCGTCGACCATCCCGAATGGCATCGGTGTAAAGTTTCAGTCGATAGTGAGACAAACTTCGCTGGTTCCAAGCCTCGGCAAAATTTGGCGCAACCTCCAGTAGGTCGGTCGCATTAAGGGCAGCCTGCGCATAGTGCGATTGTCGATTCAGGTCGATGATTTTTTCAATGGCATGCTGATTGAGGTGATCATCGGCTTGTCGCCATAGGCGGAAAATGCCTTGTCGAGCAATCTCGCGAACTTGCCGATCGGTGTCTTGCAACGCCGGGCCGACAATTTGATTCGACGTAAAATCGGCCATCGACACGAGTGAAAAAATGGCAGCTCTGCGCCCAAAGCGGTTGGACATGATTGCCAGTCGCTCGATTGTTGATCGCTCATAATGAGCTTTGACGCGTGCTAGAAAAGTGGACGCGGTCTCGCCGCGAAGATAGTCGGCATAAAGATCTTGTAGTAACGGAATGCGCGGAGGCGAGACGGACATGAGGGGACTCGTTGATGAAAGATGATAGTAATAGTGGTTGTTGTGCGAATGTTTCCCTTCTCTGTCCAACTTCCAGTTTAATTAGATCACTTTGGTAATGCGAAAAATTGCCTCCACGCGTCATTTTCGTCTTCCGCTGGGCCAATTCGGATGCGAAAATAGAAAAGTGGGCCTTTGTTACGGGTGTTACTAGTGTTACGAGAGCCGAATTATTCCTGCTACGCATTCAAAAGGCCGTGAGAAGGATCCGTTCTCATGATTCGAGTATCCACTGTTCCCCCTCTGCGGTGCTGGTGGAGGCTTCTCCTGTTTGCGGTCCTGTTGGTGCCGGTCACAGGCCGAGCCGATCCTGCACAACTCCTGACCGGGCAGGGTTTGTCTGACGCACTCAATCGTCCTGTAGGATTTGACATATCGGGCGATTCCAGGCGTGACGCGTTGCAGATGGTCTCGAAGCAGTTCGGCATTACGATTTTTCTCGATCGTCGGATCGACCCCGATGTTCCCCTCAGCTATCGCACCCGAGAGACCCCGCTCGGCACAGCACTAGCGGAGATCGCGGCGCAGTTTGGTGCGGCAGTCACTTGGCTCGGGCCGGTCGGCTACGTGGGTCCGCCCGAAGCGGTGAAAAAATTGCAGACAGTGCGTGCTCTCGTGCAGGATCAAATCAAAAGTATGCCCTTGAAGGTGGAGAGCCGATTGTCGCAGCCTCTGCCGATTTCCTGGAAACGACTTGCCACGCCCGAAGAAATTATGCGGAAGATCACTCAGAATTATGAATTGCAGTGGGAGCATCCGGAGCGACTGCCCCACGATCTCTGGGTGTCCGGTAGACTGCCGCCGATGGACTGTGCGACCCAGTGTACGATTGTTCTTGCCGGTTTTGACGCAATGCCTCGATTTGAATCGATGGGACAAAGTCTCGCGATCGCACCGATCGTTCAAAAGCCTTTACTGCGACGAGGTTACCCTGCCGCCATGGATAAGCAAGCTCGTTTAATCCAGCAGTGGAAACAGCAGTTTCCACACGCGATGGTGCAACGCGATGGATCGCAATTGATTTTCAGCGGTCGAGCCGAAGAGCATTGGGAGTTGGATCCATTATCTCGACCAAGCGACATGCCGGAGCGAAGCACGGCAGACACGCCGTCGGATGGAACGCAGGTGTACACCCTGCGGGTCGAAGCCCCGCTCGAGGCAATTCTCGCCGCGATCGCCAGGCAAACCGGACTGACCATTCAGTGGCAGCGGCAAGCCATTGAGGCCGATGGGATTAATCTGAAGCGGGTTGTCGTTCTTGACGTCCGAGAAGTGGCGCTTGAAAGGTTGATTGCGGATCTCCTGAGACCGAACGGGTTGGATTTTGTCCGCTCCGGCCAACAGGTCACGGTGATGCCGGCCCAGAAATAGATGGGGCACCTCAAGTAGGGTCTGTCAGTGCGGCTCGCAATGTCTTCTGAATGTCATTCTCGATCCGACCGCGAAATAGCATCGCGGCAAACGGGAGACGGCAACGAACCATTGCTTGATCGTCGTTTACCACCAATTCACCGTCAATCGTAATTCCTTTTGCTGCGAGGCTGAAGTCGAGTGTTTGGTCGTGCCATTGCTCTTTGATAATCTCGACTTCATCGCCATGCTTCTGTTTAAGCGTTTCACCAAATAGTCGCAGCCTTTCCACGGCTTCTGCGGTCGGTAGTTGGTGGTCGGTGCGAACTTCGATCGTTGGCATAGCAGTGCGATCTCCTATTTCTTTCGAAAAACCTTTTGCGTTTCCTCAATGGCCGCAGCCAATGCTTCAACATCTGCCACCGTGTTGTAAAAGTAAAAACTTGCTCGTGACGTCGCGGGAGCTTCAAGACGCAGGTGGAGCGGCATTGCACAATGGTGACCGGCGCGGATTGCTATGCCATGGCGGTCTAGTATTTGGGCGACATCGTGTGCATGCACACCCTCGATTTGAAAACTTACGATCCCCGCACGGTCTGATGCCGACGGACCAAAAACACGAACCCCCTCAATTGCACCAAGTCGTTCCATTGCGAGGGCGGCCAACTGCTGTTCATGCTTTGCGACTGATTCCAAGCCGACATTTTGTAAATAATCTATCGCCGCTGCCAAACCGATCGCTTCCACGAAGGGAGGCGTGCCCGCCTCGAATTTGTCCGGAAGATCGGCCGCTTCAAAGCCCTCTTTTCGCACGCGGCGGATCATACCGCCACCACCAAGACAGGGTGGCATGGCTTCCAGCAGTTGTCGTTTTCCATAAAGCACCCCGATCCCTGTGGGACCGAGCATTTTGTGGCCCCCGAAGGCCACGAAGTCAGCGTCCCAGGCGCGCACGTCGGTCGGGGTATGCGGAACCGACTGAGCCGCGTCAGCAAGGACGATGGCGCCGTGAGCATGCGCAGTTTCGATGATCTGCTTGATCGGATTGATCGTCCCCAGGACGTTGGAGACGGCCGTGATGGCTACCAGTTTTGTTCGCGAAGACAGCATTGTGTTGAAGGCTTCTAGGTCAAGATGGCCTTCATCTGTGATGGGAATCCAGCGGATTGATGCCCCGGATCGCTCCGCAAGTTGCTGCCATGGCACAATGTTCGCGTGGTGCTCCATTTCAGATATAAGAATCTCGTCACCCTCGGAGATGTTTTGATCACCCCAACTGCAAGCAACCAGATTGATTGCTTCGGTCGTTCCACGAGTGAATATCACTTCCTCTCGCATGACTCCGCCCAGCATCCGACACACCGTATCCCGGGCCGCTTCAAATTGGTCGGTGCTTTCCTCACTGAGGGTGTGGATGCCCCGGTGCACGTTTGCATAGTGCGAGGTATAGAGCGTGTCCATAGCCTCCAATACCTGGCGTGGCTTCTGTGTGGTTGCCGCATTATCGAGATAGATGAGCGGCTGGTCGTGCACGCGCTTTTTGAGAATCGGGAAGTCATCCCGCCAATGCAGCGGATCAAAATCTTTTGCCTCGCGATGCGTTGTTGCATCGACCCGACTGCTGTGGGCGTCCATCAGTGTGCCTCCGGATTGGACCGCGAATCACCATCAGCTGGCGATTGTGTTGCCCCATCACGCGGGGCGTAGATTGCAGATTGCAGCACGCGCCATGAGAGAAGACAGCATTTCTGCCGGTTGGGGGTCAACTTGGGACCGAAGAGTTCGAGCATGTCCTCTGCAGAAAATGCTTTCACAGTTTCCACATGCTGCCCTTCCATTTTTTCGATCAGCATGGAGGCTGATGCCTGGCTGATGCAGCACCCATCTCCATCGAAATAGGCTTCAATGATTTTTCCGTCTGGATCGATCACCAGCTCAATTTCGACAACGTCCCCGCAAAGAGGATTGTCATCTTTGTGCTGATGCGTGGCTTGTTCGAGGTGTCCCCGATGATAGGGGTCTTCATAGTGATCAAGAACGTGTTCCTGATAAATTTCTTCTTCGCTTAGCGACATAGTAATCCTGCGTGCAGGGCCAATCGTACCTTGAAGTTGCCTTGCTTTGCGGCGTGTTGCAGCGTGGCACTCCCGTGGTCGCCGACCGTGATGCGCACGCGCTATTGCGGCAGGCGACCTTCTTCGACATCCGGCAACGGACCGGTGCAAGCCTTCATGAATTCTACCAGATCCGTCTTGTCTTGAGGCGAGAGGTCTAGCTTGAGGATGTCTTTACTCAAATTCGGGTTCGGGTGGCCACCCTTCACGTAGTGGTCTACGACTTCCTCCAGCGTCGCCATGCTTCCGTCATGCATATAAGGAGCAGTCATTGATACGTTACGAATGGTCGGAGTCTTGAATGCACCGAAGTGTTCCTGGTCTTCAGTGACACCCATACGCCCGCTAAGCGGTTCGTCATCAAGCATGCCGATCCCGATATTGTGGTACTTTTCGTCAGTCAAGTTGGCACCCACGTGACACGCAGTGCAGTTGGTTTTTTCGCTGAAAAAGAGTTCCCTTCCTCGCAGGGCTGATTCCGACATTGGGTGCTTGGCCGCCAATTCCTTAAGTTTCACGTAGTTGGCGTATTCTTCAGGGTCTTCCTCTTGCAGTTCCTCAAAATCTTCTGCTTCATAATCTTCATAGGGCCGGAGAGCCTCGGCATAATCGAAAGGTGAAGGGCCGGTAACAATCGCCCTTTCAAAGGACGCAATGGCCTTAGCGATGGTGTCGATGGTGACCCCGTCATCGGGAAAAACTGCAAGGAATTGTTTCTTGTAGCCATCGATGCCATCGACCGTTTTTACGGCCTGCTCGTGTGTGTTTCCCATTTCTCCGGGCGCAGCAATGGGTCCCTTTGCCTGCTCTTCGAGTGAATCAACGCGGCCATCCCAAAATTGCTTGTCACTCAAAATCCGATTGTAGGATGTCGGTGAATTGACGCCCGTCAGTTGATCGCGGATACCCACTCCAAACTGTGTCGGCGCGGCATAGCCGTGGTCAGGCCGATGGCACGAGGCGCAACTGACGGTGTTGTCTGCCGAAAGCCGTGTATCAAAAAACAACTGGCGGCCCAATTCAATCTTCGCTCGCGTTAACGGGTTTTCATTTATCCCGCGAATCATGCCCGCGCCTGATGCAAGGCCGAGTGGTAGTTCAAATTCGATTTCCTCGTGATTTGTCGGATCGGCAATCCATGCATCGATCTCACTCGTTTTCAACTCGTCAGATCCTGAGATGCCTGACGTCAGACTTGCCTCACCGAGCTGCATTTTCCCTGTCTCCGCATTCGTGATTCCGCTACATGTGATCAGGGTGCAGCTTGCAAACCAGATTGCGATCATGCGGAAGCCAAGAATGCGGCGAAGATCGCCACTGAAGGAGGAAAATCGTGAGCGAGTAGCAATGGACATGGCGGACTCCTGCGGCGCGTCGATACGTGGGAGAGGCGAAACATTGTTTGTCAATCGTCTTAATTATAGCTTTTTCTTGAGATAAACCAACCAATCGCAACGCATGTCAGCGCGGCCAGTCACATCGCGTTTATCGCATTCGCCACCATAAATGCAATGGAAGGCCGGCCTCATCGCATCGCCGCTCGACGGTTTGTCTAAATCGCACTGCATCTGCCGGATAGCCCGCTGTCGGCTTCAAACCGGGAATTTCCTTG
>JAYZMM010000117.1:0-8027 GCA_036153155.1 Planctomycetota bacterium
CCGCATAAGACGCATGCAATCATTGCGATAAATGAACGACCTCGCGGTTTAATGGTGAATTGCGATTCAGTCGTGCCGACCTTTCCGCAAAGGGGGGGTGCCACCTATAATCAAAGCGGAGAATGCGAGAATCCCAGGAGAACCACCGCGTGACACAGTCCAACCCTACGGACAGTCGCCCCCTCCGTGTCGGTGCGGTCAACTACTTGAACACCAAACCCCTAATTCGGGGTTTTCCAGAGCTTGCGCCGCATGCAGATCTCCGTATGGATTTGCCTAGTCGTCTCGCAGACACGCTCGCCGCCCGTCGCGTTGATGTGGCATTAATTCCGGTGGTCGAACTTTTGGACCGTAGCGATTATCGCATGGTCTCCGACGCGTGTATCGGGTGCCAGGGACCGGTTCTGAGTGTCAAGTTATTCAGCCGCACTCCAATCCAACAGATTCGCAGCCTGGCACTGGACGACGGCTCCCGCACGAGTGTGGCGCTGGTGCAAATTCTGTTGGCTGAGCAGTTTGGCATCCGTCCATCGCTCGAGACGCTCCCGATCGGTGCTTCGATTTCCGACACGCAAACCGATGCAGTGTTGCTGATCGGTGATCGAGCAATTCACTCGCCGGCCGGAAAATTTTGCGATGTCTGGGACCTGGGAGACCGTTGGGTCCGGTGGACCGGACTTCCGTTTGTGTTCGCCGTCTGGGCAGCACATCAAAACACATCGCTCGGAGAAATTGGCACGGTACTTTCCGAATCGCGTGATCGGGGACTAGCAGAAATCAGCACGATTGCAGAGGAAGAGGCTGCGACCCACGGCTTAACCCAACCGCAGTGCCTCGATTACCTCTCAAAGAATCTCAACTTTATGCTCGGCCCGAAGGAACAGGAAGGAATCGAGCTTTTTGAAACGCTCTGCCGGAAGTGGAACCTACTGGCAGCCCCGCCGGAAAACATAGCCGTAGAAAACGTATCGTGAGTCGATCGATCCAACCAATTTTAGAAAAGCGCACTGCGTGCGTTGCAGAGGACCGCGGGGGGCGACTCACGCCGCAGGAGGGCCTCGCGCTGCTGGAAAGCGGTGACCTGGCTTCAATCGGACGTGCCGCCGACCGATTCTCGCGCAGCATCCACCCTGAGACATATCGCACTTATAACATCGATCGCAATATCAACTACACCAACGTTTGCAGTGCGGTCTGTGACTTCTGCGCCTTTTATCGCGCGCCGAAAGATCCGGAAGGATACATCATCGAGCGAGAGGTGCTCTTAGAAAAAATTGCTGAGTTGGTTGCGGTCGGTGGCGACCAGATATTGCTGCAAGGCGGCATGCATCCGAAACTCAAGCTCGACTGGTATGAAGAAATGCTGCGGGACATCAAGGCCCACTATCCGCAGGTCAATATTCATGGCTTCAGTCCCCCGGAAATTCACGCCTTTACCAAGGTTAATCAGCTTGATTTGCGCGTGGTTCTCGAGCGACTCCAAGCGGCCGGCCTCGGAAGCCTGCCCGGTGGTGGTGCTGAGATTCTGGTCGATCGCGTTCGAAAAGAAATTACGCGGGGCAAGGTGCTCTCGGACGACTGGCTAAACGTGATGCGAGTCTGGCACCAACTGGGCGGACGAAGTACGGCAACCATGATGTTCGGACATGTTGAAACTCTGGCCGAGCGGATTGAGCACCTGGAGCGGATCCGTAATCTTCAGGATGAAACCGGGGGATTCACCGCATTTATCTGCTGGACGTTCCAGCCTGACCACACGGATCTGGCGCACTTACCGAGACACGGCGGCCATTCCTACCTGCACACCCAGGCCGTGAGTCGACTTTATCTCGATAATATCCCCAACATCCAGTCAAGTTGGGTCACCCAGGGAATGAAGATCGGCCAATTGGCCCTGCTTTATGGTGCCAACGATATGGGAAGTTTGATGCTGGAAGAAAATGTGGTGGCTGAGGCGGGCACTGTCCATCACCTTACTCTCAATGAAATTCGGGATTGTATTTCCGATCTGGGCTATGAACCTAGGCAGCGAAATGTCTTTTACGAGCTGATTGATCGTCCGCAAATCGATCCTCCGCAGCCCACCTTGGCGTGTTGAGGAAGACGGTGGGCAGGGCCGGCCAAATCGATGTAGAATAATCCTGTATTCGGCCGATCACGACAAACCCTGTCTATCTTTTATGATTGAAGTTCGCAATCTTCAGAAGCACTACGAAGACTTCCAGCGCGAACCGCATCGCGCTCTGTGCGGCATTTCGTTCCAAGCTGCCGCTGGAGAGGTTTTCGGATTGCTCGGTCCGAATGGCGCAGGCAAAACCACGGCACTCCGTATCTTAAGCACGGTCCTGCAGCCCTCGGGCGGCAGTGCCAAGGTAGACAATCTGGATGTCGTGACGCAAAGCGACCGAGTACGTCATCGAATTGGTTTCGTCTCGTCCGGTACGGCTGTCTATGATCGAATGACCGCCTGGGAGATGGTGCAATATTTCGGCCACCTCTACGGAATTGAAGACGCATTGCTTGAGGCACGAATGGAGGAAATCTTTGATCGTCTGAAGATGCAGGACATCCGCGACCGACTGGGTGGAAAAATGTCGACTGGCATGAAACAGAAGGTATCCATCGCTCGAGCGATTGTGCATGATCCTCCCGTGGTGATTCTGGACGAGGCGACTGCCGGACTTGACGTGTTGGTTGCCCGAGCTGTGCTCGAGATCGTGACCGATCTCAGAGACCAAGGAAAATGCATTATTTATTCCACACACATTATGCGTGAGGTCGAACGGGTCTGCGACCGAGTGGCGATCATGCATCGAGGCCACATTCTGGCAAGCGGGACACTGGCCGAGCTCCGTGCCGGAGCGCCTGCCGACGTGAAAAGCGGGGAAATGGAAGAGCTGTTTTTCGACCTTATTCAAAAAGCAGACGCCGCTCAGGTGGAGACCGCACTCGACGGGTAACGACTCATGCAATGGAAAAATGTGCGTCTGATTTTTCGCCGCGAAATGCGCGATCAACTCCGCGATCGCAGAACGCTGTTCATGATTGCGGTGTTACCGATTCTTTTTTATCCACTACTGGGCGTCAGTTTCTTTCAAATCGCGCAATTCTTACGCGAACACCCGAGTCGGGTCCTGATTCTCGGCTATGAAGGAACGGGGGGCAATTTACCCGAACTAATTCGTCAAGACCGTTTTGCGGTGGCACCGAGCGAACAAAGCGATACAACCTCCGTGCAACTTGAACTGCTGCCCCTCACGCGACTGGCATTTGTGCGAAGTGGCAAATGGCCTGAAGACGACAACCTTACCAAAGAACAATCGAGGATCGTCAATCGGCAGATTCGGGCACTGATGAACCGCTACGGTTGTGAGGCGGCGGTCTGCTTTCCGCCCGGTTTTTTCAAAGAGCTCGAGAGTTATCCGGGTCGCTTCCGCGACCATGCCCGCAAGGCAAGCAAAAAACCCCCACCCGCCGTACCGCGGCCTTTGCTCGTCTATGATGACAGCAGCGACAAAAAGGTTCTGGCCCACGCGAGGGTGGATCGCGCACTGACCGATTGGTCGGCGCAAGTGGGCCAACGGAGTCTGGCGGCAAGTAATCTTTCACAATGGGCCGCACGCCCGATTGAATTCAGTCGTTTTGATCTGGCCGAGGAAGACCAGCGGATAAACGTGTCACTCTGGTCAAAAATCCTACCATTTGTACTTCTGATCTGGGCTGTTACCGGTGCGTTCTACCCGGCGATTGATTTATGTGCGGGAGAAAAAGAGCGGGGCACGCTTGAAACGCTGCTTACCAGTCCCGCGCGGCGCGGTGAAATCGTACTTGGAAAACTACTCACCGTGATGCTCTTCAGCATTACGACCGCCATCTTGAATCTTGTGGCAATGGCAATCACGGGTCGCGTTGTGATGTCGCAACTCAAGGATCTTGCGGCCCAGGCCGATGTCGGACCCCCACCCCTCGCCGCACTATTTTATCTAGCGCTGATTCTGATTCCGATTGCGGCCCTCTTCAGCGCGGTGTGTCTGGCCCTGGCGGCCTTCGCCCGCAGCACGAAAGAGGGGCAATATTATCTGATGCCGGTAATCCTGGTCACCTTGCCGCTGATTCTATTGCCCATGGCACCGAGTGCCGAGCTTGATCTGGGTTTCAGTCTGATTCCGATCAGTGGAATCGTGCTACTGATGCGCTCGGTAATGGAAGGCACCATCGGTGAACTTTGGCCCTATGCATTTCCCGTGCTGGGAGTCACCTTCTTTTGCTGCTATTTGGCCATTCGCTGGGCGGTCGATCAGTTTCGCAGTGAGGATGTTCTTTTTCGTGAGGGAGAAAAGTGGGATCTCGGAAGTTGGCTTGTCCAATCGGTGCGTTATCGTCGACCGCTGCCGACCGCACAGATCGCGGTGCTCTGTGGCGTGTTGATTCTAGTGGTCAAATTTTTCCTGGAGGCGACCATCGATTTGCCGACAACGCCGAGCGGCATCGCAGCGCTTTCTCTTGCGCAATTCAGTTGGAAAGCCATCCTGCTTCCGATGCTCACCATCCTGGGCATCACGCTGGCCATGACCTTCCTGTTCACCGGCGAGCCGCGGCAGACGCTCGCGCTGCGGCGGCCACCCGCACTGAGTCTGCTCGCCGCTGCGATCCTGGCCATTTGTCTTTATCCGAGCGCGACAATGCTGCAGATGCTTGTCTCGCAGACATATGCGATCCCACAGCAGATGCAGGCGATGCTCGAGGCGGTTGAAATGAAGCTCGCCTCCGGTCCCGGTTGGGTGGCGTTGATTCTGATTGCACTGGTGCCTGCCGTTTGCGAGGAGCTGGCCTTCCGCGGATTCATTCTGACCGGCATGCGGCAGCCGGCGGGTGGACAGCGTGAGCGCCGTTGGCGGGCGATTGTGGTGAGCAGTCTGTTCTTTGCTCTGGCGCACGGTATTTTACAGCAGCAGATCAGCGCATTTTTTCTTGGCCTCGTTCTCGGTTACATCGCCTATCAGGCGCAAAGCGTCTGGCCCGCCATCCTGTATCACCTGACGCATAACACGACGGCCTGCCTTGCGCACGCGAGCGGGGGACTGAAGTGGCTTGAGAATCAACACTATCTGGCTGCCGGTCTGCTGCTCGGTGGCCTGCTGCTCGGCGTAGCACTGCTGATTTATTACCGTCGACTCGGTCGTCAACGCAGCCGCGACCTGCGATTGGATCCCTCAGCGCTGGGTAGCAAACCGGTATAATACGCCACGCCATGCAAACGCTTCCTTCTTGCTACAGCCTCCGTGCGGCGATGTTGTTTTCGCCCCTCACGTCACCGCAAGAAAACGTGTGGATCAATATCGGGGACGGGAACATCACCAGCATCGGCAATGCCACAGAGACAACCCATTACGATCCGGGCGATTGTGCCGTGCTGCCGGGCCTGGTGAATGCACATGCTCACTTGGAATTCAGCGATCTTGAAGCCCCGCTCGGCCGGGGCCACATGCCATTGACCGACTGGATCGGCGAGGTCTTTGCGTGGCGGAGCGGCGGCCAGCAGAAAGGGTTGAAGCAGCGGATCGGCAGTGGAATCGAGCAATCGCTGGCGGGGGGCGTTGTGGCGGTGGCAGACATCGTTTCCGAACAGCCGGTCCCGATCGAAACGCCGCTTCACTATCACGCTTTTGAAGAGGTGATCGCTGCAAGTGACGCGCAGCATGCCGCTGCCCTAGAGCGGGTCGATGCGGTTGCTGCAAGCATCACAGATGGATCATGCCGCCGAGGAATCAGCCCGCACGCACCCTATTCGGTCGCCCCGGCGATCTGGGAGCGTGCGGTGCAATGTGCGCGCGATCACAACATTCCGCTGGCCGTGCATCTGGCCGAGACGCGCGATGAGTTATCGTTTCTCGCAAATGGCACAGGGCCTTTCGCGGCGCTGCTCGCCGACCGCGGTGCTGTTGATTTTGTGCCTGCGGGAGAAACACCTCACGCATTTTTAAACATGCTTGCCGCCGCACCCCGCACGCTGATCGCACACGGGAATTATCTCACCCCGGAGGAAATTCAATTTCTCGCAGCGCACCGCGATTGCATGACGGTGGTTTATTGCCCGCGCACGCACACCTATTTCGGCCACGATCGTTATCCGCTCGCCGCGATGCTCGATGCCGGTGTGCGTGTGGCAATTGGCACAGACGGACGGGGGTCGAATCCTGACCTCAGTCTCTGGCAGGAATTGCAGCATATCGCGCAAACGCACGCCGAAGTCCCAGGCGAGGCGATCCTTGAAGTGGGGACAATTAACGGCGCCGTAGGCCTATCGCTTGCAGATCGCATCGGCACGGTGGAAGCGGGCAAGGAAGCATCGTTGGCCGTGATTCGTCTCGCAGACGGTGCGCACCTTGATGCCTACACGCGTTTGTTTAACTCGACCAGCGAGGTGGTTGCCACGGTCATCGCGGGCAAACTGGTTGCCGGTCGTGTTGCGTGTGTTGCGTAAAGTGCACGGTCGCTCACGCGCTCACGCATAGCGTGGCAATATGAACGCGAGCAGACTGGTCATCAGCAGGATCACCGTCAGCAGCAGTCCGGCGGATTGCCATGCATCGCGGCGACTGATCGCACCGGTCATCACCGCAAAACTTTTATAGAGCAGCAGCATCGCGGCCAGCAGGGCCACTGCAAACCAGATGGTGACCAGCGGACTGCCGCCTAGAAACTGATGCTGAACGCCGCGCGGGAGTTGCAGCAGAAACCAGACGCCCGATGGAATCTCGAGCAGCGTCGCGATGAAAATAACGCTGGCAAACCGCCGAGTGAGCGTGTCGAAGGCGTCAGTTTCTTCCTCACTGCGGCCATCGTGGGCGCGGGCCGCCGAGTGGAGCATCAGTAGTGTTGCCACAATCGCCACACCGGCTAGCAGATGATGCAGCACGCGGGCAAGCACCGGTGGTGAAAAGGTGAGAGATCGCAACGCAGTTTTAGTCAGCGGTTCTGCCTCGGCCGCGCCTTGCAGGTAACCGACCACTACAAAGAGGGGCGTAAAATGGTAGATCAAATTCGTGCCTGCAAGCAGGCAGAGCAGAATGATTATCCATCGACGACTTAAAAGCGGTTTCCAGTAGAACAACACTGGCAACATGCAGAGGTAATAAAAGGCCAGTTCGGCCACACCCCACCAGAGTCGGTCGTGCGGAATGGCGAGCAGTGCACGATAGAAACGTTTTCCTCCGAGAACTTCTCCGCCGAAGGAATAGAGACCCATAATGGTGCCGCCGAGCAGCATGCCGATAAACAATGCGAGGCAGCATTTTCCGGCGAGCCAGCGTGCTGATTGCCGCGCTTCGCTTGAAGTTTTGCATACCAGACCAATGCAGAAAAGCGGCCCGATCGCGGCCAGATTCACCAGGATCAGGTGCAGGGCAAGCAGGATCGTCTTGATGAGCGTCATCATCAAATGGCATTCGGTTTTCGGTTGAAAAAAAGCGACTTCGACAAGAAGAATTATCGTAGGGCACTGCCCGGTCTGCCGGCAACAGCGGGGACACCCCATGGCGTCCGGTTTTGCGGACCGTTAGGATGTCATATTCTTATTTTTTGATCGGGCGATTAGCTCAGTTGGCTAGAGCGCCACGTTTACACCGTGGATGTCGGGGGTTCGAGTCCCTCATCGCCCACTGCTCGATTTGGCAACGCTATAAGCACCGTGGCACCGAGCCGAATCTTCTGGCAAAACAGGCCTTTCAGTGTCTCCTTCCATGGCCGGTTGCGAGCCTCACTTGCCCTTCGCCAATCGCAAGATCCAGGGCAAGGTCACATTGCAAAGCGCAAACGTACTGGTCCTACCCACCGCCCCCGGCATATTCGTGACACAATAGTGTAAGACTTGGTCGATGAGAAAGGTGGGCTCGCGATGGCTCGTGGGACGACTCGTTTCCACGCAACCACCCTGATCGATCGCCACGTCGATCAACACGCTCCCTGGCTTCATCAAATGAAGTTGCTCTCGCTCGATCAGGCGAGGCGATTTGGCACCGGGGATC
>JAYZMM010000118.1:0-6271 GCA_036153155.1 Planctomycetota bacterium
ACTGATTTGGCCTTCACCTTTGCACCGCGGACAACGACCACCCTCTACATTAAAACTGAAGTGGCTCATGGTGATATTTCGCACGCGGGCATCGGTAGCTTGGGCAAACACGCGACGAATCTCATCAAATGCCTTGATATACGTGACCGGATTAGAACGAGGTGATTTGCCGATCGGTTGCTGATCAAGAAACACACAATCATCGAGTTGGCCGGCACCGAAGAGATCCTGGTATGGCAATCCCGCGGAATTCTCTTTGCTGAGCCGACTGCAAAGGGCAGGGAAAAGAGTTTCTTGAACAAGACTGCTTTTACCAGCACCACTTACCCCAGTCACAACACAAAGCACGCCGAGTGGAAATTCGACATCAATATGTTTTAGGTTATTTCCCGACGCTCCGGTCAAGCGAATCCAACCTTGGTCAGTCGGGCGAGGGTGGGGGGAGGCACGCCTACCGCGTCGGCCGGCTAGATAGTCACCGGTAAGACTTCCCTCATCCGCCTCAAGTTCTGCAGGGGTGCCCTCAAAAACGATATTCCCTCCTTGTTCTCCTGCCCCCGGGCCAATTTCCACGACTCGGTCCGCAGATCGAATGACCGATTCTTGATGTTCGATCACTGCCACCGTGTTACTACGATCGCGGAGATCATTAATCGCCTTGAGCAGCGGTCCAATGTCATGCGGATGGAGCCCCACCGATGGTTCGTCAAGCACATACAGCATGTTAACCAGATTGGAGCCCAATGCAGCTGTCAGTGCCACGCGCTGCGACTCTCCTGCCGACAACGTACGCAATGGGCGGTCCAGGGTAAGGTAACCGAGTCCAACCGATTCAAGATAACGCAAGCGAGAATTAACTTCTGCGAGAATACGCTTAGCCACTCGATGTTTACCCGGATCCACATCGGTCTGTTGGAAAAAATGGTGGGCGTCGGAAACCGACATGGACGTGATCTCCGCGATATGACAATTGGCAATCGTGGTGGCGAGTACGCGCTCTTTCAATCGACTGCCCCCGCACGTAATGCAGCGTCGATAGGTCTTCCAACGACTTAAAAAGACGCGAATCGGCATCTTATATTTGCGACTCTCAAGCCAGCGAAAAAACCCTCGCAACCCGCCGAAATCGCGCTCCGGCACACCCTGCTCAATCAAGGCAATGACCCGATCCGAAAGATCCGCGAAAGGGACGTCGAGTGGAATTTGATAATCCTCCGCCAGATCCAAAAGCTCTTCTAACTCATGGGCATAAGCCGGGGTGCTCCAAGGCGCAATGGGACCTTCACGCAAGGTCTTTTGTTTGTCCGGCACGACTCGGTCCATATCGACCTCAGCAACCGTGCCAAAACCCTCACAACCGGGACATGCACCGAGTGAATTATTGAAATTGAAATATCTTGGGTCGCCTGTCGGAAACTCAAGATGACAATCGGCGCACCCCATCTGCTCACTGAATCCCACGCGTCGCATGGGAGTACGGTCGATAATCGTAAATCCAGGGGGTGGCTCATCGATGTTCGTTTCGAGCCACAAGCTGCACGCTCCATTCCCCTGCACAAAAGCGGTCTCCAATGAATCTCTCAGGCGCTTTACTTGCACTTGGCCTGTTTTGACACGATCCACAATTACATCCAGGGCACCGCGCTGATCTTCTTTGGGTTCTATGCCGTCAGGCAAATCATCAAGTTGTTTTACACTGTCCCCAACAACAGCCCTCACAAAACCGTCGGCACGGAGTTGTGCGATGCGTTCCTTGGCGTGATCGGCATGACCGACCGAGAGGGGAAACGCAACGATAAGTTTCATCCCAGTCGCTTGGCGCGCAACCCATGCCGCCGCCGTTTCGGGGTCTTCAACAGTGACCGTGCGACCACATTCGGTGCATCGTGTGATTCCGATTTTTGCGAATAGCAATTGAAGATATTGGGCAATGTCGGTGGCGGTGGCCACGGTCACGCGATTGGATCGACTTGCTTGTTTCGGTGTAACCGCTATCGATGCCGGAATACCCTCAATCTTTTCTGCCGCAGGTTGCGGAAGCTGTTCGAGAAATTGTCGCGTGTAGGGTGAAAAACTTTCGATATACCTCCGCTGACCTTCCGCGTAGAGAGTGTCGAGCGCCAGGCTTGTTTTTCCGCTTCCAGAGACGCCGCAAAAAACAACGGTCTGGCAAAGGGGAATATCGAGATCGATTTTCTGCAGGTTGTTAACCTCAACGCCACGCAATTTGATTGCCTGCATGGACACGTGCTTCTCTAACCCTTTAAAAAGATAAGTGGAATCTCTTATCCTATCGGGCACAGCTTGCTTTTACGAGTGACACCCTCAAACGAACTGCCTGAAACAAAGGTCAATTTGCTATAATCGATCATCATGAAAACAAAAAACAAAAACCCGTTTTACTTTTTGCTTATTCTGGTGGGCATCCTGTTCTTTGTCACGGCAACCACTTATGGGGTGATGGCTATTCGCGAGACCAATCGTCCAGACGATGCGATTGGGCAAGGTGTCGGCAAACAGCATTCCTTCCAGAACGGAAGCTTGCTGAAATTCATGGACCAGCATGGCGACAGACTGCTTATCATAGAGGCATTGTTGCTCGGGTTTCTCACCGTAGCGGCGATCGGAACCGATGAATTGACCGGTCGAGGAGAAAAGAAAACATCGACGTTAACAGACCCAGAAAAAGGAACAGAGACATGAAAGTTGATCGAGCCGAAAAAGTGGATTCCCAAAGCGTGATGATGGAGGGTGCCACCGGATGCAGCGTCCGCTGGTTGATCAACGACACCGACGGCGCGCCCAATTTCGCCATGCGACAGTTTTCCGTCGCGCCGGATGGACACACACCGAAACACAGCCACCCGTATGAACACGAGGTCTACGTACTCTCGGGCAACGGCGTCGTCTTGGAGGGAGACCAGGAACACCCAATCGGGTCAGGTGATTTTATCTACGTGCGTCCTGATGAAATTCACCAATTTCGAAATACAGGTTCCACGCCGTTGACCTTTCTCTGTATGGTGCCCCATATTCCCGAAGGGACCCCGGTGAATACACTACCCGAGTGCGAACAGACCGCAAACGAATAAAAGTAAAACGGCTTCCTCTGATGCGATTGTCCTCGATTCTTTTATTAATTTCGCTCCATGGCTAAACCAACCGCGCGAAACGTTGAATCACTGCGTGATGAGATTCGTCATCACGATAGAAAATACTTTGTGGAAGCGGCACCGGTCATCTCAGATCTTGAGTATGACCGCTTGATTCATCGATTGCGTGAAATTGAAGCAAAGTATCCTGACCTACAAACGCCCGAGAGCCCCACGCAACGTGTCGGCGAACAACCGGTTGAGAACCTCGAGTCGATTGAGCACCGGGTGCCGATGCTCTCGATCGATAACACCTACAGCGAGGAAGAAGTCCGTAAGTATGCTGATCGCATCGGAAAGTTGCTCCCGGGCGAGACGATTGAGTGGGTCGTTGAACTCAAAATAGATGGGGTCGCGGCGACGGTGATCTATGAGCAGGGCGTCCTTACACAAGCCTTGACGCGGGGTAACGGAATTGTGGGAGATAACATCACGCACAACATCCGGACCGTAAAAGATGTGCCGCTACGATTGAGCGGACAGTCCATACCGGAACTGCTGGAGGTCCGTGGTGAAATCTATATGAAAAATTCTGACCTGGTGAAGCTAAATCGCCAGCAGGAGCAGCAGGGTGAAACCGTATTTGCCAATACGCGAAATGTGACTGCCGGCAGTATTCGCTTGCTCGATCCACGGAAATGTGCGCAGCGTCCTTTGCATATCTTCTGCCATGGGGTGGGTGAGACAGACAAGCTGCAAGCAAAGACACATATGGAATTTTTGGCGGAGTTGAGAAACTTCGGTCTCCCTGCAACACCCTACGTCGAGTGCTTTGATTCGATCGATCAGGTCCTTGTTCACTGTGACAAACTTGTTTCCACGCTACACACTCTCGATTTTGAGGTCGATGGATTGGTGATCAAAGTCAATCGTTTTGACCAGCGGGCACGGCTCGGCAGCACGGCAAAAAGTCCACGTTGGGTAATCGCCTACAAGTTTGAGAAATATGAAGCCATTACGCGACTGAATGAAATTCGCGTACAGATTGGTAAGACGGGTGCAGTGACACCGGTCGCAGAGCTCGAGCCTGTTGAATTGGCAGGCACCACCGTCAGTCGTGCAAGCCTTCATAATGCCGAAGAAATCGAACGGAAGGATATCCGACCTGGCGATACGGTTGTGGTGGAAAAAGCGGGCAAAATTATTCCGCACATCGTGCGCGTGGAATTGCATAAAAGAAAAGGTAGGCTTGCTAAATTTCGCTTTCCCACGCAATGCCCTGAATGCGGTGCGGAGCTGCGAAAAGATGAAGGGGGGGTCTATATCCGCTGCCCCAACTTCAGTTGCCCCGCTCAATGGAAAGAAAGGCTGCGTTATTTTGCTAGTCGCAACGCGATGCAGATTGAGGGACTCGGCGAGGCGCTGATTGATCAACTGATCGGGCAAGGCCTGGTTTCCACCTATGGCGACCTATACCGCCTTAAGGAAAATCAACTCGTCCTCCTCGAGCGGATGGGAAAAAAGTCGGCCCAAAATCTGCTTTCCCAAATTGATGCGAGCCGCCAACGTGGCCTGGGTCGCTTGCTCAATGCACTCTCGATTCGACATGTCGGGCGCAATGTGGCTCTGCTGCTTGCAAAAACATTTGGAAGCATCTCCGCTCTCAGTCGTTGCTCGATTGAGGAATTGGCAGAAGTCGACGAAATCGGTGAGATCATTGCGCAAAGTGTTTACGACTTTTTACACTCACCACACGGGGAAAAAATAATTGCTGATCTCTCAGCGGTCGGTGTCGATCTTGAGGCGGAATCGGCAGTGGCACCCCAGGGAGCATCGCTGGCCGGTAAGACCTTTGTTGTCACGGGAAGCCTCGAACAATACACGCGCGACGAGATCCATGATCTGATCGCAAAACATGGAGGCCGCGCAACCTCGAGTGTTTCCAAAAAGACTGATTTCCTGGTCGCAGGCCAAAGCGCGGGTAGCAAACTCCAGAAGGCTGAGCAATTAGGCGTCAAAATCCTATCCGAGGCAGATTTTGCCAGGTTGCTCAAGGCATAGAGGTAACCGCTGTTCAATGCAAACCGGTTCGCTTACAATCCGCCTGCACAGCGAAACTATTTTTTTGCCTATTAGCCAAAAGGGATAACACAATGAGTGAGCGTATCGGGATTCGAGTGGGTGAGGCACTTTTACGTGGTACCACCAAGCCAACTGCCGCAGAACCAGAGTTGGTGATCGGTGAAATGGATGGGCCGGTGGGGCAGGCATTTGCCACTCTGCTTGGGGATCAGGTAAAGGGTCATACCCGTGTTCTCGCACTGCTCAACGGCGACGTGGCTGTAAAACCTGCGACACTGATGGTTAGCAAAGTGACCGTCAACAAAAATAAATACACGAACATTCTTATGGGCACCGTTCAGGCAGCAGTTGCCAATGGGGTGCTTGATGCTGTGCGTGAAGGCATCATCCCGAAAGAAAAGGCCAATGATCTTGCCATCATTGCGGCAATCTGGGTGACTCCCGCCGCGGCAGATGATCCGAACCTGGATCATCAAGATTTATTCGATACCCACCGCAAGGCGATGTTTGAGGCAATTCGCAAAGCGATGCAAGGCGAGCCATCGATCGACTGGCTGCTCGAGAATCAAGATAAAATTGAGCACAAATACTTCAAGCTCGGCATGGCGGGCGAATTACCCGGATAAATGCCTGTCCGGCAAAATTGCTTATAGATCGCTGTTTTAAAAACGTTTGCGGGCTACGGCTCCGCGTTCAGTTTTTCGCGAGAAGGGGCGGTCTCGGGAAGGACAACGCATACGATCAGCGCCAACACGAACAAGGCGGGGATGATCCCCATGGCCCACCGGAAATCAGTGGCTGTCGCTGTGTCGAGCAATAACGACGGTTTTACCACCGCGGGATGACCCGCGTGGTGACCCGGTGCTTTGACCTCTGCTGTAAGTACCCAACCGATCCATATCTGCAAAACTGCCGCGACCATCATCGTTATAAAATTGCAACACGCGGTTGCTGTTCCCCGCAACGGCTTTGGAGCAACCTCCATGGAAGCAGCAAAGCAAACCACTTGCGTGCTGGTAAACAGGCCCGCGATGAACATAAAGGCCAACAGGCCACCGTAACCCAACATGCCGGGCCAGAGTAAAACGCTCATCGCC
>JAYZMM010000119.1:0-25537 GCA_036153155.1 Planctomycetota bacterium
GATAGCGGGGGATACACCCCGGCAGCGGATGGAGTCGCTGGGGCGCCTATTTTCTGAAAAAGATATTCCCTGCTCGGTCGAGGGGGATGCGGCACTTCCCGTGTTGAGTGTACACGCCTGCCCTTACCCTGAGTTGGCCGAAAAAGATCGCGGTGTATGTGCGATGGAAAAGCAACTGTTTTCGGATCTGGTCCAGACCGATCTGCAACTCACCTCCTGCCGGTTGGATGACGGTGGTGGGTGTACCTTTGAAACCCGTTAAACGATAACGTATGACTCCGCTGCAAACCCCGCTATAAAGAAGAAACAAACCCTTTCGAAAGAAGCCAGGAACTGAAGCGATGACACAACCATGGATTGAAGGCCGTTTTGAAGAAAACGTGGTTACGACCACCATCGAGCAGGCGATTAACTGGGCCCGGCAATCAAGCCTCTGGCCCATGACCTTCGGGCTTGCCTGCTGTGCGATCGAGATGATGGCAGCAGGCGCCAGTCGCTATGACATTGATCGGTTCGGCGCCGGAGCCTTCCGAGCAACACCTCGACAGGCCGACCTGATGATTGTGGCCGGAACGGTGACCTACAAAATGGCCAGCCGAGTACGTCGTCTCTATAACTTGATGCCCGATCCAAAATATGTGATTGCGATGGGCGCCTGCACCGTCGGGGGAGGCCCTTACTTCAAGTATGGTTATCACGTCGTCAAGGGTGTCGACCTGGTGGTGCCGGTCGACGTCTATGTTCCGGGCTGCCCCCCGCGACCCGAAGCTTTGCTCGAGGGGCTAATGCGGATTCAAGACAAAGTGAAAGGGCAGAAAATCACCAAACGCAATGGTAGCCGCGTTGCCGATGAGCTTCCGGTCCCGCATCACAGCGGTTACGCCGAGCCGCCCACCGAAACAGACCCGGTATTCGATCACCAAAAATTGACCGGTTGAGATGGCACGAATCACGCCACTCAAATTCAACTGAAACAATCAGACGAAATTATAAAAACACAGAGAACCATGACTGAAACACTTAAGATTGAAAACTTGCATGTCTCGGTGGAAGACAAGCCGATCCTCCATGGGGTAAACATGCAGATTGCACGCGGTGAGACGCACGCCTTAATGGGACCGAACGGTTCGGGTAAAAGCACGCTCGGCCTCGCGGTAATGGGTCATCCCGGTTACCAGGTCACCCAAGGTGAAATCGAATTGGCAGGCGAGATGATCGGGGAACTGGCACCCGATGAACGAGCACGTCGCGGACTCTTTATGGCGTTTCAACGGCCGATGGCGATTCCGGGTGTAAAGATGGCCGACTTTCTCAGGCATGCAACGACCAACGTCCGTCAACCGGACCGCAAAGAAGGAGAGGAACTCATTCCGATGCGGCAGTTCCGCAAAGAACTGCGTGACAAAATGGAACAACTTAAGATCGACAGCGAATTCGCCCGCCGCTACGTGAACGATGGCTTTTCGGGCGGTGAAATGAAACGGGCTGAAATCTTGCAACTTGCCATGCTCCAACCACGGTTTGCGATTCTGGATGAAACCGACTCGGGACTCGACGCCGATGCAGTGCGACTGGCCAGTCAGAGCATTGCAGCGATCGGTGGCGGCGAGATGGGCATTTTGATCATCACGCATCACGAGCGACTCCTGGAACATAATCGTCCGGACGTGACGCATGTGATGCTCGGCGGACGCATCGTCGAGACCGGCGGTCCGGAACTGGCGGCCGAATTACATCGCAACGGTTTTGATCGGATTCGGGCAGACTATCCCGAAGCGGCCGAACAAGAGCAGGCGATGATGTTGAAAGAGGCGGTTACGTAAGCATTAAGCCCGAACGTTTATTTTTTCCCAATCAAATTTAGAGTGCACGCATGGCTTCAGAAGTAACGACCAACAAATCCTTTGACCCGGCCGAAGCGGAAGTTAACAAGTACAACTTCCAAACGCCCGCCACCCCCGTATTCAAGGCCCGGAAGGGACTCGACCGCGAAATCGTCGAGCAGATTTCGGAGATGAAGGGGGAACCGGAATGGATGCGCGAGTTCCGTCTCAAGAGCCTGAAGATTTTTGAATCCAGGCCGATGCCCAAATGGGGCGGGGCGATCGATATCGATTTCCAGGACGTCTACTATTACCTGAAGCCGACAGACCAGCAGGAAAAAAGCTGGGACGATGTTCCTGACGAGATCAAGAAGACCTTTGACCGCCTGGGAATTCCGGAGGCTGAGAAAAAGTTTCTTGCTGGCGTGAAAGCCCAATTCGAGAGTGAAGTGGTTTACGGTTCCCTCCAAGAAGACCTGGCGAAGAAGGGAGTCATCTTCACCGATACCGACACCGCGCTGCGTGAGCACCCTGACCTCTTCCGCGAGCATTTCGGTTCGGTCATTCCTCCTGGAGACAACAAATTTGCCGCCCTCAATTCGGCGGTCTGGTCGGGTGGTTCGTTTATCTACATTCCACCGGGTGTCAGCATCGACTTCCCGCTCCAGGCTTACTTCCGCATCAATGCCGAGAGCATGGGGCAGTTTGAACGAACGCTCATCCTGGTCGATGAGGGCGCTCAGGTGCACTATGTAGAGGGTTGCACGGCCCCAATGTATTCGACAGAAAGTTTGCACTCGGCCGTGGTTGAAATTAAGTGCATGAAGGGTGCCCGCTGCCGGTATACAACCATCCAAAACTGGGCGAACAACATTTACAACCTGGTTACTAAGCGAGCCTACGCATATGAAGACGCCACCATGGAATGGGTCGATGGTAACCTGGGCAGCAAACTGACGATGAAGTATCCGGCCGTCCACATGATGGAACCAGGGGCGCGAGGTGAGATTCTTTCGATCGCGTTTTCTTCCGCCGGTCAGCACCAAGACGCAGGTGCAAAGTTGGTTCATGCCGCACCCAACACCACGGGCCAAATTATCTCCAAGTCCATTTCAAAAAACGGTGGTCGGAGCAGCTATCGCGGCCTAGTGCGTGTCGAGGAAGGTGCTGTGCAAAGCAAGTCGAATGTGGTTTGTGATGCGTTGATTCTTGATAAAGAAAGCCGCAGTGACACATATCCCTACATTGAAATTGATGAGCAGGATGTGTCGATCGGACATGAAGCGAGCGTTTCGCGAATCGGAGAGGAACAACTCTTTTACCTCACCAGTCGGGGACTTTCTGAAGCGGAAGCAAGCACGATGATTGTGAATGGTTTCATCGAACCGCTGATCAAAGAGCTACCGATGGAGTATGCGGTCGAAATGAATCGATTGATTGAACTACAAATGGAAGGTTCAGTTGGTTAATTCTCGTTTCTCGATTTTCAAAATCGAGTTTGTGAAACAGATCCAAGATAGTCTCAAGGTAAGCCGGCACCGGCGAGAACGATGATGCCCGAAAGCACCCTCCCGATGGGATTCACACAAGAAGCCTTTGACGCGTTTATGGCCGCGCGAGATGAACCGGATTGGCTGACCGATCAGCGACGCAGCGCCTGGAAGTATTTCAGTGAACTGCCGATGCCATCGCAGCGCGATGAAGAGTGGATGCGGACCGATATCCGACTATTCCGCCTTGATAAGTTCGGCCAGGAAGAAAACAAGTCCGGTGACACGCTCCCCCCTTCGGTGCTTGGGGGTGAGATTGAAGTCGCTGGAATGATGTCAAGCAAAGATTCGGAGTCGACTGGCATTGAATTTGACCCTGAACTGGCTGCTCAGGGGGTGCTGTTCGGTGATACCGAATCGATGGTCCGTGAACATGCGGACTTGATTCGGCCGCACTTTATGACGCGGGCGGTTGATCCGCTGTATGACAAGTTTTCAGCCATGCATGCCGCCTTTTGGAGGGGTGGCTCCCTGTTATACGTCCCGCGTGGTGTGGTAATCGAGAAACCGCTTTGTGCGCTTGCCGCACTCGGTGAGGGCCAGATTGATCTGGGACACACGCTGATCGTGTTGGAAGAAGGAGCAGAAGCGACCTTCCTCGCAGAGTCGCATAGCATGCCCGGATGCGATTCGGGCCTGCACGTGGGTGCAGTGGAAATGTTGTTGGCTCCGGGCAGTCGCCTGCGTTACGTCAACCTCCAGGAATGGGGTACCGGCGTATGGCATTTTTCGCACCAAAAGGCGGTGATTGATCGCGACGCATCCATTCAATGGACGATCGGGGCGCTGGGTTCTAAGTTGGCAAAAGTCAATCAGCACGTTGCTCTGGCCGGCACAGGTGCCGATGCCCAGGTGAACGGGGTGATCTTTTCGGAAGGAAAACAGCATCTCTCATATCACACCCTGCACCACCATGAGGCACCCGGGTGCCATAGCGATCTACTTTACAAATGCGCGCTGCAGGACGATTCGCGAACCGTCTGGCGTGGAATGATTAAAGTCGATCCATTGGGGCAGAAAACCGACGGTTACCAGCGGAACGATAATTTGATCCTCAATCCGAGTGCTCGGGCCGATTCAATTCCGGGACTCGAAATCGAAGCCGACGATGTGCGATGCACCCATGGAGCTACGACCGGTCGGGTCGACGATGAAATGATTTACTATTGTCAGAGCCGCGGGCTAACGCGTGAGGAGGCGGTCCGCCTGATCGTAAGCGGATTTTTCCAACAGGTTTCTGACCGGATTCCGCTGGAAAGCGTCCGCCGGGCGCTTGGCGATGCAATCAGTCAGCGGATCCGCGAGTACGAATAAGAAAGGCGATCAGCATGTCCGATTCACCTGCCTCGATTTCGCAAGATGCGGTGCTGGAAAAGCTCAAGAATGTGATTGACCCGGAGTTGTTTGTAAACATTGTCGATCTCGGTCTGATTTATGAGATCGTGGTTGATGGCGACAAGCCGACTGACGAATCAACTGACAAGCCAACCGCAGAAGATGCAGAGGCTGAGGCCGCCCCGTCGCCAGGCAACACAGAGTCGGAAGTGCAAACAGCAGGAGAGCCGGCCAGCGATGCGGCGCCGGTGGAGGGGAGCTACATCAAAATCGACATGACCATGACCAGTCCCGCATGTCCGGCTGGCCCGCAGTTGATTGCCGGTGCCAAAAAAGAAGTCGGCTCGATCGAGGGGGTCGGTGAAGTCGAAGTAAAAATCGTTCTGGATCCGCCCTGGACTCCTGATCGCATGACCGAAGATGCCAAAGATCAGCTAGGCATCTTCTGAAAACTCTCAGGCGGTAGCCCAATAACCGCCGCGAGCGTGATCAAAAATTGCTTCCTGTCCGCGATGCGCCTGATCGACTTTCCCTTCCGCGAACACCGTGCGGCCCATTACCCACGTCCGCACGCACCAACCGGTAAGCGTCGTGCCGTGCCACGGTGTCCAACCGCACTTGGCCCACTGCGTCTGGTCCATAACTTTTTCGCTGCGATTCAAATCAACTAGAATCAAGTCCGCATCGTAGCCTACCTCAATTCTTCCCTTATTTACGATGTCCCAAACCCGTGCAGGGGCATCGCACATCCAGGCTGCTACTTGCTCAATGGTCGCATTTCCCTGGTGGACCTGATCGAGCATCAGGGCCAATGAATTTTCGACCGCTGGCAGCCCGGACGGCGATTTGGGGTAGTGTGCCGATTTTTCCTCAAGCGTATGTGGCGCATGATCGGTGGCGATGACCTGAATAAGTCCTTCTTGAAGGGCTTTCCATAACCCGGCGTTGTCGGCTGGGGTTTTTACCGAGGGGTTCATTTGAATCCGCGTTCCGAGCCTTGGGTAGTCGTCGACATTGAAAAACAAATGATGGGGACAAACCTCTGCGGTAATCCGCCCGCGGTGGTCTCGCAAAAGATCAGTCTCTGCTGCCGTGGAGACGTGCAGCACATGGAAACGATGGGCGTGCCGGTGCGCCAGGTCGATCGCACGCGCGGTGGCAATCATCGCCGCTTCGACGGTGCGAATGCGCGAATGGTCGGCCACATCGGTGGAGTCCTTATAACGCTCGGCATTTTGTCGGACCGTCGCCTCATCTTCGCAATGGGCTGTGATCGGAAGCGTGGTTTCCGCAAAGATCTGTTCAAGTGCCTCCTGCTCTTCGACCAGCAGGTTTCCGGTGCTTGAGCCGATAAAAATCTTGATACCCGGGGTCCTCCGAGCGGCTGCCAATTCACTTACATTCTCAGGAGTGGCGCCCACATAAAAGCCATAATTGACCACGCTTTTACCAGCGGCGAGCGCGAGTTTAGCTTCCAGTCGCTCGCAGGTGGTGGTCGTCGGATTCGTATTAGGCATCTCTAGAAAGGTGGTCACGCCTCCTTTGGCGCAGGCAGCCGATGCGGTGGCAAGGTCCTCCTTGTGCGTCAGACCGGGCTCGCGAAAATGAACTTGGTCGTCGACGACCCCGGGCAACAGATGCAGCCCCGCTGCATCGACCGTCTCATCGGCCACGGTCTGAACCGCCGGGTCGATAGCGGCAATTTTTGAGTCCTCGATCAGCACCGATGTCTTGCACGTTTGTCCGGGCAGCACGACAACGGCATTTTTGATCAATGTTTTCATGGGTGGCACGCAGGCTCCTAGCGGGCAGGTCAAGCAGATGGCATCACTTGCGGAGAAACAGTCACGGCATCAATATAACAAGCCAAGGCTGTAAACATACACGCCCAAGGATCCCATCCTCCGAGGTTTTCGTGCAGATTTTTCTTTATGAATTTGTGACCGGCGGTGGCATGAGTGGGTGTCAATCCATTCCCCGGTCCCTGCTGCAAGAGGGTCGCGGAATGGCCGATGCCCTGGCGACGGATTTCGTAACCGCGGGATTTGAGGTTCAACGGATGATCGATACGACGGTTTACCCGGCACCGGAATATCGCTTCTCAGGACAAACGTATCATGCGGTGAACGGTCCCGCGGACGAACGATCGCTGTTTGCGGAATTGGCCCAGGCTTCCGATGCCACGGTAGTGATTGCACCAGAGACCGGTGGTGCCCTTTCCACACGCGTGCGATGGACGCTTGAGGCCGGGGGCCAACTGCTCGGTCCTGACTTGAGTGTCACCGAATTGGCAGCGGACAAACATCGACTCGCCGAGCATCTGGCGGCAAGCGGTGTTCCGGTTGTCAAAGGGATCGCCCTGGCGGCCGGCAGCCGACTACCTGCCGATGTTCCGTATCCTGCGGTCATTAAACCGCGTGACGGTGCCGGTTCACAGCACATGCACTTACTGCAGCAGGTGAACCCTTCGCTGCACATGCCTGTCGCAGCACGACTGGAACCATACCTCGAAGGACTACCGATCAGTGTAAGTATTCTGGCAGGCCCCGGAGGCATCTGCCCGCTGCCAGCATGTCGGCAACTGCTATCGGAAGATGGAAAATTCACTTATCTCGGCGGGTCGCTGCCGCTCGATCCGCAACACGCCGAGCGAGGCACCCGGCTCGCAGTGCGTGCCGCTGCGGCATGCGGTACGCTCCGCGGCTTTCTGGGCGTCGATCTCATTTTGGGAGCCAACATGGCTGACGATCGTGTGATTGAAATTAATCCGCGACTCACCACATCCTATCTGCTGCTGCGGCAGGCGGCTGAAGAAAATCTTGGGAGTGCAATCGTCCGCTGGAGTCTTCATCGGTCCGCACCACCCATCTTTTCCGATCGAAAAACGCGATTTCTGTTAAGCCAATGGGAAGAGGCAATCGCATGAACTGGCTTGCCTTTGATATCGGAGGTGCGCATTTGAAAGCCGCAGATGGCTGCGGATTTTCCCTCGAACAGCCCTTCGCCCTGTGGCGACAACCCGCTGAATTGCATCAGGGGATTGCGAGAATGATCGCACTAGCGCCATCGTGCGATGCAGTAGCGGTCACGATGACCGGTGAGTTGGCCGACTGTTACCCAGCACGGGCCGAGGGTGTGCGGCAGATTTTGAAGGAGGTGGAGCAGGGCAGCGGTGACCGTCTGTTGCGGGTCTATCGCACTGCTGGAGATTTTGTCAGCGTTACCGATGCGGTGCGCGAACCAGACGCCGTTGCGGCCTCCAACTGGCACGCCATGGCCCGTTGGGCAGGACGGCAATTCTCGAGTGGATCTGCCGTACTAATCGACATTGGCTCGACCACCACCGATCTGATTCCGCTTTCCGACGGGCAAGTTCACGCAGCAGGGAAAACAGACCTTGCTCGTTTGCAATCAGGTGAATTGGTATACACCGGCGTCCGCCGAACGCCGGTCGCTACATTGATTTCCGAACTCCCATACCAAGGCACCTCGTGTGGAGTGGCCCGAGAAACGTTCGCCACTACACTCGATGTTTATCTGACACTCAATCAATTGCCCGAAGATAAGGGAGATTGCGCTACCGCCGACTCTCGCCCGGCCACAAAATCGGCAGCTCGTCGTCGGATGGCACGAATGCTCTGTCTGGATCAAGATGATCTGGCTCCAGAAGATTGCCGCGCAATGGCCGCTGCGGTAATGGATTCACAGTTAGATTTGCTCGACAAAGCGCTCGCCAGAGTGCTGAAGCGTCAAGCGGCAACCAACCCGTACGCGATCATCTCCGGTTGCGGTGAATTTCTGGCCCGTGCGCTGGTGCATCGATGCGCACCTCACATGCACGTAGTGTCGCTGCGTGCAGCGGGTACTTTAAACGACTCACAGTGCGCACCGGCCCATGCGGTGGCCGTCCTTGCGCGGGAGTTGTGCCAATGAGCGATCAAACGTTGCGGATCATGAAACTTGGCGGAAGCCTACTCAATCGGCCGGAGTGGCCCGCCTCGCTGACCCGGTGGCTTGAGGTACAGCCGGCGATGCGAAATATCTTACTAGTGGGCGGGGGACTGGCAGCCGATGCGGTTCGGGCATTTGACAAGGCGCACCTGCTTGATCCGCTGGCGAGCCACCGCGCCGCTGTAGAAGCCCTCGGCCTTTCGCTTCACATGGCCGCAGTCGTCTTGCCCCAGGCTCACACCATCACGTCACTGGATGCCGTGGAGGGCAATTTCTCGTCTCAGAGTCTTGAACTTCTTGACGTGCGTCCCTTCATGCAGCGCGAGGAAAAGCGAGTGGACGCCAATCGATTGCCACACGACTGGTCTGCAACCAGCGATTCGATTGCGGCCCGGGTTGCACAGGTTTATGAGGCCAATCGCCTAGTGCTACTCAAGTCGGCGTTGCCGGTCGATTGCAACGACTGGGAGAGCGCCGCGGAGAGCGGGCTCGTCGACTCGTATTTTCCGCAAGCCGTGCAGGGGATACCTGACGCCTGCTGTGTGAATCTAGCCGACCCGGAATTTTCTCAGTGGCGGCCCCTGCCCGTGCAGCAAACGTGATCGTGTGTCACAAATAACCTCTTTTGGGAAAATTCACCAGATCCTACAAAACCTCTGGTGGACACCGAAAACAGGTCGAAGACCCCGGGCAGCAACTCGAGATTTGAGATATGATGGAGAGGTGGAACCTGAGCAGGGCTAATTTTTTCGGATGATGCTACTCACATTATGACATATCTCGTTACCAGAGAAGGCGACAAATGGACAGACGTCTATCGACTCGTCCCAGGCGAGACGACGACGATTGGCCGAACTCCGACCAACCGCATCGTGATCAAAGACGAACGCTGCAGTCGTCGTCATGCAGAGGTTTTTAATACCGAATCAGGCTGGGTGTACCGTGATCTGGACAGCAGGAACGGCAGTTTTCTCGGCACAGATCGCTTGGAACAGGACGCCAGGCTGGAAATCGGCGATGCAGTTCGAATCGGGGCGGTCTACCTGCAATTGGTTGAGGATGTTGCAGATGTTTTTTCCGACGGAAGCAGCATCATTCACAAAGATGCACTCGTGGCACAAACGAAAGAAACCGGTTCTGATCCAAATGTTCAGGTGTTGACTGAGAGCGAAGAACGCCAGATCACACACCGCACCAAAGAAACACAATTTCTAACTGAGAAAAATCTGCCGGATGATTCAGTAGCGATCAATCAGGTAGGACAAGCCGCGACTGCATTACTACGACTCGCGTGCGACCTGGCTGAGGCGAACAATCTTTCCCAACTCTGTGAACTGACACTTACCGGACTCTGCGAAGAGACCAATGTCGAAGCGGGAGCCGTGCTGCTGCTGCCGCCCGACCTTCAAGATCAGCACCCGACGGCTGCTGACCTGGAAATCTTCACTACCAAAACAACAACCGATGAAGTTTATCACCGCTGCACTGATTTTCTTGCCACAACGGTCCTTCAATCCGGCGAGGCGATCATGGCGCAAAACGCTATCGAAGACAGTCAATTGGGCGGACGTGACAGCAAGGGTGATATCCACGCGACCAGTGTCATCGTCGCGCCCATTTGCGGTCATGAGCAAGTTTTAGGGGCACTTCACCTCTACAGCACGCGTCTCGACATGACGCCCGATCCGCTCGACCTGGAATTCACTCTGGCAGTCGCCAAACCGGTGGGGGTAGCGCTAGAAAATTTACGACAGCGTGACGCACTGGCAGATGACCTGAATCTGGTTCAAGCACAAACGGTCGAACTGATTAAATTACTCGGTGCAGAGAGCGAAATCGTGGGCGCGAGTACCGCGATTGAGAAGGTGAATCAGGAAATCGTACGTGCGGCTCCGAGTCGTTCGACAGTCTTGATCCGCGGGGAAAGCGGTGTGGGTAAAGAACTCGTGGCTCGGGCGGTCCATTACGCGAGCCCGCGCAGCGAGGGACCTTTCGTTTGCCTCAACTGCGCAGCCCTGACTGAAACCCTTCTCGAAAGCGAATTGTTCGGCCACGAAAAGGGCGCGTTTACCGGCGCAACCACGCGCAAACGGGGAAAATTCGAAGCGGCTGACGGCGGCACGCTGATGCTGGACGAAATTGGAGAAATGAGCCCTACGATTCAGGCCAAGTTTTTACGGGTGCTTGAGGGGCATGCGTTTGAAAGGGTTGGCGGTAGCGAACCGATTCGGGCAGATGTGCGAGTGATCGCCGCGACTAATCGAGATCTAGAAAAAGATGTGGAAGAGAAGCTTTTTCGCCGCGATCTGTATTTCAGGTTGCATGTCATTGAAATTCTTGTACCCCCGCTGCGTAAGCGTCCGGATGACATTCCGCTTTTGGCTGAGCATTTTTTGCAGAAATACAATCAGGAGACCGGGCGGCGTATTCGAGGTTTCACGCATGAGGCGCTCGATGCACTGGTGCACTACCGGTGGCCGGGTAATGTGCGGGAATTAAAAAATGTAATCGAACGTGCAGTGGTACTCACCCAGGGCGAATACCTGGAGGTCGATGACCTGACGCTTTCCAACCTTGGGACGGTGGGCGATTCAGTGACCGGGATGATGGTTAAAGAGCAGCAGTATGAGCCGCGTTCCCTAGCCGATATGGAACGCGTACACATCGAGGCGACTTTAAACGCAACCGATTGGAACAAGAGCCGCACAGCCAGCATTCTCGGGATTGAGCGGTCGACCTTAGACCGTAAAATCAAGCGATACGAACTCAAGCAATAGGCCGCCTGAGGGTGCGCATATGGCAAACTCAGCTGTAGCGATAATAGGCAGCTAACCGTTGAGGTGAAACACCGATCTTTTCGGCAGCCAAAAGAGCCCAGTTACGCATGGTCTGCCGCACAATTCCCGTCTGCTGCCACCTCCGCGGGTCGACTGCCAGCGGACCAGGCAGTAGTATCGGCCTCGCGATTTGGCGAAATTGCCGCATCAGGAGTACATCTTCCATGAACGGCACATCAGGAAATCCACCAAGACGTTCAAAAACATCCCGTCGGAAAAACAGCCCCTGGTCCCCGTAGGGCAACTGCCAAAGTCGCACCCGCGCTGCGTTACCCCGCTCTAGTAATCGGTAAGACCAACCTGGGGCCTCGATTCGTTGCGAAAAACACCCGCCCATCACAGACCGTCGTGCAAGCGCACTTCTTATCTGCCTGATGCCCCCTTCGGGCAACCAGGTGTCCGCATGTAAAAACAGCAGGCAATCACCGTCGGCAGCAAATGCCGCCCGATTCTGCTGCCTGCCTCGCCCCGGAGGCGAGAAGACTAGCTCGCAAGGCACGGTCTTGGCGATCTCGACAGTTTCATCGGTGCTTTCGCCATCACACACAATCACTTGGTCGGCACCGGCGATACGGGCCCGCAAGATCGCCTGTGCAATGCGAGCTGATTCATTCCGGGCCGGAATAATCACCGACACTTTTACCATGCAAACTCCGCAAGGAAGTTCCGCTATGCACTTAGACGACAAGAAGGTCGGGCGATGAACCGTGGAGAAGGATTACCTTCGCCGCTTTTCGCCCGCCTTGTTGGCCACTGTAGGAGTCGCGTGTTTTGCCAAAAATGCCTTGACCGTCTTTTGATTGTGCATGCCGATCAATTCGCTCTTCTGCCACTTATCGTCACTCTTTGTGAACAAGATTAGGCATGGAATCGTGTTGACCTTCGAGATCCGATTAGCCAACTCTTCATCTTTGGAAAGATTCAGTTCCGTACAGTGGATATCTCTCAATGCGCCTTCTTTGTCTAACTGAGGCATGACTCGTTTTTTCATAACCTGACAGGCACCACACCAATCGGCGCCCACGAGCACCAGAAGAGGCTTACCTGATTCCAGCGATTGATGATACGCCGTGTCGTAGCCCTGGGAATTCCAAGAAACGAGACACATTTGCAGGGCGATGACCAGAGCATGAGGATTCACTGCGAGTCGTCCTCCTGACGAAAGTGTACCGACCCTTGGCGCAGGTCAGAACGGGGGCGGGGGGAAGTTGGCGGGGGCTTCTCCTATGGTGGGGGTCGTTTATGACGCAGCAAGGTCAAGGAGAGATGATATCCCGGAGTCTTGCCACGGTAAAAGATTTATTGGCATTTTTGCCGCGAGGTCTTTCATGAAATACTTCAAATGTTTGCAAAACATGGTACCGACAACCAGAAAAAAACGATTGGGTAAGTTTCACCAGGACGAAGAAAGGCTTTTATCGGCGGTTCGGATCGTTTGGCCTGGGTAGTTTATCACGGCTGGCTATGGCCTGATCGGCCATGCAATCATTCTCAAGTTTTCGGCCATCAATGGTCACGCGGAAATCCGCGCTAAAACCTCTGACAGAAGTTGGCCATTGGTTGCCACCGCCTCACCGGAAAAAATTGTTTTTTCCCCCTGAAAATCCGTAAGCATCCCTCCCGATTCCTCCAAAATCGGCATCAACGCAGCCGTGTCCCAAAGATTCAAAATGGGATCGACCATCAGCTCCGCACGCCCGGTGGCCACCAATAGATAGCCGTAGCAATCACCCCAGGTGCGAGTCATGCGGGCCTCTTGCTGCAAACTTTGAAAAATACTCAGTCGACCGGAAGAAGCAAACGAATCAATACCCGTAGTACAGAACAAGCCGGCCGAGAGGCGTTCCACGTTGGAAACGCGGGCAGCGATCGGAGGCTTGTCCCCCCGGCAATGCCATGCGCCTTGGCCCCGTGCTGCATAAATCGATTCTCCAATGGCAGGGAACTCCATTACCCCGATTTGTGGCACATCCTCGCACAATACACCCACCATGGTGCCGAATAAGGGAACTCCAGAAACAAAAGATTTCGTGCCATCAATCGGGTCCAGCAGCCAACGGAACCCGGAGGTGCCGGTCTGAACGCCGAATTCTTCCCCCTCAATGCCGTCGTTCGGAAACGATGCTTCAATCTCCCTACGTAGCATCTGCTCCGCCTCGCGATCGGCCGCCGTAACGGGACTGAGATCCTCTTTTTGCTCGACCTCAAGATCATGGCGACCAAAAAAGGAAAGGGTACCCTGGGCTGCACGACGAGCGATCTTGCGGGCCAGTGCCAACCGAGCCTCCAATTCACGTTCCGCTGCCATCATCCTCTCCCGCTAACAAACCTTATTTCCTTGCTGATGTCCGAAACTCCTAGTCGGCCGTGGGGCCGACAAAGAGGCCCTGAGTCTAGAGGGCCAATCGGAAGGCAACAAGTCGTCCCGATGCCCACCTGGTGGCTGCAATGGACCGTCACGGAAGGAACAAAAAACTATTTGTTCAGAAAAATCATTACGAACGTCATAACTGGTTTGACTTCACAACAGAGTATCCTAGGCTTCCGTAGATGGACCGATGCTACCCCTTATTTATGGAGGATCTCTTATGTCAACTGTAGCGCACCCCGGTAGCATCGCGACGACGCACCGCAGCCCTGCTGGAAACTTTTCTCCTGCCGCCTTCACCCGCAGCGCGGCCGTTCATTCCGCTGCCGAATCACGGCGAAATACCCCTTTTTCCGAATCGGCACATCGAGATTTATCTCCAGCCGCTCGGGAACTGGCACAGGAGATCGATCGCTATAAATTCCGTCATCGGCGGCGTTTCATCAACTACGAAGAAATTCTTTATGTAGTGAAGACGCTCGGTTACCGAAAAGACCTCAGCTGATCGGGATTATGCCTCAGCCTGGAACAGCGGATCGCAGAGCCGCTGTGGGGTAATGAAACCGAGAGTCTCATTATTTTGGCCCACGACCCGCCCCAAACCCTCATCGACTCGCTGTAATTTCATCAGTGTCGAGAGGTGGGTTGCCCGATGGGCAATTTCCACCAACGGGCGAATAGTCATCGGTTGATTCACGTCTTCGATGTAGACTTCAGACACGTTGAGATAACCAATCCATTGATCAGAATCATCGGATGCGTGGACCGGCAGCACCGCTTGTTTGGATTGACGGGCCTGTGCGATGACCTGCTCGCGAGCCGCTCCCTCGGCCACCGAAGGCAGTGCGCCGGGTGCAATCGTAAACTCGGTGACCGGGCGACTCGCTAATGAAAAAATCCCCTGCGCAAGCTGCTTCTGACTGGGACGCAAAATCCCGGCCTGATGTCCCTGATCAAGCATGTTGGTCAGCTCCCCGCGTGCCAGACGCCAACTCAATCGCTGGGGCAGGGCACCGCTCCAGTGCTGAAGCACGCGTGCCAAGATACTCAGCAGGCCGCTGATCGGGGAAAAAAGCACAGCGAAAAATGCAAGCAACGGAGCCCATCTCCGTAGCAACCGGAAGGGCATCTGAAAAAAAAGTGTCTTTGGTAGCAGTTCGCCGTAGACAAATAACAGCGGCGCAAAAACGATCGGGGCAAACACCTGCATGGCAGCGCTATTGCCAACCCAGTGGTCGACAAGCATCACAATTCCCAACGCCGTGCAATAATTTGCAATATTGTTTCCGATCAGGGTGGTGGCCACAAACAATGTCGGATAATTGGTCAACCAAAGAAGCCCGCGGGCGATGAAGTCGCCCTCGAGCGCATCCAGCCGTAACCGCACCCGCGGAATACGATAAAACCCAATCTCACTTCCGCTGAACAGCGCGCTGAGGACCAAGCCACCGACCAGGAGCAGCAGGATGCCGATCATATATCAACCTCCGAACCTTGGGGGACCTTTAATTCGATCGTCATCTGCCCACGATCGGGCACATCGACCACAAGAAAATTAAACGGTCCCCACTGACAAGCGTCACCAACCTGGGGCACTCGACCTAACATCTCCTGAAGCACGCCTCCTACAGTCGTATTTTTTGTATCCGGAAGTTTTATATAAAACTTTCGTTCCAGGCGACGGCGTGTCGTCATTCCCGTAACCTGCCAGCAATCTTTCGCTACCGATCGCAACGATCGCTGCCTTAATAAACGCTGACTTCGACTCGCCTCAGTCGTAAAGATCGAGTCAAGCAAATCGTCGAAAGTTAAAATACCAACGGTTTCACCAAATTCATTCACCACCGCTACCACCTGCGATTGACGCTCTAGCATCTGCTCCAAGGCCTGACTTCCCGTTGCGCACCAAGGCATATAAAAAACCTGTTCGGCAAATTTTTCAAGATTATCTCGTGGTAAACTGTAAATTGACTTCATCGGCACCGCGCCCACTACCTCTTCGTTCTCAGGGTCGGCAATCAAAAGATATCCACTCGGTGTCATGCGGCCTTCCAGATCAGCGAGTGACACCGGGGGTCGGAAGACGAGAAACTGGATTCGCGGGCGCATCATTTCATCGAGTCGTAACGTCGAGAGCGCCACCATATTCTGCAAAACAGTCTTTTCCTTGCGCAGCAGCGCGGCATCGCTTGTTGAAACCGCCACGGCTCGTTCCAGGTCAGCAACCTCGAGATAAGCTTCCGGCTCAAAATGCGGCCAGATCAACCGCCGCGACAGCAGATTCACCCAGTGAAATATGGGCAGCAGATGATCAACAACACGCAGTAGAAATGCGAGGGGAAAAACCAATAGCACAGCGGTCCATTGCGGCCTGAGAACCGCTATCGACTTGGGAAGTAGCTCGCTAAAAAAGACGATGAACAGCAGCGCTCCGAGCGTAAAGATTCCGGCCCATTCGGGCTCGTGTAGTTCGCGCTCCCATCGCAACGCTATGATCGAAGCGATCGCGAAATAGGTGACATTCAGCACCAGATTCCAGAATAAAATCGCCGTCAATAAACGATCCGGATTCGACAACAGCGCCGCGACAAGTCGTTGGGCTCGATTTCCGCCTGCCATCGCCTTTTGCTCCGGCACACCCAAGAGAAAAAACGCTGCTTCGCTCGCAGAGAAAAAGCTTGAGCTGATACTCAGCAGCACCATTGCCATCAACCAGGGAGCGGCTTCCATCATCTTTCAATGCAACCCTTTTATTCCTCGGTTATCCGGCCACTGGCAAGATCGAATTCTGAAATTGCAGGGATCAACATCGTTAGCGTGGTGAACATGTAGGTAGCCGATGCCACTAGAAAAGGGGCAAGGGTCTGCGCCTGCAAGTAACTGGTGATTGCATAGAAGGTCAAAAATGGGCAGGTGAACGCCGCGCAAAAAATGGCTGCCGATGCATTGCGGGCGCCGAGTGACACATAGAGACCCACACCACCTCCGAGCATGAATGCCAGAAAGGGTGCTAACTGATAGCCGAAGGAACCACTGAACGCTACCATAATCCGCATGCAAGTCGCGATACCAACGAATAGGAAAAAGACTGTGCCTAAACTGGTCGCAATCGAAATTCGACTATTTTCATGAATCAGGCCACAGTGCAACCCGAGAACCGCCACAAATAAATTGATCACGCATAATCCGAGCCCAAGATAAATAGCATCTTCCACACCGATCGCACCCCACCAAAACAACAAACCGCAGGCGATGATCGGCAGAGCAACCATCTCTTTCGTATTAAAAAAAACTCCGAGCAATTTTCCAAAAATAAATTCCCGCGGTGTCACATCGGTCACGAGCAACAGATCAAGGGTCTTCATATCACGCTCGGTCGAGATGGCGGTGACCGCTTGGGAATTGACTAAAAATAAGCTGATCAGAAAAAAGGGAAGCACTGTAATTGAAACGTTTCCGCTATCGACCAATGCATGCGTCCCCCATAAGGCAAAGCACGCGAGCAGCAGATAACCAAGGCGAACCGCAAGAACCCGCTTACCGTAAGCCCAGGTCTGCACTTCACGCCAAAGTACCGGATAGGAACCTACCACGCGGTGCGGTGCCATCTGCATGGCGTGTTCTACTTCTGTTCCCGGTTCGGCAGTCGATCCATCTTCCCTCGCATCCCCGCTGACTTGGGTTTGCCGGATCGTTCGAGATGGATTCCACAAGCGGACTTTCCAAATCGCCACGCTATTGACCAATACTGCAAAACAAATCGCGATCAGCAGAAACAGTAATTCAGGCCGCACACCGAATCCACCGATCGATAAATCTCCCGCTGCGGGTGAGGTAGCCAATAGCACGCTCCGCCAGGGACTAAATGATTTCGCCCAAAGCATGAAGTCTTGCCCGCCGAACCATTGATCGCTACCCAGGTAGATCAGCACCTCTGAGACCGCAAACAAAGCAACAATCGACAATGCTGTCATGGCCAGCGCCTGAAATGTCTTTTCTCGCCAGAGTGCGATGGTCGAACCCAAGCTCCCGGCCGCAACCGCACTTGCGATTGTCACCGCAAATACTCCAAAAATCTGGCTGACATTCACGCCACCCACCAATAGCAGGCTCATAAATACCGGAAGGGCAGCAAGGAGGAGCACAATCACGGTCAACAAACTTGCGCATAATTTACCGACCACCAGTTCGAAATTTGATAGTTCGGTCATCAGCAGCAAAACCAGGGTCTTACGATCCTTCTCCTGACTGACGCTGCTCGCAGTAAAAAGTGCAGAAAAGAAAATTGCGACCGCCAATTGCAGCGGGGCGAGGATCTGAAAGAGCATCGACCCGAAGCGAGCAAGGTCACCATAGTTGCGAATGGTCTGACTGCCCGCTAATACCAACCAGGCAGTCCCCATGAGCATCAGCAGGGCAGCTACGTAAATACCTCGGGCCACATAATGCTTAACGCGCCGCGGGGCCGTCACTAATTCGCGAGCAAAGACTGGGCTAACTAGCAAAGCATTGAGCTCCGGACCGACGCATCGCCTGAAAAACGGCAACAGGCTACAAGACTTGTATTTTAAAGGGCAGACCGCCCGTAGAGAAGCACAAAAGAACGGGCCGAATCAGCCGATTTCCGCCCGAATTGCTCTGGAACGGACATAAAAAAAGAGCGAAGACAGCGATCCTGAACGCCACTGTCTTCGCTCGTATATCAGGAACAATCCGTGTTCCTCGCTTGTCAAACCGTTCCGTCGGTTTGATGGTCAGCCAGCTTTGCGCTGCACTCACGACGCTAACAACGCACTACTTTCATCGACCACGTACGCAGGGCAACTTGAGTGGTAAAACCATGGTTTTGAAAGGGTTACGGGATAAAACCGGTACAACCCTCATAAGCATGCTCTCCTTGTCCGTCACCCGACCCGCCTCCCCCAAGTCAGGCCGGCGACGGACAAGTGAGCAATTGTTTTGGTTGGTCATGAAGACACCAAAAGAGTCGCCGAAACGTTTCGCGATGCGAATAACGAAGGCTTAAAAAGGTGGCTTATCGGCTAGGTACTGGCAAATCAAATCCCTACTTTTTTTGTAAATTATCTCTTTTTTCTGACCGCTATAATCAAAGCCTGCCGTTTTGCTGATCTAACGGAGTCGTGATGCGGTGTTTCTCTCGCCGCGATGGTATGATGGCCGACCGCGTTCGGCCTGTAACGAAAAAACGAACTATAACGATGTTTGACTTGATTGCCTCGGCCTGTTTCGGTGTTTGTTGGTTTGGTTCATGCGCGGCAATGCGAAACCGGGTCGTCGGAACCACACTGGTCGGACCATGGATCTGGTCGATGGTCGCGGCGGGGGCGGTCATTGCAACCAGTCTTCTCATCCACGCTGTTTCAGCCGAATCTGCATCACTGCTTGTATATCTGGCTGCCACAGCAACGCTTTGCCCGGTAGTCGCACTACTGGGAGCCAAAAAACCTCAAAATCGGGCTTGGCAGTGGATTGTCGGTGCCCTTTGGCTGATTCTCTCCCTACCTGCACTAACAGCCGTGACGTACCGCCACACGCAACTGCAATTGGGGAGCATCTGGATCGGACTGATTGTCATTTTGATTCTCTTGCCGATCATAAACTATCTTGCAACGCGTTATCTTTTTTCCGCGTTGCTCACCGCTATCGCCCAGGTCACTCTGCTGGTGGACTGCGAAGCGATTACACTTAACGCTAACTCAATTTGGGTTATGCGTGATGCCTGGCCTAGCCCTATAACCATCGCCGTGTTGCTTTTACTTCTGGCAAACGTTGCGGCTCTTTTTTTGACACCACGGAAGTTAAATACGTCGCAGCGAGGTGATCGCACCAACGATCTGTGGCAAGAATTTTCACAACGTTATGGATTACTCTGGAGTCGTCGCGTTGCGGATCGGGCAGAAAAATTGTTGGACCAGGCAGGATCTTCGCTGCGGCTGGGTCGGGCGGGCTTTTACACCTCAGAAAACCGACAAAATATCTTAAGCGAGCAGCCACCGAAGCAAGCCACTGCAACACTCAAAAACTTGCTTCTCCGATTTGTCTCACCACAATGGATGGAGGGCATGACACCGGATGAGAACCGTTAGGCCACTCCGTCTCTCAAGGCGTTTCCCGAGGCCGGAAAATCAAAGAATGGTGGCAGATGCTGGATCCAGGCAGACGCCACCGGTCAAAAGAGTCCACTTTTCCGCGACCGCAAGCAGGGCAGAAGGGTCAAAGCAGGAGTTAAGATCTTCGTCGTCGTCCGAAAAATCACCCGTTAGTCGCTCGAAGTGCAGAAGATCAATCCGAGCATCATTCTCTCCCAGGCTATCAAGTTTTGCCAAGTCTTCAGGGTCTTCCAAAACTTCACGCATTTCTTGCTGAATCTCGAGAATTTGCTCAGCGATCTGATCATCTTCGATATAGCTCATATCGATTGCAGCAAATGCCTCCTCGGCAAACACGGTGGCAGACTCGAACACCCCCTCGGCTGTCCCTGTGATTTGCTCGATCTGATAACTTCCGCGAATACTTTCAATCGCCTGGCGGATCTTATCTACCGATGGCCGCTGCTGTCTCTTGTAAAACAGCAAATAAGTTTCCCGCCAACGGTACTCTGGGTTATCAAATAACGACATCAGGCCTCCCAATCCTCTCCGGGTGTTTCCAAACCCCCTTGCCAGCGATCGAGCGCTTCTAACGCTTCATCCCTCTCTTCGACTTTTGCCCAAACGGCTTCGCCTTGTTCCAGGCGAATTTCATACTTCCCTTCGGCAAGACAATCCTCCTCCCCACAAAAATGAGGCACGGAAGCCACCCACATGATGCGGTACAAAGGAATGTGCTTGTCATCAACCGTGCAAAAAATAGACATCATCAACCCCCTGGAAGCGTATGCCGATCTACGATGCAATTGCGGAAGAAAAATTACCGTGAGGCTTCTCAAGCAATCATTCTCTGTGGTCTTTAATGTGGTCGACAAAGTCGAAAAGGGCAATGGCAGAAAATTTATTTTCTGCCATTGCATTCAAAAAACCGCTCCTCCACAGGGGTTGCATGCACCCGGTTATAGCCCCGATTTTTCGGCTGGTTCTCAGCCTGTCACCAGGCCGTACAATAAACGCTTTGATACAAACTTCATTTCACAACCTCTACTTCATCCTGCCCAAATGGAAAGGTTTGCTCGCATGCAGAATCCTCATTATTTCATTTACTTGCTTAGCCTCTCCTGGTTGCTCACCAGCAACACCCTCCTTTGTGGTCAAGAATGGAAAAGTGGAATTACCTGGAAGGTCCCGCAAACGGTCAGTCCCGGTCCTGTAGGTGGTCCGCCTGAGGATGCAATTATTCTCTTTGATGGCAAAGATATGTCGGCGTTTGAGGGGGGCGAAAACTGGCGGGTTCGTGACGGCTATGTAGTGGCGGACAAAAACGGCATTTCAAGTCGGCAAGCATTTGGCGATTGCCAACTCCATCTTGAGTTTGCCTCGCCACCCGGAGACAAGGGAACCGGGCAGGGCAGGGGCAATAGCGGTATCTATCTAATGGGCCGCTACGAAGTACAGATCCTAGACTCCTTTGACAACCCAACCTATCCTGATGGACAAGCGGCGGCCATCTACAAACAAAGTCCACCGCTAGTCAATGCAAGCCGACCGCCAGGGGAATGGCAGAGCATGGATATTGTGTTTCGCGCGCCACGGTTTGCCGACGATAAAACCCTGCTACGGCCCGCCTCGGTAACCGTATTGCACAATGGCGTGGTAGTGCAAAATGACTTTGAACTGGAGGGTAGCACCGCCTGGGATAGCCCGCCAGCCTACAGCGCTCACGCCGACAAATTGCCGCTGCATATACAGTATCACGGTGATCCGGTCCGCTTCCGCAATATCTGGATCCGCGAAATCGATTTGGCGTCCAAGAAACTGAACGATAAACAGTCCGCTCAAACATCACCACCACAGCGAATCGATCTCTGGAGAGAAACACCACCCCATGCGAAGGGTGACGCTGAAAAGGACCGTCCATACCTAGAAGCATATCTGCCAGACCCCGACTTCGCCGTCGGTACCGGCGTGGTGGTTTTTCCTGGAGGCGGCTATGGTGCACTGGCGAAAGGGCATGAAGGGGCTGAAATTGCCAGGTGGCTTCAATCTCTGGGTATTGCGGCAGTGGTTTGCGATTATCGACATCAGGGGAAAGGCTATCGTCATCCGGCTCCCTTGGAGGATGCCCAGCAGGCGATCCGGATGGTGCGTGCCCGGGCGAAAGACTGGAACCTGAAGCCCGACCGGATCGGTGCAATGGGCTTCTCGGCCGGAGGGCATCTGGCTTCGGCTCTGGCGACCCACTTCGATGATGGTGATCAGTCGGCCAGCGATCCGGTTTCCCAGCAGAGCAGTCGCCCCGACTTTCTGGTCCTCGGTTATCCACTGATTGCTTTGGGGCAGCCATATACCCACGCCCGCTCACAGCGAAATCTGCTGGGTGAAAATCCTGACGTGGCGTTGCTGAAAAAATTATCGAGCGAGAAACAGGTTACCTCTGATACGCCCCCCGTTTTTCTATGGCATACCGGTGAAGACACTGGCGTTGTACCCGAACACAGCATTGCTTTCTATCAAGCACTCCGTAACGCCGACGTTCCAGTGGAGTTACATATTTACGAACAGGGACGTCATGGACTCGGTCTAGCCCGTTCGGTACCCACCGCTTCCGACTGGACCGCGCGATGTACGGCATGGATGCGAAGTCGGGGTTTACTCGACCGTAACCCGTAGCAAACTTATGCTTCGCCAAGTTCGGCGCTGCGCTTCGCGGCCGCCTGCACACTTGCTTTAAGCACACCGTCCAGCTGACCGGCATCCAATGCATTCAGACCTGCCACGGTGGTTCCGCCCGGACTGCTGACACGTCTTTTCAATTCGCCGGGCGTTACATCGGTCTGCTCAAGATATGCGGCAGTGCCTTGCATTGTCTGTAGGACCAGCGAGGCGGCAAGCGGTAGGGGTAAACCGCATTGCTCTCCTCCTGCTGCCAACGACTCCAGAATCGCACAAAAAAAAGCGGGGCCGGAACCGGAAAGTGCGGTCACCGCATCCAATTGCCCCTCTTCTACACAAAACGCCTTACCGACACTGCAGAGCAAGCGATCAACAAAGCCTCCATCTTCACCGGTCGCGTTCGGGCCGAGTGCGTAGCAACTAACTCCTTGTCCTACGAGACATGGCGTGTTTGGCATCACGCGGACCAATCGCGGTTGATGATTCATTTGCGCAGCAAGCCAGGAAAGTCGAATGCCCGCCGCAATAGAAATCACGAGATGCGATGGGTGGATGGATTCACTCAAGGGACTAAGAACATCGGCCATCTGCTGAGGTTTCACTGCCAGGATAATCGTTTGACAAGTCGACAACAGTTTTTCATTCTCTGTGTGCAATTGTGCATTCGGTAGCAGCTCCGAAAATGCCTCGCGTGCCGCGTCACTCGGATCACTCGCATAAATTTCTGCTTCCGAAAAAATGCCAGAATGCACTAAACCCTGTGCGAGTGCCTGCGCCATCTGGCCGGCGCCGATAAAACCAATCATCGCATGCTTCCCCTGTTGGTTCTCTCCGTTATCCGGGACCACCCCGGGTTGCGACTGGCAAACCTTTTGAATCAGAAAAATGCCAGGCAGCACCCAATGCTAAGCAAATCAGATACGGGAATCCACCCTCGGGGAATCCCCTGAGCGGTGAATCCGCAGCAAACGGGTCCTGCAAGCACTGCCGTCACGCAGCGCAGGTTGCCCGCTCCTATCGGCCGCAAACCAATCAGAAACGAGCCGAATGCACTGGACTTCACTTATCTGTTTTGAGAGACTCCGCACCCTTAAGTCGCAACCGTGAGTGCATCACCAGGGGATCGAGACATTCGGAGGAGAAATTAACTGTGAACATCCGCTCGAATTTCATACTCACTTTATCTTTGCTGCTCAACTTTGGCCTTCTTGGTCAAAGCATGGCGGAGGATTGGTCGATTCGAAAATTTAATCCCTTCGGACCGCGATCCGCAAAAAAGGATCAGAAGCCGGTTGCGGAGACCAAGGAAACTTCAAAAGCTTCGAGGCCAAAGGTCGACGAGAAAAAAACCAAGCCTGAACAGCAGGAAGTCAAACAGACGGCCTCGCAGGCATCGGTATCGACAACTTCCGTTGCGATTCGAAGGCGATTTTCTCAATTTGGTCGAGAGACAGCAGCCGCGTTTCAGCGGACGCGTCAGGCCATCACCCCCGAATTCGACTGGCCGAAGTGGGAACCCTTGCGAATCAAATTCCCGAACTTGATGTCCAGCGCCGAGCCAGAAAAGGTGGTTAAATAACCCATGCCTTTGATGCTCCCGATTTCTCGCGCTAATCCGGCATTTATGATATTAGTCCTGTTTGTCTTAGGTGGTTGCAGTAGCGCGAGCAATACGCTGAAAGGTTTTGTTCCGGCAAGTATTGTAGACAGCCGTGCAAATGCCGAAATCCGTCAGGCGGCTATAGAAGACGATTCTTTTCCCAGTGCCTCTGAGCCACTTCCCCAGAAGTAATCGGCGACTTGCCGGGGTCTCTTGAACTCCCTCCGCATGTCTTAGAATGGAAGCATGGCTACCCATCTTATCCTCGGGACCGCCGGTCACATCGACCACGGAAAAACAGCGTTAGTGCGTGCGCTGACCGGAATCGAAACCGACCGACTGCCGGAGGAAAAAAAACGTGGGATCACCATCGATCTTGGATTTGCATCGATTGAACTGGGCAACTACATATTGGGAATTGTGGACGTTCCCGGGCACGAGAGGTTTGTCCGCAACATGCTGGCCGGGGCAACCGGAATCGATGTGGCCTTGCTGGTGATCGCAGCCGATGATTCGGTGAAACCGCAGACGCGCGAACATCTGGAAATCCTTAAAATATTGAACCTCTCAGCGGGAGTCATTGCATTGACCAAGTGCGATGTCGCCGATGCAGACTGGATTGATTTAGTGGAGGCGGAGGTCCGCGAATTGGTTCAGGACACATTTCTCTCTGACGCGGCGATCGTTCGCACCAGCTCGCTGTCGGGCATGGGAATCGAGTCGCTCAAAAAGGAACTGTTACGCAGTATTGAAGCGAACGTGCCACTCGATGCGGCACGCACAGCGGGCCCTTTTCGCATGGCGGTGGATGGAACTTTTTCGTTGCCGGGCCATGGCACCATTGCGAGAGGGAGCGTACTACGGGGCACACTGCAGGTGGGCGATGAAATCGATGTCTATCCCGGCGACCGGGTGGCACGCGTGCGGAGCCTTCAAACACACGGCCATGATGTGAACCGAATCGAGCGAGGTCAGCGGGCCGCCATAAATCTTGCTGGTATCGCTCAAGATGAAATTGCCCGAGGAAGCGAACTGGCTACTGCCGATCTGCTTAGACCATCACGTCTGCTGGGCGTGGAAATCGCACCGATTGCCATGACTAAACTGAAGCACCGTCAGCGAATTCGTCTGCATCTTGGTACAACCGAAGTGATCGGTCGCTTGCTGTTACGCGACGCGTCACCCCTTGAACTGCAGGAAAAGCAGGTGGCTCAACTGTTACTTGAGACACCAGTCACCACCGCTTGGGGTCAGCCGTTTGTCGTACGCAGTGAATCTCCCGTAAAA
>JAYZMM010000120.1:0-6570 GCA_036153155.1 Planctomycetota bacterium
CAAAAAGGAGGCCTCTGATGTGCCAAATACGATTTGACAGTGCCGTGTGGCCAGGGGCAAGGCAACCATCCGGCAGGAGTACATCAGAGGCCTACGGGCCAGTCTCATTTGGAATCACACTGTTTCGTCTTAGTGCACCTCTACCTAATTGCAATCGGTGTGCCTAAACCCCAAAAAGCCGATTTCAGTGAATCCGCTTGCGCCACATCACCATTACTAGACTTGACTTAAATCTTTTTTTATTTTTTTACGAATTGTTTTTTTGCACCCTAAACCCCCTCCTAGTAGCTAGATTAAAATGCGGCAAGTGTCTGATTTTGCCTGATAAATTTAAACACTTTCGCAGCATTTCACTGCAATTAGCCGCTGCGGGACCGCTTTGCAGGACTTGCCGATTTTTCCACATTTTTTCCCCACAAGGAACGGTTGCCTCACCTTGCGTTGCACCTCTATATTGCCCCCGAACACGCAAAGTTACCACTAAAAGGCATTGCTCAGTGACATCGGATCCTATCACCATCGGGCCCTATCAGTGCGGCAGCCGAAGTCCACTACTGGTGATTGCCGGACCCTGTGTAATCGAAGACGCCGGAGCGACCCTTGCGGTCGCTGAAACGCTTGCGGACATCAACAAAAGACTTGATATCAACCTTATTTTCAAAGCCTCGTTCGATAAGGCAAACCGCACCAGCCTTGACGCGTATCGTGGAGTAGGCCTGACAGAAGGCCTCAAAATTCTGCAGATGGTCGCCGAAAAGACAGGGCTTCCGGTGACCACCGATATTCACGAGCCATCGCATGCTGCTCCGGCCGGTGAGGTCTGCGAACTGCTGCAGATTCCCGCATTTTTGTGTCGCCAAACTGATTTATTGCTCGCCGCCGCGGCGACCGGACGTGCAGTGAATGCCAAAAAGGGACAATTTCTCGCTCCCGAGGATATGCGGCATGTAATCGATAAACTTCGCGGAGGTGGCTGCCAGAATACGCTCGTCTGTGAGCGGGGCACCTTCTTCGGTTACGGGCGACTGGCAAGCGATGCGAAGTCTCTTGTCGGACTTGGCCAACTCGGTGTGCCGGTCGTATTTGACGCCACACACAGTGTCCAGCAACCCGGTTCATTGCCTGGGGCGACCGGCGGCAACCGAGAACTGGTAGAACCACTCGCTCGCAGTGCGATCGCAGTGGGAATCGATGGACTTTTCTTCGAAACACACCCCGATCCGGATCAATCTCCAAGTGATGGACAGAACATGATATCGCTCGGTACATTTGAAGAGATGATGTGCAGATTGTTACAACTGCGTGAAACGGTGCTTGAGATCACGCCTTGAACAGTTAGCCGACGAATTAATCTCACCCTCGAAATCCAAGAACTTAATGCTATCTCCTTACCGACATCACTGCCGAGCGATTCATCTGTTGGTTGTAGTCGTTGCGGTAACGGGTTGTGCCGAGCGACCGGTCATACCTATTTCCGCAGACGCGCAAGACAGCGGTGGGCAAAACCAGGATTATTTTGACTATGCCGTAGACAATCTGAATCACCTCTCGAAGTTTGGTCCGACTCAAATTCTTTCCCAGATCATTGACCGACTGAATCAGTGGAGCCGCATTGAGCAGCCACAAACCAACTGGCAGCTTGATCCACTCTTGGCCACACTGCCCGAGATATTTCAAACCGGTCCGTTGATTTCCAGCCTTGAGGATGCGACCTACACCAATTATGACGGGGCCTATCTTCGGGAATGTGCTTTGGTTAATGGTGTTGCAAATTATGCTTCACTCAATTCAAGCGACGACCTCGAGGCTGCGCAGGACTTATTCGATTGGGTTGTTGCACACATTGCGCTCGATCCGCAGCCAGCGGCGGATGCGAAGCCCGCGGCCCAACTTCCCTGGCAAACTCTCTTGCTCGGCCATGGAACGGCGGTCGACCGTGCATGGCTTTTTGCACTGCTAGCGCGACAAATTGATCTGGATGTGGTGTTGTTATACCTTCCGCAGGCAGCGGGTCCGGATGAATCGCCAACGCTCACGCTGTGGACGGTTGGAATACTGCACAATGGAGAAATCTATCTCTTCGACCCGACCTATGGGCTTCCGCTGCCCGGGCCTGACCAAAGCATCGCAACCCTGACGGATGTGCAGCAGAACGCAGCATTACTTCGTGCATGGGATACTGCCGAAAAACCCTACTGGGTAACCGACGCTATGGTTGAACAGGTAGTTCCATTTGTGGAAGCGAGCCCCCAATCCTTATCGAAAAGAATGAAATCGGTGCAGATGGCCCTCGGAGGCCAGAATCGTATGCGGCTGGTCAACAATCCATCCCAGCTGGCAGATGCTTTTGATGCACTCGACCAGATGCCTCGACCACGGATTTGGCCGTGGCCGTACGTGGCAGGGCGCATCCTTGCGGATCCTGCCAATCAAGACCGTTCAAGAATTGCCAGCGAGTTAGGTCAATACAGCAAATTTGTCATTGGCGAGGTGAATCCGCTATGGGCGGGTCGTTTGCAGCAACTTGCAGGTCGCTATACCACGCAGATTGAGGGAGTACCTCGCCGGTCACATGACGCACCAATCGGTGAAAAAGGGGCCAAACCACTTCTGTTAGCATCTCGCACGATGGCTCAAAAATTGCCGAAAAAAAATATTCCTGCGGAAGACAAAAAGCAAATCGATTTTCTATTCAAACGTGCCGATGTGATTCGTCGAGATGCTACTCGCCACTTAGCGACGATCGCCTTGGATGAGGGGAATTACCCCCTTGCAGAGTATTATCTTGATCAAACCGACAAACAACAAACTGCCCCTACTTGGCCGAAAGACTCGGTCAAACGATCGACAATGATGACCCGTGGTCGCGTGGCCGAAGCGGCAGGAGACTTATCGAAAGCAGTGCAGCAATACCGGGAAGTGTCCGGACCAGAGCGGGACGAGGCAGCGCAGCGCATTAAACGGATTCAATCCAAGCTGTCCTCCGAGAAATCGTAATGCCATCCTCGCCAACTGAGGCAAACCCTCCAATCCCGAAAATTGGGCGACAGGCAATAGACGCCTACCGACAACGCTTCGGGGAGTCGCCGCACTGGTTGAGCATTGCTCCAGGACGCGTGAATTTGATCGGTGAGCACGTCGACTATAACGACGGCCTTGTACTTCCGATCGCGATCGATCGCTGCACGGCAATTGCCGCCGGACCTTCGTCGGATGCGCTTAGTCGCATGGAAAGCCTTGGTGCCACAGAACAGATACAAACCACTGATTTCTCATGCGCTGGACAGCCTTCTTGGTCCGCCTACGTTCTCGGACCGCTGCTGCTTTGCCAGCAACGCGGGTTACAATTCGATCCATTTTCTGCAGTTATCGCCTCCGATGTGCCCCGTGGCGCAGGCTTGAGTTCGAGTGCCGCGATTGAGGTAGCAACCGCGACCCTTGTGGAACTGATGTCCGGAGATCGCATCGAGCCGATAGAAAAAGCTCGTCTTTGTCAGCAGGCTGAACATGAATTTGCCCGAGTGCCATGCGGCATCATGGATCAGGCGGTAAGTGTGGCGGCCCGCGCCGATACGGCACTCTTACTGGATTGCCAATCAGAAACTTGGCGGAACATTCCCTTCGGACAACGGGATGTTGGTCTCTTGGTTGCAAACACCAACGTGCGGCATTCGCTGGCCGACGGTCAGTATGCAACCCGACGACAGGAGTGCTCCCAAGCCCTGGATCAATTGGGCAAATCGAGCTATCGGGATCTCACCACGAAGCTGATTGACGACTCGAGCATAGAGGCCACCTTGCTCAAGCGGGCTCGGCACGTCATCTCTGAAATCACGCGGACCCGGCAAGCCGCGTCTACCCTTGAGTCGGGAGATTGGGTCCGTTTTGGAAAGTTGATGAATGAAAGCCACCGCTCCCTCGCCGAAGATTATCAGGTCAGCTGCGTCGAACTGGATACGATGGCACAGATTCATTGGGATCTCGGCCTCGATCATGGTGTCTTCGGCTGCCGCATGACCGGGGGCGGATTCGGTGGTTGTACCGTATCTTTGGTACAGGCCGAAACAGCCAAGTCGGTCGCAGCTCAAGTCAAACAAGCCTATCGAACGGCAACGGGAATTGAGCCTGAAATTTTTATTGTGGCGCCCAGTGAGGGGACGCGAGGAATGCTGTTGGATGGAACGCAAAAATCATAAAAACCGGCACAACCGGGAATTGATTTGGCCGCTTGATGCCGGTTTCTGAGCTAAGATAGGAGGTGGAGGAACAGTCCCAAGGGATGATTGAGTAATGGCCACAAAAAGTCTCGACACTAAAATTGCGAGGATCCTGAATGATCCAAGCTGCGGCGATTTTTTGCTCGCCGACGCGAAGGATGCGGATATGGCCGGGGGAATGGCCGCACCGGGAAAAAGCCCAGAGCACCACGCCGAAGAGGGTCGGTTTAGATCTCTGGATGACTACCGAGAAATCATCCGACAAAACGTCCGACAGGGTCTGGTGGACATCATGCTGATGAGCGCCAGCACGAACGAAGTCCTTACATTGGGCGAGCGCATATTTGACTCCTCGCATGTCACGCCGGCCATTCGGGCCAACGACACCACCGACATCTGGCTCGCGCAAGGTGGTCAATACACCCAGCAACCGGCCAGGCCCTTCCGCACTGCGGAAATTGATCACGGAATGTGCGGAAAGCTGGATTGCTCCTCAGAGGAACGGTCCCTCGGCGCAGACCTCGGGCTCTATTCGGTAACGTATAACAACGACATTCATTTGGATGCCGCGATGCTGGAGGGCTACAAAGCGTTTCGTCAGGAAGCCGAAAAAAAAAGCTTTCGGCACTTTTTAGAGGTCTTTCCACCCAACGCGCCTCAAGCACCGATTGGAAATCTGGGACGATTTATCAACGACAATATAGCGCGTACGCTAGCCGGAGTAGCGGGGAAAGGCAGGCCCTTATTTCTGAAAGTTCCCTATCAGGGACCCGCCGCTATGGAGCAACTGGTTGCGTACGACCGCCACCTGGTCGTCGGCATTCTGGGTGGATCTTCCGGGACCACGTTTGACGCATTTCACCAACTCTGGGAAGCCAAGAAATATGGAGCACGCGTCGCCCTTTATGGCAGGATGATCAACAATTCGGAGCATCAATCATCATTTATCCGCCACCTGCGTTTACTCGCTGACGGTGAGATCACCGATCCGGCCGAGGCGGTACGAAGCTACCATGCAGCACTCGCAAAGCGAAAAATCATGCCTTATCGAAGCCTCGAAGATGACTTGGTATCGACCCTGAGGCAAAGTGCCTACGGCAGTAAGAGTAGTGGTACCCCCGTAAGCAAAAATACCTCTACGGTGAAACCTACAAACGGAGCTGGATCTTCTGCGGATAAAGCCGCCACGCAGGAGGAAACACCCGATTTCTCAACGATGTCGCAGCAGGAAAAGCTGCAGTGGAATCGGCAGCGTCTCGACCGCACGCTCGGCACATAACGCTCAAATCCGCGCGAGAATCGCGGGAAGCACCTCCAGGAGTGCATCTATCTGAGGATCGGTCCCCACGGTAATCCGAACGCCATCACCCCAACCTGGATATTCCATGTAGCGGATCAAAATGTGTTCTTTTTTTAACTGCTCATAGATATCACGAGCCGATTTCTCAGGATGGATGCACCAGAGAAAATTTGCATGGGAACGAGGTATCTGAAATCCCATCGCTGTCAGTGCTTCGTCCATCCGCTCGCGAGTCGCTTGAATTTGCTTGCGGTTTTCATCACGCCATCGTTGATCGGATATGGCGGCGGTCGCCCCCACAATCGACAGCGTGTCACAGTTATAGCTATCTTTCACGCGGGACAAACGTTCAATCATCTCCGGTTGGGCGACGAGATAACCGAATCGTAATCCAGCTAGGGCATAGGATTTACTCAGCGAACGGGTAACGACAAGATTCGGCCACTGTTTCACCAACTCTAGTGCATCCGCATCTGCAAAGTCGACATAGGCTTCATCAATCACAAGCGGGCAGGGGAGTGCTGAAGCGAATTGTGCGATTTGGTGCGAGTCGATCATCGTGCCGGACGGACTGTTCGGATTTGCGATCACCGCAAGCCGGACATGATCGGCGCCTGCAACGAAACGGTTGTCCAGCGACCAATCGTTGGCATAACGCACCGGATCAGGTACCGCACTCTGAATGTGACACAGCGTAGGGTAGAGAATATAACCCGGCTCACTATAGCGGATCGCATCTCCCTCGCCAGCAAAGGCCCTCACCAGAATCGTAAGCAGATCATCGCTTCCATTGCCACATAAAATCCAATCTTCCGCAACTCCAAGTGCCGCTGACGCTGCTGCACGGAACGCAGTGGCATCAGGATCCGGATATCGGGCGAGACGGACTGCATCAACTGATCGTATTGCCTGCATCACGCTATCAGGCGCCGGATAGGCGTTCTCATTCGTGTTCAATTTAATGAACTTGCCTTGTTGCGGCTGCTCTCCGGGCGTATATCCGGAAAGCGAGGCGATATTTTCGCGAAAATATTTCAACGCCATCTCTCCCTT
>JAYZMM010000121.1:0-5321 GCA_036153155.1 Planctomycetota bacterium
TAAAACTCGTGCCACAGCCTGCATTTGTGATTGACATCAGCCAGCACTGGCCGCAAAAGCTGCAGGCCATCAAGTGCTATCAAAGTCAGTTCGCAATGGGACCGCGTGGTGAATCTCCCACATTCTTCCATCAACTCGAAAGCGAAGCATCTTACTGGGGCAAATCGATAGGCGCCGCCTACGGGGAACCCTTCGCCAGTAGAGAGCCCGTAGGTTTAGCAGGCTTTGGCACTCTGATTTAGAGCGTGTGACGCATCCTTGAGCCCGTAATGCCACTTTGGCTGCGCTTTCTACAAATTTATCTTCTCTTGCTGCGATCCTCTGCAAGCAACTGATACGCACCTTTGCAGGCGATAGCAGGGCGATCTGTAACGTCTGTGCCGATAAAGCCTGCACTACCGCTTATGTGCATGCAATCATCCCTATTTTTCCTGCCGGAACGATAAGAGTGAAAATCCCGAGTAACGGGACGAGGTCTAAATGGCCGATAAATAGCGTGGTGACGGATACACCAATGATTTTGATCACACGCGAAACCGAACGCTCTTCCGGGCACTGACGTGAAGGCGGACTTTAGGGGGAACCATCGTGTCTCAGGATATTAATGTATTGGCCATGGTGAAAGGCGATGAGCGTTACGTGTTTTTATTTGACGATGAAAGTCGTGCCGAAACCCTCCGATTGCTTGGTCGCTACGCTTCCAATCCGGAGTTGAGTTTCACCTGGCAGGATGCCGCGATTCTAAGTCAACGGATCCGCGAAGAGGCCCCGGTCAGCGAAAAGAGATTTGACTTGCCTCTTCCACTTGATCAGGACGATTTGCTCTGACAACCCTTTCATGCCTCTCATGGCCCACTGATCATGCGCACGGCCATCGAAAGATTTATTGAATATCTTCGCGTCGAGCGCAATGCATCAACCCTCACACTGAAGAGCTATGAAGAAGATTTAATAGCGTTGGTGTTGTATCTAGAAGAGATCGAGGATCGGGAAGTAAGAATTGTTGAAGTTACCACCCTTGATCTACGCCAATTCATCGCTCGGTTGCAGGAGGAGGGCTACGCAAAATCAACGATTTCTAGAAAACTGGCCTGCCTTCGAAGCTTTTTCCGCTTTGCTGTTCGTGAGGGATGGGTTGAGGCAAATATTGCAAAACCATTGAGAAATCCGCGGGCGGGTCGGAAGCTTCCCCATTTTTTATCGGCTGAGGAGGTTGCAAAAATTCTTGAGAGTCCCTCGGCAACTACGGCATCAGGCTTACGAGATCGGGCGATTTTGGAAACTATGTATTCTTCAGGGCTGCGGGTCAGTGAACTGGTTGCCCTTGGTTTGGAAGACATCGACTTTTCAGCCGGACTTATTCGTGTGCAGGGAAAAGGTCGGAAAGAACGTTTAACGCCGTTAGGATCATATGCGCAGAGGGCGTTGAAAAATTGGTTGACCAAACGAAAACCGGATCCGAAAGCAGGCAAAGACGCAGCATCGGCTGTCTTTCTAAATCGCTTCGGTAGGCGACTGACATCCCGGAGTGTCGGTCGGATGCTGGAGAAATGCCTTAAACAGGCAGGCCTGGATCAGCGAACGAGCCCACACACGCTGCGACACAGTTTTGCCACCCATTTACTCGATCGGGGAGCCGACATCCGCAGTGTGCAGGAACTCTTGGGGCATCAGAGTTTGATAACGACCCAAATCTATACTCATGTGAGTACGGCTCGCCTGCGCGAAGTCTATGAGACAGCGCACCCTCGCGCAGGGTGACACAAAAATCAATTACACTAGGTTTCTGCGCACCGCCCAGACGGCGGCTTGAGTCCGATCAGAAACCCGGATTTTTCGCAAGATGTTCTGCACATGCTCTTTGACCGTTTCGATACTGATGCTCAGCGAATTTGCGATCTCGCGATTGCTAAGCCCCAGGGCAATATGTCGTAAAACCTGAGACTCGCGGTTGGTCAACGCAACATCGTCTCCGGCACCTTTTTTTGATTCCAAGGTGGCCGCAATGCTGTAGAGCAGGCCTACTTCAATGGGTGAATTACCGGTTGCGGCTGCAGAAACGACCCGTACAAGATCATCCCGGCTTGTCCCTTTGGTCACATAGTCACAAGCCCCCAGTGCGTGGGCTCGTGCGACATAGGTAGGATTGTCGTAGGTGGAAAGGATAACAACTGGCGTTTGGGGTTGCATCTGTTTAATTTCCTCCAACGCATCAAGACCGCTATCCTCGTTCATTCGCACATCCAAAAGCACCACGTCAGGCTGCCGCGCCACTGTCTCGGTCACTGCATCTTTGGTATTGCTGGCCACAGCAATGACAGAGATATCGGTTCCCGAAAACAATTCTTCGAGCCCGCTGCGAACCATCGGATGATCATCGGCGACGAGCACAGAAATAGCCATCAGAGTCTCTCTTACCTTTTTGGTTGCAAATCGTCAGCCAGAGCACGAAAAATGCGGGGTCTGGCGGGGTGCGAGCTCAAGTTGTTCATTACGAACGGAAGGTGAACCGCATTATGTAACAGATATGAGAATGTCGAAAGAGGGACACTTGATGGAAGAACAGCAATTTTTATGGAATTCTCACATGATCTGTCGGCTTCTTGAAATCGCCACCAAATCGCCCGACTTCCGCATCCCCGCCCTCCATGAAGCCAATTGTAATGGTTAACGGGATTACAACGGCGAAAACGACCTCATAGATAAATAATACATCCCATCTTTTGACGCGCTCGCTCTTTCGACGTAGATAAATTGCATCACAGCTTATGACTCCCCCAAGCTTTGGTACTGAAAGTCGGTAGACGATAGATCTGCTCAGTCCGAGTCGGTTTGTAGCTATCGACGGTCAAAACAATCAGCACTTGATGCGTGAAGGGGAACGAGAGCATGAGCATGGGTTCAATTCTTTTGGTGGAAGACGATCTTCACATTTTAAAAACCACAGCAGAATGGTTGACAGAAGTTGGTTTTACAGTCACCAGCGCGGCCACTCTTGCGACAGCGAAGGACGCACTCTACCGTGCCCATTTCGATGTGGTGATCTCTGATATTCGTCTCGAAGATGGCGATGGTTTCACTCTGCTCCAGGAGGCTCAAATAGTAGACGCGAAGATTCCCGTCATTCTCTATACCGGATATGGAACAGTCGAAACAGCGGTTGAGGCGATGCGAATCGGCGCGTTCGATTTTCTATCGAAGCCTTTGATGGATGACGAATTGTTGTCTGCTATTGAACGTGCGATATCACACGGAATTCCAGGGGATCCAATAATTCATGAAAGACGAGATTCACAAGAATCCAGTAAGTTGCAACCATCCGTCCCGGAGCCAATCGAAACAGATTCACTGCAGTCCCGCGACACAAAGATGCAGCAGATTTTTGAGGTCATTGAAACGATTGCCAATACAAAAACTACGGTGCTTATCACTGGTGAAAGTGGTACCGGAAAATCAAGAATTGCAAGAGAAATTCATCAACGTAGCGAACGTCGTGACGGACCTTTTATCGAAGTGGCCTGCGGCGCACTTCCTGAGACACTGCTTGAGAGTGAACTCTTTGGTCACGTAAAAGGTGCTTTTACCGATGCATGTTCGGAGAAGGATGGAAAATTCCATCAAGCCGAGGGCGGAACCATTTTTTTAGATGAAATTGCCACAGCAAGTCCGGCGATGCAAGTCAAGTTGCTTCGGGTACTTCAAGAGTTTCAGTTTGAAAAGATCGGCGGCACGCAAACTTTTCATGCCGATACGCGAGTGATTTTGGCAACGAATGAAAATTTGAGCGATCTGGTGGCTAAAGGTCAGTTTCGGGAAGATCTCTTTTACCGGATCAATGTGATTCATTTGGAATTGCCTCCGTTGCGAGAGCGAGCGGTAGATATACCGTATCTGGCCGACTTCTTTCTTGAAAAACTCCGTGAAGAATTAGGCAAGTCAGTAGATCGATTTTCACCAGAAGCGATGCAGCATCTGGAAACACATCCCCTACCCGGTAATATTCGCGAACTGCAGAATATTATTGAGCGGGCGATTTTACTCGGGAAATCCAACGAAATTCAGGTCGATGATCTTCCGGAAGCTACCGGCTACACACGGTCAGTCGCTGCTGATTCGGCACGGTCTGCGAAATCCTCGACGCGACCTCAAACGTTGAAAGAGGCCTTGGAAGGACCTGAGAGAAGCATCATCTTGAATGTGCTGAATGGAAACAATTGGAATCGAAACGAAACGGCTGATACACTCGGGATTAACCGCACAACGCTATATAAGAAAATGAAAAAACTCGGTCTCGAGGGGCCCCGTGTGATGAGCAGTTTATAAAACAAAAGCAAGTCGACCTCGAATTACTGATTGCAGTCATTGGCCGTATTTAATATTGCAGAGGCATTTTTCTGGATGGCAATCGCCCTTGCCATTGCTGTGCGTGCAAGGCGTGCACATCCTGACCTCCGTCGGATTGGTTTTATCGTTGCCGCTGCATTCGTTGCTTTTGCAGGAACAGATTTGATCGAAATTAAAACGGGCGCGTGGTATCGTCCATTGTGGTTGCTCGTTTACAACGCAGTTTGCATAGCTTTCATTGTGGGATGCTATACAAAGTACTTGTTACTGAGAAAATCACTATCTGACCACGACCCTTAAAGACAAAACGCATTTATGTCGGGTCGGCCAGAGCCTCCGGACCGCTGCGCGGCGCCTTTTCAAACCAGCTTGCCAGTCTCTCGGGTGCGACAAAGCTTAGGCTGGCAACCAGCATCAAAGCATAAAATGGAGCAATGCCACTAATGATCATTAGCGAGAACCAGGTTACGGCACCCAACACTAAAATCAGTGGACGAGCCAAACGGTTCCAAATAAAGATGGGAAAAAAGATTTCGACCAAGACGATCAGATGTGTCCATGCGGCCACCAGATAGGGATATTCTCTTAGGAACGTGAGCGATTCAAAGAGCCGAGATTGGGGCCGCGAAATCATCCACCATACGGCTTCACCGGTTCCCCAGGGGTCGTACCATTCCTGGGCACCCACGATCTCACCAGGACCCGAGATTTTCGCTAGCCCCATCATGCCGGCGATAATACAGAGGTGGACTTGAATCAGTCTGATTGCCAGCGTCGCACTGAAATACTTTTTTTCCTCGATTCGATTTTTTCCCTTGCGCGCTGCAAGATATCGGTCGATTGAAAGGCGGGCTCCGCACGGTCCCAGGCAGAGATAAAACTGCAAGGCGGCCAATAACGGCTCAAATTCCGACGTCAGCAGCGGTGCCCGCTGGATATACGAAAGGGTGATCAGCAGGCTTAGAATTGCCGTTATC
>JAYZMM010000122.1:0-5833 GCA_036153155.1 Planctomycetota bacterium
AAATCATTGACCGCTTCGGTGCGTTTATGCCGGTTGGTGTTTACTATAAGGCGTTCCACACGCCACGCCGTCTGTTTTCGGCGTACGAAAATCAGATGCGAAAAATTGCGGGTCTCGGAAAAATCAATCCGGATGCGACACCCGTTGCCACGCCGAAGGATTATGCGTTTTGCGATCTACTGGTGGTGGGCGGAGGCCCTTCGGGTCTGGCGGCTGCCATTGCGGCAGCCGAGACCGGTTTAGAAGTGCTGCTTGTGGACGAGCAACCACACCTCGGTGGCAGCCTGCTCACCCAGCACGCCCATTCGGAAGAGGCAAGCAAAAAATGTTCTGGCTTGGTAGCAAAAGCCGAATCACTGGCCAATCTGCAAGTCCGCCTTGGCACGCAGGTGGCCGGGCACTATGCCGACCAATGGGTGGCATTGGTTGATCAGCAGCGACTCACCAAGTTGCGAACACGTAGCACGCTGTTTGCGACCGGTTGCGTCGAACAGCCGGCAGTGTTCCAAAATAATGATTTACCCGGTGTGATGCTCGGCTCTGCCGCACAGCGGCTGATCTACCTTTATCGGGTGCCGCCCTGTCAGCAGGCAGTCATTCTTACGGCAAACCAGGATGGTTATCGCCTCGCGCTCGACTTTGTTGAGGCCGGCATCACAGTCGTTGCCGTTGTCGATCTGCGGCATGATGGTGAACAGAGCGGATTGGACCGCGAGGTGGCGGCGGCAGGCGTTGAGATTTTTCGTGGACATACCGTTTATGAAGCACTTGCCGGATCACAGGGTACGAAAGTCAATGCTGCGATTCTTTGCCCGCTTGATGGGGAGGGAAAACCGGATCGGATGGGACATTTGCGGCTTGCCTGCGATGGAATCATGATGAGTGTCGGTTGGGCGCCGAATGCGGGGGTGGCCTATCAGGCGGGTGTGCGTTTTACAAATGATGAGTCGCTAAACCAGTTGGTGCCGGGGCATATTCCAGAGGGGATTTTTGCTGCCGGCCGGGTGGCCGGCCTGTTCGAATTGCAGGATCAACTCACCTCTGGGGAGCGGGCGGGGCTACAGGCTGCGGCATACCTGGGATCATACGAGGGTGAAATCCCCGCCGCACCGGACCATCAGGGGGCGGCGCCGAGTCACCCCTATCCGATCTTTGCGCACAAGGGAAAAAAGAACTTCGTCGATCTCGATGAGGATCTGCATCTGGTCGATTTTAAAAATGCGCATCAGGAGGGATACGATAATATCGAATTACTGAAGCGCTACAGCACGGTTGGCATGGGTCCCACGCAGGGAAAGCTATCCAATACGAATGCAGTACGTATTCTGGCGCATCTGAATGGTGCGTCGATCAACGAAACTGGAACCACTGTCTCAAGGCCCTTCCACCACCCGGTGTCGCTTGCAAATCTTGCCGGTCGTCGTTTCCACCCGCATCGGCAGACACCGTTGGAAGCAATTCACCGTGCCAATCATGCGGAAATGATGCATGCGGGAGCCTGGTTCCGACCGGAGTATTACCACAGTGAGAATAGTTCCAGGGAAGACTGTATTCTGCAAGAGGCCAGGCAGGTTCGGCATAGCGTCGGGGTGATCGATGTCTCCACGCTCGGCAAGCTGCAGATCACAGGACCGGATGCGGCCCGCTTTCTGGAACAGATTTATACGGGGCGGTTTACCGATCAACCGGTCGGCCGGCTGCGCTATGCGGTCGGTTGTGATGAACTCGGTGTGATCATCGAGGATGGTGTTGTGGCTCGTGTTGCGGAAGACCATTTTTATGTCACCGCGACCAGCAGTGGTGCGGCAGCCTTTTATCGCGATCTGCAGCGTTGGGCTATGCTCTGGCATCTGGATGTGCAGCTGGTCAATGCGACCGGACATCTGGCCGCTGTCAACGTTGCCGGACCCCAATCACGGATGGTGCTGGAGAAGTTGACCGATTTCCCCCTATCGCAGGAAGACTTTCGATATCTGGATGTGCACCGGGCCAAGGTTGCCGGGGTCGACGCCCTGCTGATGCGTATCGGGTTTGTCGGCGAATTGGGCTTTGAAATTCACATGCCGGTTAGCAGTGCGGTTCATGTGTGGAACGCTCTGATGAAGGCCGGTGCGGCACAGGGCATTCGACCTTTTGGTGTGGAAGCCCAGCGTTTATTGCGATTGGAAAAGGGACATTTGATCGTGGGGCAGGATACCGATGCGTTGACCCATCCGTATGAGGTGGGCCTCGACTGGGCGGTAAAACAGGAGAAGCCTTTTTTTGTCGGTTCGCGAAGCCTGAAAATTCTGCGTAAGCAACCGATGGAGCGGACGCTTGTCGGTCTGATGCTCTCAAAACCTGAAGGTGTGGAGGAGTGCCATCTGATTCTCGCGGGAGATTCGATGATCGGGCGGATCACAAGTGTTGCCCACCGGACGACACTCGGTCAGCCATTGGCCCTCGCCTTTCTTGAGCCCAATCGTGCAGCCGTCGGAACCGAGGTAACCATTTGCGGGTCGGGTGGAAAACGCATATCGGCCCGCGTCGTCCCCCTTCCGTTTTACGATCCGGATGGACTGCGTCAGAAATTGAAGGACTGAGATGAACCACAGCGACAGCGAATCGATCCGCCAGAGTCCCCTGCAGTTTCTCGCTACAGAAAGTGCATCGAACCGACCAGTTGCGGAGCTCACCGACTTAAGCTTGTTCGAAAAATGGGGCGTAAAGGGACCCGGTGCCGCCTCTTGGCTTGCAGAGAAGGGGCTGGAGGTTCCGCCAACCGTCTACGCAAGCCGACCCTTGCCACAGGGTGGACTTGTCGTGCGGGTGGGAACGGAGGAATTTTTTATCGAGGCTGCGCAACGCGATATATCGCTCGCCTGGCTCCGCGACGCGGTGCCAGATGCGGCAAACTTTACACCGGTGATTCGCGAGGATGCGGCCATGCTGATCACCGGAAGCGGGAGCCTCGATCTTTTTGCACAAACCTGCAGCCATCGACTCGAGCAAAGCCCGAAGGATCAAATGATTTTTACCCGCGTCGCCGGAGTCAGTTGCGGAATCCTGCCACAATCGGCTGGTGATTCGATGCAATATCGCCTGTGGTTTGATCCGAGCTATGCAACTTATCTTGGCGAAACGCTGCTGCAGATTGTAAGCGAGTTGAGTGACGATGCCGTCGACGCCTCTGTGTAACGCTTGGTCCAGATCCTCGCGCCGCGATCAGTCGATAAATTCAACTTCCCCGGTTGCCACCTGATAGTAGGCAGCTTGAATTAGAATTTCACCCTGCGCTTCAAGTTCCGCAAGGATCGCACTTTTTTCACGAATCATTGCGATCGATTGCAGAACATTATTGCGTGCCACCGCATCTACAAATTCGGCATCTTTCGAATTGCGCTTCTCCGGATCACTCGGCTCAGTCGTAGATTGAATTGCCGGGCCGATCTTGGCGAGCATCGGGGTCAGATTTCCGAGCTCGACCTTGTCGCAGGCACCCATCACGGCACCGCACCGCGCATGGCCCAGAACGAGTAATAATTTCGATCCGGCAACCTTACAGGAAAATTCAATACTGCCCAGAATATCTTCATTCACAATATTCCCGGCGACCCGACAGCCGAAAATATCGCCAACCCCCTGGTCGAAAACAAGTTCGGGCGAAACGCGCGAGTCGATGCAACCGAGGACCACGGCAAAGGGTGCTTGTCCTCCTTTGGTCGCCTCGACTTGATCCAGTAGATTTCGAGCGACCATGCCATTGTTGACGAAACGCTGATTCCCCTCGCGTAACCGGTCGAGGGCATCTTCGGGAGTCATGGCCGTTTGAATGTCTTTGTTCATCGTTTGCATGTGCATTATTTCCCGTTAGGTGACAAATGTTTTTTGTGACGAATTTTTACAACAGGAATTGTGAAATCTCAAGGTGAATTCGAAAAATTTAGACTAGCGGCCCTTACCAGCCACCGCCTCCTCCACCGCCACCCCCTCCGCCGGAGAAGCCTCCCCCGCTGCTGCCACTAGAGCTCCCAGGAGCGGTACTAGACGATGAAATGGCACTACTGAGAGAACTGCTTAAATCGCTTGAAAAGGATCCCAGGCTGTCGTTGTCCCATCGGCTGCCGACGTACCAGACCGGTTGATAGGTGCTGCTTGGATCAGCAGCTGCGGCTCGCAGCACGTCGACAAACCTTTCGGCCCAACTGTTCTCCACCCCGAGGGCTAACGCATAAGGCAACATTTTTTCAAACAAGGCTGGTGTCTTTTCAGGCGGATTCAATGTTTCGAGCAGATTGCCTTCAACCGGACCCAGGTACATACGGAACCCTTCGATGGCGTCCATCACGCCTCGACCTTTTTCGGTGGGTTGCTTGATTAGTCGCCAGAAGATCCAGTGGAGGATAAACAGGCCCATGATAAAGACAATCACCCCGGTCGAGTGCATGGCAAAAAGGACTCCGAACGCGACGACTTCGCCGGCGAAGAACGGAATGCAAAATAGGGTGGCCCAGACGGCGCCAAAGTATGATCCGATCATCTTTGCCGTGCCACTCCGGAGAGTGCGAGCCGTCCGCCAGGCACGCAATGCTTTTTTACCCAACGCATAACAAGCAAATGTCCACATTGTGAGCCAGATGGCCAGCATCGGGGCGAGGGCCTGATCGGCATCGCCGCTGAACCAGATGCCGCCAAGCACCAACGGCGTAAAGAGCCACCCGGGCACCAACCATTTGATATGTTTAAAAAAAAGTTTACCGTCAAATTCATCAGAAAGTTTTGTGGAAAGTGCCTCAATCGCACTTTTTACTTTTTTATAATTGGCTTGTTTCAGGATGATCGAATCGGATGAGAGCAGCTCGCCATAAATGGCTTTTTCCCCGCTTGATAACTGTTGTTTTCCATTTGACGCTCCGTTCGTGCGGCACAGCGTGTACTCATTTTCGTGCTCTTCAATTGTGATCCATCCCTTGCATGCCAGATTCAAAATGGCAGCCGTAAAACAGGTGCGATCGTAGCCCATTTTCCAAAGATATCGGGTGCAGGCGGGCGAGAGATTCTCGGGCGGATCATAGAGGGGAACAATCGCTCTGCTCGGTGGATCTCTTCCCACCAAAAACCAGGCCACCAGGTAATATCCCAGCAGGAGCACGAATCCAACCGCCGCAATGCCCAGCGAAACATTGGACTCCAGGTAAAGCTTCTGAAGCTCCGCATCTGTCGGTTCTTTAACGAATCCCTTGGGAAAGCTGACCACGATGGTTAAGCCTTCGTGGGGGCTTAGCGACCCTGTCGTTTCAAACTCAATCTGTTTTCGCTCATTATTGATCGACGCACGTGCGTTGTCTGCCTTTGCACCTTGCGCTCCGGTATAGGAATCGGTTTCGACTTTGCTTAGAGGCACCGCAGCAGGAAGTTGCACGGTGGCTATTACTCGCTCAATGGGAAAGATCCATCCGTTGCCCGTTACATTCCAGTACAGCTCGTCGTGATCGTCAAAGTAACCAAGCTGGAAGTTGGTTTCGTAGCGAATTTCATAGGTATATTCTCCCGGCTTGAGCCGCACATTTTTGCGACCGATGTAAACGCGAACCCCATTATCTTGTTGCTCGGTGTGGTAGGGTTCAGGCTTTCCATCGCGTTTGACCGAGATGACCTTAAAAGGCACCTCGACTTGCAGAAATGCATTCTTTTGGTAGCGGGTGGGAAAGTCGCGATAGATGCCCCGCTTTATTTTATTGCCAGCGGCGGTCACTCGGATCGTTTCGGTCACCTGGAGCGAACCGTCTTGGTTGACAATGATCTCACTGCGGTATTCGTTTATTTTTTCTTCGGTCGCGAGTGCGACTGTGTA
>JAYZMM010000123.1:0-8677 GCA_036153155.1 Planctomycetota bacterium
CGTCGGGCAATAAGTCAATTCCTACGGTGTAGGACAGGACAAGGCATCACCTGTAAACCATACCGTGGTCGTGTGATTGTGACTTTAGCCGGGATTTCACGGCTACGAAGCCGACCCATCCGAATGAAAATTGCCTTCGCGAAACGCGTTGGCCATTGCTCGAGGAACCTCGGCCTCGGCCAAAACAACCTGAGCACGATTTTCAGCGATCAAGGCTTTCATAGCCTGCTCCTGTGCGACAGCCTCTGCCCGCCGACGTTCCGCGGTCGCCTGAGCGACTCGCGTGTCGGCTTCCGCCTGATCCGCTTGCAGACGGGCGCCAATATTTTCTCCAACGTCAATGTCGGCTATATCGATTGATACAATTTCAAACGCCGTTTGGGCATCAAGGCCGCGAGCCAATACCGCCTTGGAAATTCGATCTGGATTTTCAAGCACATCGAGATGGCTATCGGCCGATCCAATCGACGTGATGATGCCTTCGCCCACTCGCGCGACTACCGTATCTTCAGTCGCTCCCCCGATCAGTTGAGCCAAATTCGTCCGCACGGTGACTCGAGCGCGAATTCGCAATTCAACTCCGTTGCGAGCAATCGCACTTAGTGTCGGTTTACGCGATTTCTGCGGGTCGGGACAATCAATTACCTTTGGATAAACGCTCGTCCGCACCGCATCGAGCACATCGCGGCCTGCCAAATCGATTGCTGCGGCCCGATCGAAATCGAGATCCATGCCAGCGCGGTGCGCTGCGATGATAGCGTTGATCACATTCGGCACATTGCCCCTCGCTAAATAGTGTGCCTCGAGACGATCGGTACTGATTCCGGATTGGGTATCGCCTGCCACTAGGCCTGCCTGCACGGCCATGATTTTTGCCTCGACAATGACTCGCGGTGTGACCTGCCGGAAAGTCATTCCAATCAAGCTAACCATCCGCACATGGGCTCCGGACATATAGGCTCGAAACCAGAGTTTTCCGTACAGCATCAAGACAATAATGCTTACCAGGGCGATCAGTGCAACTAAAGCAACGACCACAACCATGATCGCACTCTTTGATTCACCCTCGACTGCATCCGCAGCAAATAGAACCCAATGCTGTTGTATCATCACTTCGCCCTGCTATCCGATCGATTTTTCTCCCTACGACAACGAATTATACCGAATTTTGAGGAGAGAAGATACTATCTTCGCTGTCGCGGAAGGCCGGGATGCATCGATTCTTCACCGTATTTTCATCCTGCCGCATGCTGTGATTCTTTTTCCGCCGACCTTTTGCTCTGGTGCGTCGGATCGATATAATTCGCGTAGAAGGGCAGGCGTTCTACCCAAGGTAGATTTTTGAGCATTAGAGCTCTGCGGCTTCGCGCAAGAGCTCACTAACCTGTGCATGATTGAGGAGACGCATTAATGCAGACAATGAAAAAAATTCAATTCGTATTCGCCCTGGCTCTGACAACAGGTCTGGTCACAAGCGCGGCCACAGCAGAAGAGATCAAGAGCGGTCTTCAAGAGGGTGACTTCGTGCCGGCATTCCATGTTACGAAAGCAGGGGGTGCCCAAGACGATGGTAAACCCGATGGCTGGACCGGTTGTTATCGCTGTTATTTGGGCAACAAACCGGTCGTCATGGTTTTCGCGCGTAGCACCGATGAAAACCTAGCCAAACTCGTGCAAGAGATTGATGACACGGTAGCTGCAAATTCAGACAAAAAAATGGCGTCATTTGTCAACATTATCGGCAGAGATGCCGACAAGGCCGCCGAATCAGCCAAGGAATTTGCAAAAAAACATGACTTTAAAAACGTCGCCATCTGTGTGGCTAAGGATCTGCCGAACGGGCCGGAGGGTTTTGCGATTTCTCCTCAAGCCGATGTGACGGTCATGACCTATGTCAACGGCAAGGTGAAAGACAATCAATCGTTCGGCGAAGGAAAGGTGGATGGCAAAGGAATTGCTTCGGTTGTTGCCGGGACCAAGAAGATCCTCAACAACTAGTTAGTAGCCACTGAAAAACGATGAAAACATGTGCCCCTACAGGTAGGCGGGAGGACACGTTGTCGCACGGCTGCCAGCACATTAAGAGAGACCGCTTCGCACGATGCGGAGCGGTCTCTCATTTATATCTTTCCGCTGCCGTTTATCTTTACGCTGCGTTGCTCGCAGCGATTTGCATGACCACCGCTGGCTGTTCTTCGCAGGTATCTGAAAATGTTGATGCCACTGGCGTGAGAAAACCCGGCCAGGTCGATCTACAGCCAATGGACCTCGCACAGTTCGGCAGTCTCATCGCGCGGCAACGTGGGAAGGTGGTGGTTGTAGACATCTGGGCGACCTACTGCCCGCCCTGCATGCGGGACTTCCACCACTTGGTTGAGTTGCACCAGGAAGAAGATCGACAAAAGGTGGTATGCATGAGCCTGAATATCGATAATCAAGGGCTTGAATCGATTGATCGCCTCGTACCCCGAGTCCTACCATTTCTTGAACAACAGAAGGCAACGTTCGACAATATCTTGATGACCGACGATGCTGATCAAGTTTATCGCGCGTTAAAACTTGCGGGCATTCCCGCCATCCTGGTCTACGACCAGCAGGGGCAACTCGTCGAGACGGTTATCCCTAAAGGTGGAGAATCACCATATACGCGCGTCAAAGAGTTGATTCGGCAACTGACCGGCTAAGAACCGGCACAGCATCGGCCCGCTGGGGTCGAATCTGCACCGCAATCTCCTGCGGTGCCAGTCAGCCCCACACCATCATCAGGACATAACTCATCGGATGTCGATCAATTCGACCAAAAAATGCAACCTTGCATTCGGTGGAATTGCTCCACCGGCACCGCGTGCACCATACCCCAACTCGGAAGGAATCTCCAATTCGATCATGCCGCCTTTGCTGACTAGTTGCATGCCTTCGGTCCAACCTGGGATCACGCGGTTAAGTGGGAAACTAATCGGCTCACCCCGTTTATAAGAGCTGTCGAACTCTTTCCCGTTGTCAAGCCAACCGCGATAGTTGACCGTGACGGTGTTACTCGCTTTCGGTTTTTCACCATTGCCCTTACGAAGAATCTTATACTTCAGGCCTGAAGGCGTGGCGGTGAATTCTTTCGGCGCATCGGCATCGGCTGGTCCGGGCTCAGCCCCCTGCAAATCGGCCATGAACAGACCTCCCATCAAAACAGTGCCCATCAAAACCACCGGCAGCATTGCCGTTCGAAAATAAGAAGCGAGCATCCGCACCACCACCTTCCTTTGAAATTACATGCCAAAATTGTGCCGGTCAACGGAACCCGAAGTTACCGGGTCTCAAGTAACCGAGTACAGGGAGGCAGCCTAACACAGCCTTGGCTACAAGGCCAGATGCGTGCGATGCATGCTTTGTCTCAGCGTAGTGATAGCGTGGAATTGCTGCGAAGTGCCGTGTGGTCTTTCTCTATTCAGCAGGCTTCTTGGTAAAAATGCCGTTCGGTCCCTGCAATTTGACCGGCTTGAATTTAGCCTGTTCCACCGCTTCCCAAAGTGCGCGTGGAGAGAGTTGTGTTCCTTCTTGAGGCGTCACGACCGCATAGTCTTTTGGAACGTTCGCCTGCACTTTCACGACACCACTGACATTGTAGAGTTTTCTCGCAATTTTTTTCGCGCAATTACTGCAATGCATGTCTTCGACAAAAATCCACGTGTAGGGTGTATCCGCCGCTTCGGCGGTCAAAGCAGAAAAACTCAACGCGGCAAAAAGCAACACAGCGACGACACGAACCGGAACAAACATAACTAAAACCTTTCTACTGAATCTGTCAAAAAACGCTTCGGATCCCAGGACACCTCTCGCTTATCGGCGAACATACAAACCGTCAGCAGCGACAACCAAGCAGCCCAGGTCGTTGACTTCGACTTTGCCCCGCACAACAACCATTTGCCGATCAGAGACTGAAAACAGCTGACGTGCATCGATCGGCACCACGTTACCGTCGGCCGCTCGGAATTCGACCGCGGCTAACCCCTCTTTTAACTTGTTGATTTTTTGCCGCTGGCAGAATTTACAACCCGGATCATCGCAGATGTGCTCAGTGCCGCTCTCTGAAAATTCAGAGAGCGTGATCGGATCAGCAAGGATAAAAGCTGCCTTACCCGGTGACCATGGATTTGCGACTCCACCAATCTGCCCCACCAGAACGACGTCGTGCGGCTTCACATACTCCTCCTGCACGTCGAGCACACCCTGGACCCCGTTCGGTTCCTGATCAAGCAGGAACTTTTCGCGTGCTTCAGCCAACACGGTCGGATCATAAGAACGCACTGTTTGCTGCTCCGTGCAACCAGAAGTCATCCAGACCATTACAGTGGCGAGTGAAAACGAGATGGATCGATGCATGTGAAAACCCGCTATTAAAAGAGAGAGAATCCTTGCTTACTTCGGTTATCTGCAGGCTCTGGTTTACAAAAACACTGGGTCACTCTGGCCGCTTGCAACTCTATAAATGACAGCATTTCGCTGCGGACGATGGGCGGGGCGAAAAGATGGCTGTTTTCGCCTATAATTTGCCCGTAAGACGAAGTGATGTGTAATTGGGAGGTCCGCCAACTCGGAACGACCCGCAGTACACTCCGAGTCACCCAACTGTAGGCGGCCTTTGACCACTGTTGAGAGAAAGGAATCGTATGCTCGCTCGCGTAACCACTTTTTCATTTTTGATCCTATTACTCACGACTTCAATTCCGGCGAGCGATGACGCCGATTTCCATTCGCTGTTCAATGGTCGAGATCTGACTGGCTGGAGCGGCGATGAAAAATTCTGGAGCGTCGAAGATGGTGCCATCACGGGACGCACGACAGCCGAAAACCCGACTAAGAGCAACACCTTCCTGATCTGGACACAGGGCGAGGTAGACGACTTCGTCCTCAAGCTGAAATACCGCATTGTCGACGGGAACTCGGGGATTCAATATCGGTCAGCTGATCTGGGAAACCACGTCGTTTCGGGTCATCAGGCCGACTTCGAAGCAGGGGACACCTGGTCCGGGGCTCACTACGAGGAGCGGGGACGTGGAACCCTTGCACGACGGGGCCTTAAAACCCGGGTCGGTAAAGATGGCAAATCGGTTCCCATCGGCACCTTTGGCGACACCGCTGCGCTTCAGCGTGCCATCGACAAAAAAGATTGGAATGAATATGAAATCATTGCCTCGGGCAATCGTATGACCCACAAAATTAATGGGGTCACCATGTCTGAAATCATCGACGATTATGGGCGCAAGAGTGGGATCTTAGCGTTGCAACTACACCAAGGTCCTCCAATGGAGGTGCAGTTCAAAGATATTCGTCTGAAGCGACTTCCGCTGGCAGGGAAAAAAAAGGCGGTCTTCATCGCTGGGGCTGATTCACATTCTCGCGGCACACACGAACACAACGCCGGCTGTACGTTGCTGGCGATGGCCCTGAATGAAAACATGCCCGGGATGCAGGCGGTCGTATATCGTGACGGTTGGCCTGAGGATCCATCGGCACTAGACAACGCCGATACGATCATACTTTATGCTGATGGCGGATCCCGTCATCCGGTGATCCCCCATCTTGAGCAAGTGGATGCCCTTCACAAGAAGGGTGTGGGTATTGTTTGCATGCACTACGGCGTCGAGGTGCCGAAGGGCGAAGCGGGCGATCGATTTCTCGATTGGACGGGAGGACACTTTGAGACGCACTGGTCGGTAAATCCGGTTTGGACTGCAGATTTTAAATCGATTCCAGAGCATCCGATTACCCGGGGCGTGCCTCCCTTCGGCATCCGAGACGAATTTTATTACCACATGCGATTCCGCGATGGGCTGGACGGGGTGACACCGATCCTCAGCGATCTGCCTCCGACTGAGACGCTCGATCGCGGGGGGGACGGGCCGCACACTGGCAACCCGCACGTGCGCGCGGCAATCGCCCGGGGAGAAAAGCAACACGTGGCATGGGCATCCGAGCAAGCAGGACGCGGACGGGGATTCGGCTACACCGGGGGCCATTTTCACCAGAACTGGGGTGACGAGAACGTTCGAAAACTGATCCTGAACGCGATCACGTGGACCGCTGGAGCCGAAGTGCCAGCCGAAGGGGTCTCCTCCGAATCACTCAGCGAGGAAGATCTTCGGGGTTTGCTCCCCAAACCGGCCGAACCAAAAGCCGATCAGGGTGCCCAAGCGGTTCCAGGATTGAAAAAACCACCTCCAGAGGCGGACGGGCTCGACGTGCATCCTGACCTGGATGTTACGCTCTTCGCTTCAAATCCCCTGCTTGCAAGTCCTGCAAATATCGATGTTGATCATCGGGGTAGGGTTTGGGTTTGCGAGGTGATGAACTATCGCGGCAAGCGAAAAAGCCGTCCGGCGGGTGATCGAATCTTGATTCTTGAAGACACCGACCACGACGGAGAAGCGGATCTACAAAAAGTCTTTTATCAGGGAACCGATATTAATTCTCCTCACGGAGTGTGCGTCTTGGATAACCGCGTTATCGTCTCGGCCGGTGAAAATGTTTTTATTCTCACCGACACCGACCGAGACGATAAGGCGGATCAGAAGGAAGTGCTTTTCACCGGGATCGGCGGTTGGCAACACGATCACGGGATTCATGCTTTTTTTTTCGGACCTGACGGTCGTCTGTACTTCAATTTCGGTAATGCCGGCATGCAGCTTAAAGATCCAGCCGGGAATGTCTGCATCGACGAGGCAGGAAATCGCGTGGCCGACAAGCGCGATCCCTATCAGCAGGGCATGGTCTTCCGCTGCAATCTTGATGGCTCTCGACTGGAAACACTCGGGTGGAATTTCCGCAACAATTGGATGGTTGTTCCCGATAGTTTCGGTACTCTATGGCAATCGGATAACGATGATGATGGTAACTATGGGGTCCGGATCAACTACGTCATGGAATTCGGTAACTACGGTTACCGCGAAGAAAAAACAGGCGCTGGTTGGCACATTGTTCGGACCAATCGGAGTGAGAACCCTCAAAGAAAACATTGGCATCAGAATGATCCGGGCGTGGTACCGAACTTACTTCACACCGGCGCAGGCTCACCCACGGGAATCGCGGTCTACGAGGGGCGACTACTGCCAACCATGTTTCAGGATCAGATGATTCACTGCGATGCCGGTCCACGCGTCGTGCGAGCCTATCCGGTCAAATCAAGCGGCGCTGGATATGAGGCCGAAATAGTAGACCTAATTCGCGGTGAACGTGATCTAGCGTTTCGACCGTCTGACGTGGCGGTCGCCCCTGATGGTTCACTGTTTGTAGCTGACTGGCAGGATCCGGGTGTCGGTGGGCACCAAGCGGCCGACTTAAATAGCGGACGAATTTTCCGCATCACACCGCGCCAAAAGACAACTAAAACGAAGACTGGCTACCAAGTCCCTGACTTCGATTTCAGCACACCGGAGGGGGCTGCTGAAGCGATTAAAAATCCGAACAATGCAGTTCGCTTTCTGGCCCACCGACGACTTGCGCAACTCGGCGAGACGGCCGTCCCTGCGCTTAAGAAACTTTGGCAGGACGAGAATCCAAGGATCCGAGCGCGGGCACTGTGGCTCCTGACCCCCATCCCGCAGGTTGGTGAACAAACGCTTGCCGAGGCACTGAATGACAAAAATCCCGATATCCGTGTCACTGCGATTCGAGCAGCCCGCCGTGATCAACGAGACATGCTGCCGATCGTCCGAGATCGACTCGGAGATCCAAGCCCAAAGGTTCGCCGGGAGTGCCTGTTAGCACTGCGACATCATCCTGATTCAGAGGCAGCTGAGCTCTGGGCCTCCTTGGCACTGGAGCATGATGGCAATGATCGATGGTATCTCGAAGCCCTTGGCATTGCTGCAGATGGGCAGTGGGATCAGTGTTTTGAGGCTTGGCTGGAAAAAGTGGGAGACGATTGGCGGTTACCCCCGGGGAGAGACATTATCTGGCGAAGCCGCGCCGCAGCAGCACTGCCGCTTTTGGCCGAGTTAATCAAAACCACAAGCCCAGAGGAACATCCACGCTACTTTCGAGCGTTTGACTTTCACACCGAAAACCCAGAGTTGAAAAAGCGGGCCCTGGAAAGCCTGCTGGAATAATGAATATTTCTTCGGTAATGCAACTACAGCGCAACTTAAAGCAACATACGCTATTGATTTGCGCCTTCTGGGTGCTTTGGTGCAGCGTTCTGCCTTTGAATGCGGAGCGGCCGGGAGCATCAGTTTCACTTGCGGATGGTCTTGCGGACGGATCTGTCGCCGAAGCCCTTCTGCGGTTGCCCGATTTTGATCTTCGGAGTCGGCCCGATTTGATGGAGAAACTCGATCGTTATCTGCGGGCGAATCAGGGAACGACACGCTATTTTCAACTCGTGCGGCAGTTCGAACTAACGACCCGAAGCGATGAACTGCTGGCACTTGCACTTTCCCGACCCAATACCACAGCTGGAACGTGGGCCGCCGAGACACTCGTTCGTTTCGGTAAACGGGAGATGCTCGAACAGGCTGTCCAACGTGCCGAAATCGATCAAGCCATTGCAGCCGTTCGAGCGATTGCAAACATCGGCGATGCTGACGCCTACGCTTTTTTTACGTCGAAACTCACAAACGATGAAACTCCCTTCGAAATAAGACATGCCATCGCCAACGCGCTGGCCGATCAACCCAAGGGCGAA
>JAYZMM010000124.1:0-20097 GCA_036153155.1 Planctomycetota bacterium
CCGGATCGAAATTGATGAAAAGGTTTGTTCGCCCTACATCGTCTAAAAATTGCAGCAACACATCGGCGGGCTCCTGGCCCGTCTCAAGGTGGATAGCTTGACCTTGATTCGCTGCGTGATCACATAAATCCCGTGCAACCGCGACGATCTCATGGTAATCCGCCTCGTTCGAATCATGCGGGACAAAGCCAATATGCAAACCCACGACATTCACCCCGAGTCGTCGGGCAAAATCCGCGATTTCCTTCATTTCCTCTAATCGTGCCCTGCGTGTTGCCGGAGGCACAAGGCCTACGGTCTCTTTAACCGTGGGGATGTCGGCATAGCTTTCACCCTCAAAACCTCCGAACACACAGGTGATCGTAATCCCTAATTCGTCAAGCTGAGCGAGAAATTCCCTGGCTTGTCCCTCGGTGCGGGATTCCTGCTGGGGCGTGTGCAGGTGGATCGTATGCACTCCGAGGTCGCGTGCGACCTCCAAGCGAACCCCCAATCCGGCATCAATACTGGCAAAAACACCGAGCGGCCAATGTTCCATCCGAGAGATTCCTTTACCGTTCGCTATTGCGATTGATCGTCCATTTCACGGAGGTAAATGTTTCGGAATTGCATTTCGCCTCCATGGGTCTGAATTTGAATTGGTCCCCGCGGAAACATTTTTGCATTACGATCAAAATAATTGTGCATTACCGCATTATCCACCACCAATTTTCCATTGAGGTATACCGTTACTCGATCTCCCAGCATCCGAATTTTCATCCGGTTCCACTGGCCGATCGGCTTATCAGCACGCACCAAGGGAAACCTTCCCTCACTGTCGGGGTTGTTGTTCCACATTCCACCAGAACCGTAATGCGCGCCATTTTTTTTCTCCTTGGCATTATCCGGATCCCAGATTTGGATCTGGGGACACCCGCGAAGATAAATGCCGCTGTCGCTTCCCGGGTGGACCATCCGCCAATCGAGCAAAAGCTCAAAGTCGCCGTAATCTTTGTCGGTCGTGAGAAAGACCCCCTTCCCGTCATTGATGATCACCTCATCCTCAACCCGCCAGTGAGCATGCAGATTCTGATTGTCGGCAAGCTGCTTTTTGTCTTTCGCTTCCGGATCGAGGGCAGCATATTTTTGGGGATTTTCGTGACCCCGCCCTTCCCATCCGCTCAGGTCCCGTCCGTTGAAGAGGGGCAAAAATCCTTGCGGCTTCTGCTGATCGGCCAATGTTTGCCAGCACGTGCATACGCCGAGTAGTGCTAGGAGAAAGGTTTGTATGTGTCTTGATCGCATTGAACTGGTTCCGCTGAGCGAAGGAAAAAATTGGCTGCAACCTGCCCGCATCTTGCCAATCAAACTGCAGCAGACGCCCGGTAGGAGCAATGCCAGTGGTGTGCGGACACCCCACAAAGGCCGGTATTTATATCCCCTAAAACGCCCCTATTACAGCAGTATTGCTGCGCAGGTTCAAGTGGCACGTGATAACACACGGGGCGGTGAAAATTTAAAATTGGAACAATCCCATCACGAGGTAGTAATTTTGTCTTCCGTAATGTGTCATAATGGAAGGCGCATTGCTCGCAACGCTTGAGTGCCTCATTTTGTTCTGAAGTTGGAAGCTTGAGCATCATCAATAGTGGTCACGCCATGCGGCTTTCGGCATGAAGTGGCAAAGCAAGGCAAAAGGTCTATGGGGATCATCGCACATTATCAATTAGGTGATGTACTTGGTGTGGGGACCGTGGGAACGGTATATCGGGCAATCGATCAACTTACCGACAAGGAAGTGGCAATCAAGATTCTTTTGCCTCAGATTCTGGAGAACTCTCAAATAGCGCGTCGATTCAATCGAGAGATGTCGATCCTGGAAAAATTAAATCATCCACATATTGTGCACTATCTCACTGGAGGCGCCGCGGGTGGACGTCCCTATTATGTAATGGAGTTGGTAAACGCCGGATCACTGAAAGATCAATTAACAATCCACGGACACCTTTCTTGGCAGGACGCCTGTCGTTTTGGAATTCAAATTTGCTCGGCACTACAGCACGCACACAATCATGGAATTATTCATCGGGATTTGAAGCCATCCAATCTCTTTATGGACGAATCTGGAAACTTGAAATTAGGAGACTTTGGAATTGCGCGCGATACGCATCAAGTCGACTTGACCGATGTGGGGCTGGCTGTCGGGACTTATGCCTATATGTCACCGGAGCAGATCTGCGCCGATACGAATATTTCGGACAAGACGGATCTCTATGCCTTGGGATGTTTGCTTTATGAGATGGTCACGGGCTACCAACCATACGACGGTGATAACTTTGCCAGGATTTTCGACCAACATCTGAAGAGTGATCCGCCCAGAATTCGAGACACCGTGCCGGATGCTCCCGAAGAACTTGAGGAGCTGATCGTGCAACTGATGGCGAAGCATCCGGCACAAAGGCCTTTTAACGCAAGATATGTGCAGGGATTTCTTCAAGATTTGCTGGAGCAAAAGGGAGCTGGAGAGACACCGGAAAAAAAACGAATTTCCGCGTTGAGTCGCGCCCGACCAGCCGGCCTTTCCCCTTATGCACGTCATTCTTGGAGCACGCTCATTACGTTAGTAGGGCTTATTGGCTTGATCTTAGCTGCAACCTTTTTGTCACGATATTTTATTTTTAGATAGGTGCATGGCATGCAGAATGCCAGCCCATCATTTTTTTAGACCTCCACTGCACGATACGTGCCATGCAACACATTCTGGATCCGGATATCCGAACTCTGGACGGTTGGGTGAAGCAACAAGGGCTTCCAACCTTTCGGGCTGCGCAGATCCGTCATTGGCTTTATGGATCACAGGTGGATTCTTTTTCGGCTATGACCAATCTGCCGACAGCGCTTCGCGAGCAGTTGGCGGCCCAATTCCAGTGGTGGACCACACGGATCGCAGCCCATCAAAAGGCGGATGATGGTACCGAAAAATTGTTATTGGATCTTGCCGATGGAAAAAGAATCGAGTGCGTGCTCTTGCGAGACGGTCAGCGACGAACAATATGCATCAGCACGCAAGTCGGGTGTGCGATGGGATGTGTTTTTTGTGCCAGTGGGCTTGATGGTGTCGATCGAAATTTGACTTCCGGTGAGATCATAGAGCAGATGCTTCGCCTTGGTCGCCTGCTGCCGGATGACGAAAGACTAAGTCATATTGTGGTGATGGGAATGGGGGAGCCGCTGGCGAATTTGGCGAATCTGTTGCCTGCACTGAAACTTGCGTCTCAACAGGAGGGTCTAGGAATCAGTCCGCGGCGGATCACGATCTCGACCGTGGGCTTGCCTGCCGCGATGCATCGGTTGGTCGATTCTGGGGTCGCCTATAATTTGGCTGTGTCGCTGCACGCGGCTAACGATGCACTTCGCGACCAGTTGGTACCGGTTAATGCAAAGGCTGGCCTGACCGCGATTCTAACAGCTGCCGACGCCTATTTTCATGCATCAGGTCGCCGTTTGACCTACGAATATGTCCTTTTGGGAGGATTGAACGATCGAAGATGCGATGCGTTGGAGTTGGCTGAGATTCTAGGTGGGCGGCCTGCACTCCTGAATTTGATTCCGTACAATCCGGTGGCCGGTCTTCCTTACATGACGCCGACCCAAGCATCCGTGCAAGCTTTTTGTTCTCTGCTCGAGCAACGGGGAATCAATATTCAGATCCGTCGGCGCAAAGGCTCCCGGATTGATGCGGCGTGTGGCCAATTGCGACGCTCCCGAGCCGGGATATCCAAAACGAGCGAACCGAATCTCGTTTCGCCCAGTGTCACGAAGCCGCGCGATCGAACCTCGCCCGAAAGCCATTAGTTCTGATCTGGCATCGCCGCACCGAAGGTCATGCTCATCAGCGGCATCGCACGGAGGATATTTTGTTCCACCGTGATCCGCGCTCGAAGTCCGTTTTCGATCTGCTGAATCCCGTATCGCACGGCATCTTCTTCCTGTAGCATCCCGGCGATTGGCAAATACATGGCACCGTTTTCCTCGTCGACTTCTACAGCAAATTGCATGATCGTTCCCATATGCAATACTGCCTCCGCTGGTTCGGTCACTTCATCACTCGCTTTGGCTGAAGCATCAATCACTTTTTTCAGATCTTCAATGCCATTGCCGCCGATCGCAAGATAAACGCTTTCCGCGTTGACTCCGATTGCAACTTCTAACTGGTCACCGATGACTTTCTTCGAATCCTCGTCCGGCACCGGGATATTTTTCCAAGTATGGATGCGGTGAAACGCATGGTTCTCTGCCTCCCAGTCCGGTCCCGGTATGCCACCTTGCTGACTCACCATTTCGATCAGGGGTTTAATCGCACTCTCTACGGCATCACCATCGCTGACCTGAGCACCCATCACGATCGATGATTGCTTGTTGAGCATCACGGCAAATCCAGCCTGGAAACTGTCAGAACGCATCGTATCGAACATGACATTCATCAACTTGCCAAGCGACTGTTTTGCGACCTCTTTCTGGTCATCGGTCAGGTCATCCGCGTTCTCGATCTCCTCCATCATCTTCTGTTGGGAGACCTCTCCCTGCGCGTCGATATATTTCATTTCGTCTTCCGCAGGCTTGCCCGTAAGGTGAACGGCACCAGCGATTGCGGCGTCAACATCTAAGAAGCCAGCGTGTGCCGATTTACCTTTTTGGAAACGCTGATACGATTTCGCTGTTTGGGTTCCGGCGGTGGCGGTCGTTGAAAAATCAAGGTGAACGTTTTTATCATCGCCATTGATCGCGACACCAATCGTTACGTCCACGGTCTCGTCAATCCATTGCTTCAATCGCGCAATGTTATCTTTCATCATGGCTTGCTGTGCTGCCAAATCGGCTCCAGGTTCGGCAGCGCCCGCCATTTGCAGTTGGCTCATGAGTTCCAGAAATCCTAATAATTCGGCACGTTTTTCTGCAGGGACGTTCTGCATATTCACCCTGCCGGCCATGACATATTTGCTGGGAAGATCACCTGCAAGTGCAACTGGGTCTTTTGGTAAGTTTGTCAGATTTTCTTTTAGATCGGACAAAAACGTCCATCCGGCTTCTGACTTGGCATACATCGGGCTATCGGCGGCCTTGAGCAACAGAACGCCATCTCCTGCGTCTTCTGTCGCAGCCAACGGCGGCGGTAACGATCCGAGCATCGCCTGAAAGTCATTCACGGGCAGGCAGGCAATCCAATATGGCTGCGCTTGTCCTAATCTGACATCGATCACAATAGGTTTGGTTTGATCAAGGCCAGCCAGTGGTTTGCCTCCCGTGAGTTGCATGATCTGCAGTTGAATCATTTGCTCCGCATTGGGGAAACCGACAATTTCCCCAATGACTGCTGCATGCCCCATCAGTTTCTCGTAACTGCTGACCGACACCACAGCGACCGAGGGATCATCCTCACCCAGCGCAACCGGGGTAAAGTTGGTACTGAAAGGAAGCAGACTGCAAAAAGACAGCAGGAGAAAACGCGCAAGATGTCGCATGAAAAAATCCTCGATTTGGTGGTTCCGTGGTTCTCTGTTTCCGGGCCCTCCAGAGAGGGTACTCCATCAAGTCGGCCCGTTCGCATTGTACCCAGCAAGGGGCCGTTTCGGGCAGGTGCCGTGCAGTAAATCGCACCAATCAGCCGGTAGCGGGCTAGGATGATCGCAAAGCGTTGCCTTCAAGGAAACTACGCATCCAGACCGCCATGGATGGCAACAAAAGAGGGCCGAAAACCCCCTGAACCCGCAAATTGACCGAAGACTGGCAGGACATGGTACGCTATGCGGTCATGCTGCTGGACTGACCCTGGAGTGCGTGAACGTCGCATCTCGCAGGATTGTTCTCATTCAATCGCTTGCGTGGTTGATAAGGCGGGACCGCATGCGAAGCGTTCAACGCTCGCGATAGGTGATCCGACCCTTGGTCAAATCGTAGGGAGAGAGTTCAACTTTGACTTTGTCTCCGGGCACGATCCGGATGAAAAATTTTCGCATCCGTCCCGCCACGTGAGCGATCACCTCATGACCACCCTCAATCTGGACCCGAAACCGCGTGTTGGCAAGAGCCTGGGTCACGGTGCCTTCCACTTCGAGTGCTTCTTCTTTCTCTTTTGCCAAAATACGACTCCCGGGGTTAATGGTAAGAACATTTGTAAAGCTGGATTTTGGAAAACGTATGGCCCTTATCATATCGGACTGACCGCAGCCGTCTAGAGCGATTGCGGCATCGCAATGTCCGATTTCGAACATGTGTTTGACGCAACTGTTGCAAGGTGGCTATTCCGGATTACGGTTAGGACTATGACAGGCTCGCATCAAGTCCTTTTTGTAAATGAGCGAAAATTTCGTCTGTCGGTTCGATCCCAATCGACAAGCGAATAGTTCCTGGATGGATTCCCAATTGCTGTCGTCGACTTGCTGTAAGTTCTCGATGACTGGTTGACTCCGGATGGCTAATGGTGGTTCTCAAATCGCCGAGTGATGGGCAAAATGGAATTTCAGGAGACAGCGTATAAATAAATTTTTCTACACGCTCGGCATCTCCCGCCAGACGGAAGGTGATCATATTTCCATAACAATCATCGCCGGAGATCTTGGCAAATTGTTGTCGTGCCAATTCGTGATGGGGGTTATCCGTTAAACCCGGATAGTGCAATTCGCTGAGTGCAGGATGATCGTTGAGTCGTTCGGCGATTTCCCGTGCCGTCCGCATGGCCTGCCGGACACGCAGCCCCATGGTGGCCATACCTCGCAGCGAAAGCCAGCAGCTATGAGGACTGGCAAACAGTCCCCAAGTGCTTGCCGCAAGCGGCACACGATTCCAGCTTGCGGTGTTCCCGCAGAGACAACCGAGGATAACATCGCTGTGGCCGTTCATAATCTTTGTCATGCTCTCGACCACCAAATCCGCTCCCAACTCTAAAGGTCGACAGACGACGGGGGATGCGAAGGTGTTATCGATTAGCAATTTTGCGTTATGGGCGTGGGCAATCTCTGCCAAGCGACTGATGTCAGCCACCTGCAGCATCGGATTCGCGATCGTCTCAGTGATCACAATCTGAGTTTTGTTGTGGATTTCACGCTCTACCGATGCCAAATCACATGTATCGACTACCGTTGAATCGATGCCGCAGCGCGCTGCCTCGGTCGTAAATAGACCAAGCGTACGGCCATATAGTTGATGGCTGACCACGACGTGGTCACCCTGCTTCAGCTGTGAGATCAAGGCCAGCGACAGCGCAGCCATGCCAGACCCGGTAATGGTCGCTTCCTCTGCTGAATGCCACGCCTTGCACTCTTTTGCCAGCATGTCAGAGTTGGGATGCCCATCTCGGCTATAGATAAACCCCTCGGTCTCTCCGGCGAGCAGATCAGCTGCTTCTTTGGGAGATCGGCAGGCATAGACTGTCGCGGGATAAATTGGCGGGGCCAGGGCCGCTGTCGCCGCATTCTGGGCGACCTCTTGGGTGGGCACCGATTGTTTTGGTTTACCCATAGTCGATTTACCTGCCGCAAAGGTTTCTATCGGGGCGTGCCATCCGTCGTTGATTTAGCGGTCGCTGCCATAACATTGCATCGGCGGCGGATGTATGAATTCTAATTTAGACGCCGCAAAAGCACTCAAACAGGAGAACCGCGTATCGCTCGATTTTAGCCCAGTCGGCGGCCTGCGTCGATTACCGCCTGAAAAAGGCACGTGTATGCTCTTACGAGCAACGCGGTTCACCGACTCTGGCGGGACCCTTTTTTGCGCGTTGCGAAGCGACTGGGGCGACCTCCCTCGCGGGCACTGAATTCTGCCCATACGGGAAAATGATCTGAAACAATGGCTGCCTCCCCACTCGTGAGATTGAAGAATCTCACGATATCGACGACCCCTGACTTTCCATTAAACTCCTGAGTCGTGAGCTTGTGCAAGCAAAGATTGTCGGTCGCGGCAGTAGCAAAAGACCCTGCACTCGCATATTGATCCGCTGGTTGGATACCGAACGCATCGCCCCATTCAAATAACCGATTGGTATCGGTCGAGAAATTCCCGAGCAATAGTACATCGTCTTCTTGGTCCGCATCTCCCAGTACCACGCTGTAAACATCCTGCAATGTGCCAAGTTCCTCAACCGTATTTAAAGGATCAAGGTGAACGTTCACAAGTTTAAATGTGAATGCCGTGTCCGCGTTTAATGTCCTCGCACGAAATAAGGCCACCAATGGTTCATAGAGAATACGGTCATGGGGGTCCGCTACCGTGTAGGTTGCTTGGCGATCAATTTCAACGGTTCGTTTATTGAAGAAAAAAGCGAACTGCTTTTTGTTGGCGTTCCTCCCGACTCTGGGGCCCAATTCATATTCATATTCACCACCATTACGATTGATCAGTTTGAGAAATTGCGACGCAAACGTCTGATCCGTGGACTGTATGCCTTGTATCGCCACTACATCAAAATTACGAATGACTCTCGCGAGAACGTCGATGATTTTTGGATTTGACGATTTGTGCGCATTAAAGCTGGTGATATGGAATGATGCGATGCGCAAGGTCTCGGGTGGCGCAAATTTTTGCGACTGAATCGGAGGGTGGTTTCCAGCGATGGCCAACGACCGCGGAGCCGCCTGATGCGGTCGCGCTTCAAAACTTGTCTCAAGGGGACCCATCCGATCGCGCAGCAGGTAGCCACCGAGCAGGGCGATCAGAGAAACCAAAAGCCAAGAAGATACTTTTTGCAACGTTGCAGCTCCGCATCACAGATGTTTCAGTAGGATACTGAGGCTGCGGAGAATAGCGAGGCGCACAAGACTGTTCTAGGTCAATTTGAAAAAAGATTCGTTTGCCCGTGTAGGTGCTAGCATTATTGGTGACCTGTTGCTCACCGTTGGCTTTCCTGCAACAGGTGCCCTAATTCAGGTATCACTAGTTTTTCTAAAGCCAGCCGAACCGCACCCGGTGAGCCGGGCATTGTGAAAAGCAACGTCTGGCCGACCAATCCGGCCTGGGCTCGGCTGAGCATTGCTGCTGCGCCGACTTCCTGGTAACTCAGCATGCGGAATAATTCGCCGTAGCCGGGCAGTTGTTTTGTCAGCATTCCCGCAATCGTTTCGTACGTATTGTCGCGGCGACTGATTCCTGTTCCCCCAGTAATTAGGATCACTTCGACTGACGGATCACTTGCGAGTTGCTCGATGGCCTGCCTTATCTGTTCCGGATCTTCTTTCAAAAGCAATCGCCTAATAATTTCATGACCGCGAAGGGTTGTGAGTTCAACAATTGTGTCACCCCCGGTATCGTTTTGCTCGGTACGGGTATCGCTCAGGGTAACAACGGCGAGGTTGCCCTTGCGAGAAAGATCGCGACCGTGATCAGTTGGAAGTGCATTCACTGGGAGATTCCTATTTGCGAGAGGCAATCCTTGGGAGGCGGACAGCTCATTTTTACAAAACGGGTAGCAAAATTACGGGATTTGCCGCCTAGAAGGGCACGATAAAGAAAAAAGAAGTATAATACGTAATGCATTATACCGCGACGCGATCCCTTCCGGGTCAGTACGAATGCGGAATTGCAGCAACCTGGAACAGAGAAAGGCAGGGGAGAATGGGTTTTCGATCCGTTCTTTGTGAAAATCGGTTTGCAATCGCATCTTTGTTCGTTGCCTTTGCGGTTTTAAATCCAGGCCGACAGACTCATAAAGCCGATGCTGCAATTTTTGAGCTGGCTAATGGCGGCAGAATTTTTGGCGAGTTGGTCAACGCTGAGCGAACAGACCAAGAGACGTTTGTTATACGTCCCTATCGGGGTGGTCAGATTACGCTTGCCGCATCGAACGTACTCCAGGTGGTGCCCCAGAAGCCTCTAGGCATTGCCTACACAAAAAAACGTGTGGCGGCGATTGACTCGGTAGATGCACATCTTGAGCTAGCCGAGTGGTGTCGGCAAAATCGCCTCAAACAGGAACAAAAATACCACCTCAATCAAGTCCTTAAAATTGATCCCGACCACGCCGAAGCACGAGGTCTACTCGGTTACAGCCTGGTAGAGGGCAAGTGGATGACGCGGGAAGAAAAGATGAAATCCCGGGGTTATGTTCGAGATGGGGGACGCTGGGTGCTGCCGCAGGAGAAGCAACTCCGTGAAAAACAAAAAAAACTGAAGCAGGCTGAGCGGCAGTGGTACGAAAAAGTTAAACGCTACAGCAAGTGGTTGACTGGAAATAAACGGGTAAGTGGCCGTGAGCACTTATTGGATATCCAGGATCCGCTTGCAACACCGGCATTGGTTTATTTCTTCGCAAAAGCAAAACGACAAGAGAATGTTGAGATTCTTGCGCGTGCCTTAACCAATGTGGGTACGCCGGCTGCTTTCGAGGCAATCGTAGTCCGCACAATGGTGGAGGCAGATAACGACATTGCCTATTTTTGCCTGGAATTGCTTGAGCAATACAAACCGGTGGGAGCCATTGGGGTTTATGTCGATGCGCTGCGGAGCAAGGATAATGTGAAGGTAAATCGTGCAGGGAGGGGGTTGGCTTTTGTGGGTGATTCAACAGTGGTCCGCCCACTGATTCAAGCTCTGGTAACACAGCATAAGTTTAAGGTCGGCAAGGACAATCCGGGTGCTGTGTCGACATCGTTTGGCGGGCCGGTGGGCGGTAAGGGGACTGGTTTTGTGACAGGTGGCGGACCCAAGATTGTCGCTCAAAACATGCGCAATAAAGAGGTGCTCGGTGCGTTGCGCTCCATCACAGGTAAAGATTTCGATTACAATCTGACGGCGTGGAATACATGGTATGAAAGTCAGAAACCGCCTGCACCCAAGATTAATTCTCGTCGTGATGATGATTAGTCCTAGGTCGGAACCAATCCAGCATGGCGGCAATCAGTCGCGAGTGGACTGATTTTTTGTCTCTTTTTCGCGTCTGTTCTATACAGCGCGTTTCAATGTACCGGTTGTCAGAAGGTTAGCAGCAACACGATCTTCCAGATTTGGGCGGAAGATCGTCAGCAGCAGCAGCGGCAGGTACCATGCCATGTACAGGCCTCCGCCATGTGCATTCCAGAATTGGCAACCGAGCATCATTGCCGCCGAACAACTCATGAGCGTGCCGAGATTTTTTTGGGGTGGCCAGATGGCAAAGCTACCGCCCAAAGCCACAAAAGTGGCAATTACCGGCAATCGATAGACCGCATCAACATGTTGCCAGAAGCCCTCGAGATTGGTCAGTTTGGGCGTCGCGATCCCTAGCATCTGCTGCACATCGGCAAGAAATGCATCACTGGAAGAATAGATGGCCAAAATCCCAATCGACACCCCGAGGGCAAGGGAAACACCGCCGCAAAATCGCAACACGCCACGCCGCCAATAGAAACTGATCCAAAGCGGCAATAAAAACAGTGGATAATAAATGACGCCGATCGCCAAACCTAAAAAGAATCCGGCGAACACGGGACGCCGGTACGTAACAACGGCCCAGACCAACAGAGCAGCGGGCAGCACGTGCGCGACCCGACCGGTCATTTCTGCGGTATAGGGAAGCAATAAATAGAGCACCGCTGCACCGATACCGGTTTTGATATTATCAAAATGACGATAGCCAATCAGAACCATACCGATAATGACTGCCAGATGCGACAAAATCGCAATAGATTTTGCTGCTGCAATACGTCGCGGATCATACATGCCGCGATCCACATCGGATGATGAAATGTCATCCCCGGGGAAAAATGTCTGCGTCGATATTTCCGGCAGGATCGCCAGCATCGGATTTCGCGGTCCATACCGCTGCAGGCCCGACTGCGGTGGTTCCTCAGCCGCAGAGGATGAATTTGCCTCTGGGTCGTCCAGGTTGGTTTCTTTGTCCTCGATTGCTTCGGTAATCGCTGCAATTTCCGTCGGCAAAGGTTCCAACTCTTTCGGATCGCTGTTGGCAATATTTGCCATTAGAAATACGAGCAAAGCGACTCCCAGAAAGGTCATGCCTCCGACCGAAAGATTCGGCTCCAAGAGAGGGCGTCGGACCATCAAAGAATCCATCAGCATTCGAATCAAAAATAATCCGCCGATTGTAAAAAGCCAGACGTAGCCGAACTGACCAATGGCTATTTGATCGTCGGAAGGCAAGGGTGATGCCCTACCGTATGCCACAAGGACCAGTCCGGGCGCAAATAGAAGCAGCCCCACTAGATCCAGATTGCGAACGCTCCAGAATCGACTGAATTTAAAATAGACGCAGATCGTTAGCAGCGACGAGAGATACACCCAGTTCATGGGATGTATCTTTTTATAATGGAATAAGATTTCCTGCATTTTGTTTCGGCGGGCACTCAGCGGCCCGTTGGTTGACGGTCGTTCGGCGGCTTGCAGCGGCTGGTGAGTAGGAGAGTATGATGATCGAGCGACTCGACCGATACCCCTTTCTGAGTAGCCGTAAGTGACTCAAAGGTCACACGAAATAAGATCGATGGCTCAAAGCAAAGTCAAAAAATGGGGATTATAGCAATTTTTTGAGCCGCCTCGCCCCCTCGGGCTCAGGCATGGTGCGTGTTCGTTTTCTGAAGAAAGCCGCAAACGACTTATTTTTTTTCTTCAGCGAGCCTCTGTCTAGCCTGCTGTGCCCATGGACTTTCGGGGGCAATCTCGAGAAACCGTCTCCAATGCCTCTCTGCATCCGGTCGTTTGTTCTGTTCGTCCAGCGATCGCGCAAGGTGTAGATGCACATCTGCGTAATCGGGGTGAAAGGCCAGAGCACCATTCCACGCTGCCAGGGCAAGTTCCGTGTCTCCTAATTCATAAAGCACACAGCCTAAATTTGCCCTCGCTTCCACAAAATCTTCGTCCAGTTCGATCGCGGCATAATATCTCTCGCGGGCGGCTTCTGGTGCATCCATGCGATAAAGCAATTCGGCAAGCCGGAAGTGGACTTCGGCATCCGGCCCGTAAGCGGCCAGAGTCGTTCGGTAAGCGATGCATGCCTCGGGCAACCGATGCTCATCCTCTAGAGCGGCCGCTGCCTCGAGTAACTCGGCAGGGGTCATTTCGGCCGCGGTCTGCTCCACTGCCTCCACGCCGCTTTCGACCGGAAGCGATTGTTCTGCGGCTCGGTCTATTTCATTCATCGAGGGTGCATCGAAATCAAAACGGAACTGCCCCACGGCATCAAGCAATCCCTCGCCTTCCCGCAAGAGAATATCCTTGCCCTCGACGATAACCGTTAGTTGTGCAATCCGACGTTTTACCCCGGGACTGATTTTTTCTAAATCGGTGAGTTTACGTTCGAGTTGTGCGGGAGTAATTCCCTCGGCGAGCAGTGAGACTAGGGTCCGAGCATTGACCACTTCCTGGAAATCAAAATAGGCGAGGCGACGGATTTCGGTACGCGGTTTGATCAGGCCGCGACGATGCCAACGTCGCACCGTTGCCGTCGGCACTTGGAGTAACTCGGCCAACATAGCGGGTGTATAGAGATTGCGGATATCGGCATTGTGTTCGCCGGCAACTAGCCCTAACCGTTGCCATAGTTCGGTTTCATCGATGACTTCGATTTCATCGTTATGAATCGCTCGAACCAGGGATTCATTTTTTGTGACAGCGGGTGGAAGGTTTTCTGATTTCGGAAGCTCAGCTTCTCCATGGACGATCACCTGGGCCGACAAGTCAATTCTGTCGCTGACTTTTCCGCCTTGCTCGCGAATCATCTGCTGCGCGGCACGCTTGCTTAATCCGGCAAATTTGCCGATCAGTACATGCCGACGGCCGGCCACCTCCGGGTCGGATACGATAGATGGGTTGTGACTTTCCATTAGCAAGAGCGTACCACGGGCAGGCACTAGGTTGCCAGTCGTGTCACTGCAGGGTTGTCAGCCCTGATCGCGGTCTTCGATCTTTCAGACGGGGCGTGGAAAACCTGTTAATGCCTGTTGATGGTGGGCTCGATTCCTTGCAGCCTATCTCACTCCGCCTCGGTCTCCGGTCGATTCTGACGCAGAATCTTGCGTATGTGGATAAGTCTCGCTCCCAGTTCGCTTTCAAATCCTCGATCAACCGGCCGGTAGTACTCACGATCGACTCCTAAATATTCCTGTGCTGCAATCCCTTCCTCGCAATCGTGCGCGTACTGGTACCCCTGGCCATGTCCCAACGCTTTAGCGCCTTGATAATGCTTATCTTGCAGGTGTACTGGCACGGGGAGAATGCGTCCCTGGCGGATGTCCGTTCGCGCTTCACCGATTGCTACGGTTGCGGCATTACTTTTCGGCGCGCAGGCCAGGTACGTTACGCACTGCGCCAAGTTGAGCTGGCATTCCGGAAGACCGACAAATTCGCATGCTTGCATCGTGGCGATGGCAAGCGGTAAGGCATGGGGATCGGCATTACCGATATCTTCACTTGCAAGAATCACCAGCCGCCGCGTTAAAAAACGTATCTCTTCCCCACCCTCCAGCATGCGGGCCAGCCAATAGAGCCCAGCATCAGGATCACTTCCACGGATGCTCTTTATCAGTGCACTTATCGCATCGTAATGGGTGTCGCCAGTAGGGTCATATTCAATTGCTTTCCGCTGGACTGATTCCTCGGCTAGGTCACGGGTGAATTCGAGTGGGTCATCGTCCGAAGATAAAACACCAATTTCTAATGCACCCAGCGCACGACGGGCATCGCCATCACTGGCATCAGCAAGAAATTCCAACGCATCGGGATGCAGCTGAATTATCCTCTGACCGAATCCTCGCGACTCATCTCTGATTGCCAAATGAAGTAGTTGTTTGATTTCTTCATTGGCAAGCGGCTGGAATTCAAAAATGCGACTGCGACTGATCAGCGCGCTGTTAATGGAAAAAAAAGGATTCTGTGTCGTTGCGCCCACTAGAATCACCGTGCCATTCTCCACATCCGGCAAGAGTACGTCCTGTTGAGCTCGATTAAATCTGTGGATCTCGTCGACGAATAGCAACGTGCGATTTCCCGTTGTGGCAACCCTGTCGGCTGCTTCGGTGAGTAGACTCCGCATCTCTTTGACACCGGACGCAACGGCGCTGAGTTGGCGGAACGCGCTTCGGGTTTCTGTTGCTAATAAGTGTGCCAGCGTCGTTTTCCCGGTGCCCGGGGGTCCGTAAAACAAGACCGACCCCATTTGATCGCTTTTGAGTAATCGCCATAGAAGCTTTCCCTCACTCAGGAAATGAGACTGGCCGACGAACTCTTGCAGGGTTCGCGGTCGCATTCGGGCTGCCAGTGGCGCTACGCGTTCCCGATTCCGATTTTCGGCTGCGTCAAAGAGAGACATCGTTCTTCACTCGTCGGTTTCGGAGTCATTCCAAGCTACCGTGCCGAGGGTCATTGAAGCAGGTTGACGTAAAAGACTCAACCATTTGCATTGCACGAAACGCGCAGAAAACGCGCGATTATCGTATTTTTTTCGTTCACGCCAAGCGAGTTACTTAGTTCAGGCCTTCAAAGAGGGGTGTCGAGAGATATCGTTCCCCAAGGCTGCACATGATCGTTACGATCCGCTTACCGGCGAATTCAGGTCGCGCTGCAACCTGGGCGGCGGCACACATGTTGGCACCACTGCTGATCCCACCCATGATGCCTTCTTCCTTTGCCAGTCGTTGTGCCCAGGCGAAAGCCTCTTCATCATCCACCGTGACAACATCATCAATCAGCGAGGTGTCGAGATTGTCAGGAATGAATCCCGCTCCAATACCCTGAATTCGGTGTTTGCCGGGTTGCCCGCCACTGATGACGGGAGAGGTTTTAGGCTCCACTGCGATAGCTTTAAAATCTGGATTTTTACTTTTCAGATAACGTGAGGTTCCGGTGATCGTTCCACCAGTGCCCACACCAGCAACGATCGCATCTATTTTTCCATCAGAATCTTCCCAGATTTCCGGCCCAGTGGTGGTTTCATGAATCGCCGGGTTTGCTGGGTTGCTGAATTGTTGTGGCATCCAACCGTTGCCCTCCTGGGCCACAAGTTCCTCCGCCTTCTGCATCGCTCCTGGCATGCCCACCGCCGCCGGCGTCAGGACCAGATTTGCACCAAGTGCTCTCAATAGAGTCCGACGCTCAACCGACATCGACTCGGGCATCACTAACGTGAGTGAATAGCCTTTTGCGGCACAGACGAAGGCTAGTGCGATGCCAGTATTGCCGCTTGTCGGTTCGATGATGTGGGTATCCGGGCCAATCAAACCATCGCGCTCCGCCGCCTCGACCATTGCCACGCCGATGCGGTCCTTAACGCTATTGAGTGGCTGAAAAAATTCACATTTCGCAAACACGGTCGCCGATGTTTCAGGCAACAAATGGTTAATGCGAATCATCGGTGTATTTCCGATAGCGGCCGCAGCATCGTCGTAGGTTTTTCCGCGAGGCATGTGTCACACCTTTTTGCTTTTGCTAGTTAATTTTAGGGCACCGGAAGCAAGTCGGCTGTTCCGCCTAGACTCCCACGGGTCGTTGGCCCATTATCATACGCGTGAGCAGAACTCTGTCTAGGCGAACTTTGCGGCGGGCATCTGACACCGGGTAACCGCCTCATAAATCGTGGCGTTCCGCGACAGCGAGGCGAATTATAGACTCAAGTCATTTTTCTACAGCCGCGGTATCCCATTGCCTCGCGTCAGCGGCCGCAGCTTCCCGGAGTCGTTCGGGAAAATCGGGAAATGCAGCAAGCACACGTGTCCAATTGGGGATCGACTCGCCTCCGGCAGGATCTTCTCCGAATGCAATTCCTGCCGACATGATTTGATCGGCAAAACCCTCGACGGCAATCTCCTCGGCATGACGATCAAACTGGAGACCATTCATCAAGGCATCGGCGTGATATTGTCGAATTGCATCCTGGGCAGCACGCAGGAAAGCGGATCGGAGTGTTACAAAGTGACCCTCTGAAAGGACGGTTCCTCGACTTGCGAGCGTACGAAACATCGAGGTTAGGATGTCGGTTGCCATCCGCATCAGTCCTTTTGTCGGATCACCGAGTGAGAGATCTTGATGTTTGTGTTCGTATTCGGAAGTGATATCGACCTGGCATACTCGTTTAGTCGACGTATTGCGGAACACCTCGGCCAGCGTGCCGACTTCAAGTCCCCAATCGCTCGGGATGCGATTCGATTTGGCAAGGCCTGCTGAAACGGCAAACTCACCGGAGAGGGGGTAACGAAAGCTCGATAAATAAGTCAAAAACGGATCTGGTCCCAAAATGGTTATCAGGCTACGAAGCAAGGGCCAAACGAGCAAGCGGACTGTGCGGCCATGCAATTGATTAGTACGCCGGGCATAGAAAGCTTTGCAGAATTCAAAATCGAGACTACGGTGGGCCATGGGCAGGCACAGGCGGGCCAGTAGTTCTCGGTTATAGGTCACGATGTCACAATCGTGGAGCATGTAGGCCTTCAGAGAGGGATCGGCCATTAAATAGCCGAATGCGGTCCAAACGCTTCTTCCCTTACCCGGAACTGCAAGATTGAATCCACTGGCGATTAACTCTTCATATAAATTCTGCAACCTCTCGCCATCGGTCCACAGAACTTCCGCTTTCGCACCCAAGGGCGATAGTTTTTCTTTGGTCTCTCGATAGTCTGCAACTTCAGGAGCAATCCCCAAGACGACAATCACATGCTCAATATAATCCGCCCCTCGCAACTCATCCACAATCTTTTCAAAAGGAGCAGCCCTCATGTCGGATGCGGTCACAGGGAGAATCAAACCTAGGCGATAATCAACGGTCGCTTCTCTTAGCATCGCCTCCAGGTGATCCTGGCCGATCGATCCAAGATCGTGAAGCGTCGTAATCGGACCTTGCTGATGAAAGTCGGCCATGCATCTTTCCTTCGATACGATGTCGGATAATTCTGTGTGGTCGGCTTTGCGCAAGCAAGGCAGACCTCTCGATCAAGGATACCGAAGTCCAGCACGGACGAGAAGCGGTCAGGGTAACTTAAGGCCCTCGAGTCGGAAGGGTATCCGTCGCGTCGTGAAGGCAGTGGGAACAGAATAGACGAATTGATAGGCAGCGATCGGTTCGCGGGTCTTAAAATAAAAGGCAAACCCGAATGCGTTCGTCCCCTCGGCCGTCTGTTCGACGCGGACAGGAGAGATTTTTTTACCCGCAGTATCTTGCAAGTAGACAGCGTTTCGTTGCATCCAGCCTGTTCGATGCGATTCAAGTGCCTTTTCTGCATTTGCAATCGTCACGCGAATCTCGATTACCCACTCTTCTCTACCGCGGCGAATACTTTGAATTGCAACGGTCGCTCCCGCAATCTCTTTCTGTAACGTGAAGTCTTTCGACAAGTTTGAAAAGCGAAATGTTTCGCGCCTGCTCGGTAGGAGGCATTCCAGTTCACCACTTAAGTTTGCGATCATTGAGCCGTTATTCTCTGGAAGCTGCTCTGGAAGCTGAAAGGGGAGCACAAAAATGGGCGCGGTGCGATTGACCGCAATTTCGCTTTGCCCATTTCCCTTACGAACGAAGGCACGTCCATTTTCATCGGTGGCGGTAACCGTGTTGCGGAGTAATATCAATTGGATCGGACTCAGGCGTGGTTCCCATAATGTTTCCACGTGAATGGCAAGACCGTTGGCGTCGACATCGCGATAGTTGCGCTCGGCGATGATTTGTGTCGCTTCAAATCGAAATCCATCCTGATAATCGACAGGCCCTGAAATCGCCCTGCGCGTTAAATCGCGGGCGATAAATGCCACGCCCTGAAGCGGTTGACCGCCCGAATCAACTGCATAGGGATAAATCTGCATCTGCGCTTTTCGCAGAATACGATCGAGTGCTTCCCAGAAGGTCAGGTCTTTGAAATTGATGCTTACAGGGATCTCGGTTTGCGATTGTCTCCGCACTGCACGATAATCGACGATTCGGTTTCCCGAAGTCGATTCCAGTTGTTCGATCAGGGCAGAGAGTGGTTGTGCAGTTGCCTGCATGCTGACGCGACTTCCGGCGAAGCTCAGCCCCGCTTTTTGCGCCTCCAGTTGTTGGCGAATACGGCGTAGCCGACGTGTGGCCTCAGCCGACAGGCGAGTGTCACCATCTGGAAGTACCGCGAGTGCCGCGGGACCAAGGTCAAGTAATTGCTGCTCCGCCCGATCACGATCTGTGAGGCGGTCGGCCGCCAGCTGTCGCGTCAGTGTGCGTACTTGGGACTGCAGCGATTCTTGTTCCGCAGCAACCAGCACGACCGTTATCAGCAGCGGCAGAGCAAACGAAGCGAAACGAAAACCGTGCATAATGCATCCCATGACTTGCTTGGAAGAACCGATTCTCAATCAAGATTATCTATTTTACGCCGCCCCGCGATGCGTTGCCAGATTATTCATGTCTACCTCGCAACAAGCTGCGGGGGCTCTGCGGCTTATTGGGTGTTTTTAAGGCTTGCGAGATACTGAACCAGATTCACTAGTTCTTCCACCGTCAGTTTTTTTTCAATTCCATCTGGCATCAGGGAAACCGGAAGAGTGCGGAAGCTTTCGATTTCCGTGTTGGGAAAGGAACGGACAATGCCCTCGGCATTCTTGAGGGTTGTTTCCGACGCATCGCGACTCAGTAGAATTCCTGTTTCAATTTTTCCATCGACTGTAACTACTTCGTGATTTTCATAGTTGTGGCTGATCGCTGCACTTGGATCAAGGATCGACGTGTACAGGACCACTCTAGAGAGTTTGCTGCCTATCTCTGTAAGATCAGGGCCGATCGGTTTTCCCTCGCGAGCCACTTGGTGGCAGCTTGCGCACTGGGCCTTTGAAAAAAAGAGATCTCTACCACGTTCTCGACTCCCGCGTCGCCCGACCAGTTCTTTCAGCGGTGGCAGCGGTTTACCTCCTGAAGTTTCAGGACGTGGAAGGTGTCGCGCGGCAATATTTCGATGCCCTTCATTTTGTGAGCTGTGTAAAATATTGCCGACCGTGAAGGCGAGTTGTGGAGGAAAGTTGTCCGCAGCGACCCAGTCGGCTAGGAACTGTTCGCCCTTGGGTTGATCGGCCAGCGCGTTGGCGATGGCATGTCTTATTTCGAAGGGAGTTTCATCGTTTGTGAGTTTCGACGTAAAAAAAGCGTAGGCGTCAGCATCGCCGATGTTTGCAATCGCTCGAACG
>JAYZMM010000125.1:0-23026 GCA_036153155.1 Planctomycetota bacterium
GCGCGTTACTCATGTAGCTAAAACCAGTCTGCGAGAATCCATCGCTTCCGTTGTCGATGATCTGTGCCGGAGCACTCGGGTCGATCACCGGAGGCGTTTCAGGCGTCTCGTCCACTGGAGGCGTTACCGGTGTCTCATCGATCGGTGGTGCCGGGGGTGTTGCCGTATCGTCGTTAAGAATGGTGCCAGTTGCAGAAATATCAATCGGCTCGCCGGGTGCTCCACCCGTTGGTTGTTGCGGGAGACTCGGTGTGGTATCGGCCTCCGCCACCAGGTCAAATACGCCGTTGCCACCATAAATATTGTCGAATACCAGATCCGACGCACCGGTGATTTCATTAAAGGTTTTTCCGGCAAACCAGCTGTCGGCTGCGGCACCGATTAAACTTTCGTTGCCGGAGAGATCATTGGAGAGATCCCAGAACATCATGCCGCCGAGTCCGAGGTCCTGGGCCCACTCACTCTTGAGTGAGATCGTCCCCGGGGTTTCGAAGGAACTGAAAATATTCTGGCTCTGACTATAAAGGTATGCTGCCTGAGCGTCGTCATCCCAGTTCAATTCCCAGTCCCCACTACCGGCAAGATATTGGGATGCAAGGTCTTTGTAATCGTAATTTCCGGCCTCGAAGGTGCCAGGGGCGGCGCCTGAAGCACTTTCGCTATAGCCATTATCTCCACCGTCGGCTACGCCACTCCAGGCGCGGGTATAGGCCGGGGCACCGAGGATCAGTTTTTCCTCCGGTACACCTGCGTCGAGATAAAGGTTGATGGCGGTTTCAATATCGTAGCCGGCCGGATCGTTCGTTAGTGCCGCCTGATGACCCGTGCTGTTTTCCCACGTTCCGTGGAAGTCATAGGTCATCACATTAAAGAAGTCGACATGCTCGTTGACACCCGCCACGTTGAAGTTGGCGACTTTGTCAGGCCCTCCTGGCGATGCAACCGTGATCTCATAATAACGGTCATTTTCAGCACCAAGCTGGTCCAATTTTCCCCGCACCGATTGCAAGAGCGATGCATAGTTAGCGCCATCCTGTGGGCTTTCTCCATTGCTGCTCAGGCCTCCGCCTCCCGGATATTCCCAGTCGAAATCAATGCCGTCGAACATGGTGTAAGTGTCGAGGAAATCATAGATCGACTGAGCAAGCGTCTCCCTACCTGCGGCCGTTGAGCTTACGTCGCTGAAATTCCCGGAGAGTGTCCAGCCACCGATCGCAATGCTAGTTCGCAGGTGCGGATATTTCGCTTTGAGTTGAGCAACCTGGTTGAAGTTACCCCAGACGGTTTGCTGCGACCGAGGATCGTCTGCCGGGTAATCCCAAAGATCCGCCTCGCCACTGACAGACTCAGCCGCCGTGAACCGTTTTTCGGTGGCCGCATAACTATCGAAAAGAACCATTTCGCCTTGAGGCGTTAGATTGGCGAACGCGTAGATGAAATGCGTCAGATCCTCTCCTGGCACATCGGCAATCTGGTAGTTACGGCCATAAATTCCCCACTCAGGATAGTATGCCGCGATGACCGGTTGTTCGACCTGATTTTGAGGTGCCTCAGGCGATTCGATCGGTGTGTTTTCCGACTCGATCGACTGCACCCGTAAGGTGAACGTTTCATCGACTTCGAATTGAGTGTCGCCGAGAATCGTTACAGCAACCTGCGCACTTGTCTCGCCGGCGGCAAAATTCAATGTGCCGCTGTTGGCAAGATAGTCTTCCCCGGCAAGGGCTACGCCATCTTCGGTGGTGTAGTTGACCGTGAGCGGAGTGTCCGCGGAGCCTCGAGTGATTGTAAAGAGTGCCTGCGAGGTGCCGCTGTCGCCTTCAACGATTTCGACATCACTTACCACCACACTCTCACTGCTTGCAGGAGGATCAGCAGGATCTGCAGGAGGTGTGACCGGTTCCGACGGGGGCTGCGCAGGGCTTTCATCGACGGGCGGGATCGAAACCTCCGACTCATCATCGTCAATAATCGTGCCGAAGGCCGAGAGCACACCGGCTGTCGTGTTGCCACTGCTTTGGTCGTTATGCGGCATGCCTGCGTGATGATCGTGATTCCCGTCGTTTCCGAGTAACGATGAGATAAATGGAACATCGCGAGATCCACTGGTTGGGGTCGACTCACTGGTGCCACCGAATCGATTGAATCCATCTTCGTATTTCTGTTCGAAGCGGAAGATGAAATTCTCTTCGCTCAACTGGTCGAAGGTGATTCCGCGAACCACAGTCTTCTCACCCCAGGCGTCGGTTGCTTGTGGCGAAGCACTGATCACGACACCGTCTGGGCTGTCGGCGACAGCAAATTCGCGATTGGCAAAATATTGGAAATCCAGTTTATCGTTCGTCGGATTAAAACCGTCGATTACATGGATGAGAGGTACACCGCTATCATTCATGCGGTGCGATGTCACAACGTAACCCTCACTGCTTTGGCCACCGACAATTCCCAGTTTCTCGCCGAGGAACAGGCCTGCTGCATCCGCATAAAGGTGCGCGTTGCTGATTTGCAGCCCGCCAATCGGATCTTGCATCCAAGTACCGATCATCTGGTTCGGATCTTCCTCCGGATCCGGTGTGCGGATTTCTAAGAATTCAGCACTGGTGTCGGCAATCAAGTCGTTCAGCGGAACTTCATGCTGTTGAATCGCTTGGCCATTGAATGGGCCGAGAACGATCAGGTTGCCGGAAGTATTGACCATCAATTGCGTACTGTGCGCGCCGGTGGTGGTTAAATCCATGACACGCGAACCATCCTGGCTATTGAAATATCCGAACGTACCACTGGTGGGTACGTTGAGCGGTTCACCAGGAACAACAGGCGCTGGCGTGTGGGTGTCATTCGAGGTGGACCCGTCGAACACAGCACCCGAAGGAGACATGAGCATTACTTCAAATCGCTCGTCAGCCTCGACCGCAACATCGCCGAGGACTCGGACATCGATGGTCTGCGAGGTTTCTCCTGGTGCGAACGAAACGGTCCCTTCAGCTCTCTCAAAATCATATCCGCTACTGGCCGTGTTGGTCATTGTATGGAATCCAACAGTGACTATCTCGCTGGATGGCTCCGAAAGTGACACGGAGAAAGTCGCCAGCACAAAGCCACTGTCGCCCTCGATCACCTGGGCATCTGAAATGGATATGACCGGAAGCTGTTCCGGCTGCGGTGCGACAGGTTGAGTTGGAGCCTGCCCAGCCGACGGATCGGTGATTCCGGGTAAAGCATCGAGTTCTGTCGAGGTGAGGGGAGAACCTCCGAGGCGACCTGCGCTGCGGGCAAGCGCGCCGGTGATTCCGGCGTTGTAATCGATCGCGACTTCGTTCGAAATATAGTCATCGCGCGAATCGTTATAGGAGTAGTCATCGGCCGCACTGGGTCCACCCACTAATGCACCGAAGAGAATATTTTCATTCGGTTGTCCATTGCGGAATTCGTCCCAACCGACTCCCGAAGCAGCGCGGTGGTGCGGCTGCTGGGGATAACTGTCGCCGTAACCGACGATGTAGCTTATGCCGACCGGGTTATTGCCCAGGATGTAATCCACCGTCCCCTGGGCTAAGTCACTGTATGCGCCATTCGGATCATTAACATTGTCGGCGTAGATTCCGGCAAGTAGCGATGTATTGGCTGCATAACGGAGTGATCCCCACTGGCTGATGAACCGTAGTCCACCGTCGGTGATGGAAACGCCCTCGCCACCATTGACCCATGTATTGAGCCATCCCTCGACATCCTGTCGGATTGCTGCATCGCCCGTATCCTGCGCCAGGATCACAGCAGCTGCGTAACTGGCGTCATCCCAGTTATGAGTCCAGCCATTATTCAGGCCGCCGACATCGTTGCGATAAAAATTGAGCGCTTGGTTACGGTAGGCATCACCGCTGGTGCCGGCCGCCTCATTAGCGCGGGCAAGCCAGGCGGCGCCCACAGCAAGATCTTCGTAATATCCGCTCCAGGATGCGTAGTATCCTTGCACCTCGGTGACGGAATCAGAATATTTTCCTCGATATGTGTCGGCGAAGTCGAATAATGCTTTTGCGTTTTGCAGCAGAATGTCAGCATAAGCCGTATCCCCGGCGTTGCGGAAGAGAATCGAAGCGCTTGCCATGGCAGCTGCACTTTGGGCGGCCACATCAGAACCGGGTTTATCCGCAGTGATCGCCATTGCCGGTCGATCGATCGATTGCGTTTCGGGGGCACTCCAGAGTGCATGATCTGCCGATACATCGCCGACCTGTACGACGAAAAATTCAGTATCGCCATTGGAGTCAGTCACATGGGCTTTAAGCAGGTAGTCGGTGCCCCAACGTACCGCCTCAAGTAATTCGTCACTTTGTCCACTGGCCGCATATCCGTCGGCGTACTCAATGCCGCCCCACGATAGGGTTGTCAGTGTTGACGCCAGCGGCAGACCGAATTTTCCGTGATCGCCGGCGTCAAAATACCCGCCCGTCAAATCAAACGCTAAACCATCCTGGAGGTTTGCTGCGGTTCGATCTCCGAAATAGATTCCGTCGAAACCGTCGGTGAGCGTCGAGTCTTGTCTCCAATCGATGCGTTTGGTGTCCTCATCAAGGTCGCCGGAGCGATTTGCCTCATAGAACAAGAATGATTTCTGGAGCGCTTCTGAGTAATTTAGTTCGCTAGCTACAGGCGCTGCCGGATCGGTTTCAACCGGAGGCGCTACTGGATCATCTGCCGGTGGTGAAACGGGATCATCTCCTGGTGGTAAGGGCAACGGCGTCGATTGGCCATTCGCGCTGAAAGAAACGTTACTAATTCCCGATGGCCCGGTAGCCGTGAATCCGAATGAAACGGATTCGCCCGCATCGAGGGTGTTGTCCCAGCTTGGTGGAGTGATCGCATAACGACCGTTACCGAGGCTGGTTACTTCTGCATTCCAGAGGTTACCGATTTCACCACTGGTTTCAAACTCGAGCGTCCAATTGGTAAACGATGAACCTTCATCATTGGTAATGGTCACATCTGCGGTATGACCGGTGCTCCATTGATCCGTAACCACGTAATCGACATCTGGTGCGTCGACAAGCGGATGACTCGCAAGTAGCGAGCGTGCTTCGAGTGACTCAAGTTGAAGTGAGCTGTTCTTAAAGTTTTGAGTTTTCTTAAAAATCCCTCGAGCCAAGAATTGTTTGATTTGGTGCCAAATACTCATAGCTGCTTCCTTCTCTGTTCCGAATATGCCCTTCGGCTGTCGCCAGGTGCTGGCCTCTTACTAGCGTTTCGCGAGCACAACCATCCATCGATACCAAGCCTGCGTGGTTCTTCATCTGATGTTGTTCCAGGTGGTTCGTTGTCATGGTCTTGCCTCTCTCCGCCAGTGGCGACAAAGATCATTTAAAGCCTGCAAAAAATTTGTGAACACCTTTTCTGGTGCGGATTTTTCGCATTCATAAAAACTTTATTTCGAAGGGGTTTATGCATGTTTTGGCCGTTTTCTGCGGCCCGAATTCCGTTGGAATTCGGGGCCGCAGCGGAACGACCATTTTGTGAAATCTCTCACACATAATTTTCCTTAGACGTTTCCTTAGACGGTGATACTCTTTCCATTGAACAGCACGTCGCGGGGTCCGTCTTCGGCACTCCCGGTGGCGGTGAAGCCGAACGAGAGTTGAGCACCGGCTGCGATATTACTATTCCAACTTAAGCCGGTGATCACGTAGCGGTCACCGTCGCGTGAGACGATTTCCGCATCCCAGATACTTTGGATGTCGCCGCTGTATGTGAACTCTAAGGTCCATTCAGTGATCGCTTCATCGCCCGTATTCTGGATGGCCATGTTGGCCGTTAATCCGGAGTCCCAGCTGCTCGCCACACTGTAGCTTACGGTTGCTGATCCCAGTTGGTTTTCCAGTGGGGTTTCAATTGGCGTAACCGGTGCGGGAACAGGATCACTCACTGGTTGCTCAATCGTTTCGGCCGGAGGAGCAACGGGTTCGACAGGTGCTGGCGTTGCCGGTAGTTCTGTTCCAGCTGAACCATTGTTGTCGTTTCCATTATTCACCGGTGCCTGTGGTAAGGACGGGGTGGTCTCCGCCTCCACGATCGCATCGAACAAACCATTTCCACCGTAGATGTTTTCGAACACTAGGTCGGATGCCGACGTGATTTCGTCAAATGATTTTCCGGCGAGCCAACTGTCTGCTGCCGCGCCGATCAGGCTCTCCTGGCCGGCCGCATCGTTGGATGCATCCCAGAACATCATTCCACCTAAACCTAGGTCCTGTGCCCACTCGCTCTTGAGCGAGATGGAACCGGGAGTTTCGAAAGAACTGAATATGCCTTGGCTTTCACTGTACATGTAAGCTGCTTGGGCATCGTCGTCCCAGTTCAATTCCCAATCACCGGTACCGGAAAGATATTGGCCGGCGAGATCCTTGTAGTCGTAGGTTCCCTTCTCAAACGATCCGGGAGCTGCGCCACTGGTCGCCTCGTTGTAGCCATTGTCACCACCGTCGGCGACTCCACTCCAGGCTCGGGTGTAGGCGGGAGCACCCAGGACAATTTGCTCACGCTCGACACCGGCATTGAGGTAGATGTCGATCGCGGTTGCGATGTCATAACCGTTTGCATCGCCCATCAGGGCTGCTTGGTGACCCGTGGTGTTTTCCCACGTGCCATGGAAGTCGTAGGTCATGACATTGAAGAAATCGACATGCTCTTTCAAACCTTCCAGATTGAAATTCGCAATCTTGTCGTAACCTGCCGGTGAAGCGACAGTGATTTCATAATAGCGTCCGTTTTCGGCGCCGAGCTGATCCATCTTGTCACGGACCAGGCCGAGAAGCAGGGCGTAGTTTTCACCGTCCTGATCGCTCACGCCATTGCTGCTCAGCCCGCCTCCACCTGGATATTCCCAGTCGAAGTCGATTCCATCAAACACGGTATAGGTGTCAAGGAAGTCATAGATCGATTGGGCCAGGGTTTCACGCCCGGCAGCGGTTGAACACACCGAGCTGAAGTTTCCGGAAAGTGTCCATCCTCCGAGGGCAATGCTCGTGCGGAGGTGGGGATATTTTTCTTTCAGCTGGGAGAGCTGGTTAAAATTTCCCCACACGGTCTGCTGGGAGCGAGGATCATCTGCAGGATAGGACCACAGATCTGCTTCGCCACTGACAGATTCTTCAGCCGAAAAACGTTTTTCGGTCGCCGCATAGCTATCGAAGAGTACCATCTCGCCACTCGCAGTTAGGTTGGCGAAGGCATAGATGAAGTGGGTCAAGTCTTCGGCCGGAACATCTGCGATTTGGTAGTCGCGGCCATAGATACCCCACTCAGGGTAGTAGGCAGCAACGACCGGTTGCGAGATTGGGTCAGCCTCTGGATCGTCGTTGGTGGCCGGAGGTGCCGTCTCCTCTGCCGGGGTGTCAACGTTTTCGGCTGGGGGAGACACGATCTCGGCCGGAGGATCGATGTTTTCAGCTGGAGGGGTTACCGGTTCGGCGGGAGGTGTTTCCGTGTCGATCTCTTCGACTGGGGGAGTTATCTCGCCGGCCGGAGGTACGACTGGATCAGCCGGAGGATCCACCGTTTCGGACGGAGGCGTTACCTCTTCGACCACCGGTGGAGTGGTTTCCTCAGCTGGCGGCACGACCGGATCTGCCGGAGGATCAATCGTTTCGACAGGAGGAGTTACATTCTCAGCCGGAGCATCGATATTTTCCTCCGGTGGGGCGACCGGTATTGCCGGGCTGTCCTCCACCACTGAGTCGGTGCTCACTTTCACCAATCTTACGGCATCGGCCACCACGTAACGATTCGCATTGGAACCTTCAGCAAGGGATACGGTAATCGTTCCGTCGTTGGCGGTGACCGTCGCCAGGACCGTCCAGCTCACACTGGCATCCTCAAAGTCGGACGGGGTTGCGGTTTGGTCGACAACGATGTCGGCCAGCACAGTGCCCGCCCCGTCGCGGACCGTGTAAGGGGCGTCGGTGGCGTTGTACTTATTGTCGTATCTTCCGGACCAAGTCGTTGCGATCTGGTATTCACCCGGCGAGAGGTTGTCGAATTTCCACGTAGCGACTCCCGTACCCCCACGGAGCATAAAGACATCGCCCGCGACCGCATCAGTAACCTGAGCATTGCTCAGATAGCTGAATCCGGTTTGCGAGAATCCGATATCGCCGTTCTCAATAATGGTAGCCGTTGCAATCGGTGCTTCAGCAGGCGGATCAATATTTTCCGCTGGGGGTGTGACCGGCGATGCAGGCGGATCGATGTTTTCGACCGGAGGAGTGATGATTTCAGCCGGTGGGGAAATCGGGTCGGCCGGTGCATCAATCACCTCGGTCGGAGGGGTCACGATGGTTCCCTCCATCTCTACCGGATCCTGGTAATACTGTTGGACTTTAGAAATCCACCAGTAATCATCCGTTGGCTCGGTGCCGATGCTGTCGGTGCTGATACCGACTCCCGCACCGAAGAGGATTTGCCTGACACCCGCCGCGCGGGCTTCCTCCATATGGGATTCCCAGGTGATGGTGTTTCCATCACTGGTGATTTTGGCATCACCACTTTCGTTGGCGGCGAAGTGATCATAGCGATCGCCGGTGGCGGTGAACGTGTCGCCCAGGAAGAAAGTCGGTGCTGAGTCTTCATACTGACGCGTGGTGTTGTCGAGTTCCTCGAACGTACCGCTTTCGTCGTATGGATTCGTTGCCAGACTGTCGTTGATGTGACCGACTGGAATCTGCCAGAGAATCATCTCCTTGCCTGTGGTTTCGGAGAGAGTTTCTACGACCAGCAAGTAGTTGTTCCAATGGTCGGCATTCCAGAACCAGGTACTCGCGGCGGGATCTTCCGCTGCCCCATTCTGGGCGCCAGCATCCAGGCCATATTTATCAATAGAGATGAATTCGGCTCCATAACTCAGGACTCCTGCATCCATGTAGTACTCGGCAATCAATTCCGCTTCGCGAGCGATTGCAGCCCGTCCGGCCTCAATGCCCATCGTGTCGGTCAGATGGCAAATGCCCTGCGAACCGATCGGAGTTTCAATTCCGGGAGATGCCCAGAGATTGAATTGCCAACCGAATTCGACGTTCGCCTGGTGACTGCTGATGGTGTAGTTGATCGCATTGATTAGTCCCGTTACGGTGTTGTCGAACTGAGGATCCACACCCTCTTGCAGGACACCGCTGCTGTAGGCGGCGCTGGTCATCGCCGGCAACGCACTTGCGGGAGCATTTGCATTCTGCATCAGGTAGCCGATGAAATCGGGCTCCATGATGAATTGCACCAATTCGTCGCCAGCTTCGCTGGCAATTGTATCGAGTGCGAATTTCAGGTCGTTGAAATAGCCCTCCATGTATTCTGTGCTTGCCAAATGCTCGTTATTGGTGGTGAAGCTTTCACCACCATCGGGAATGTTGTAATAAACAAATTGCGGAATCATGCCCAATTTGAGGCTTTCCCGTACATAACTACCGACGCGATCACCCCAGGTTCTCCAGCCGTTGACCGGTCCTCCGTTGAGGTAGATGTAACGCGAGTCGACGAATTTGTTGGTCGCCGGGTCGGTGCCGTCGAAATCCTGCCAGAACGCCAGGTCACCGGCAGAGTCTTCGCTCACGGAACCGATGGTGAGGTAGTCTGGCAGACCAGGCAGTTCTCCGTCGGCGGTGCGTACGCGGAAACCGAGGTATCGTGTTTCGCCGGTATCGGCATCGGTGATTTTGACCGATGCGCGGCCAGCCTCCAGTCCGGTTACCCGTAGCGTGTCGGCGTCAATCATTTCAACAGATACGACGCGACTGTTATTGGTCGCTACGCTGAACGAAGCGGTTTCCGATTCACCAATGGAGAGATCGTAGTCGTTGCTGCCCTGTTGAACCGTTAATTGCAGGGCCTGCGACTGGGCATCCTCACTCAGGATCTCAATTTGGCTTGCACCGCCTACCACATGGGTGACCCGCGTGCTGGCGGTTGTTCCCGCGGCGTTTGAGACCTCGACCTGATAGGTGTAGACCCCGTAGGTGTTATCGCTAATGTTCACCTTTGCCGATTGAGGCGTGGCGTCGGTCGATTCGAATTCAGCTTCGTGGATCAGCTCGCCGTTTTCATAAACCTTCCAGCTCTCAGCCGGGTCACCACTCCAGAGGTTGACTGAAACATCGTATCCACCGGTTTCCCAGTTGGTCAGGACGCTCAGGGACGGGGTACTTGGACTGCCGGCGACAGGTGCTGCGGGATCAGCTGGGTTGCTGGGATCCACCGATCCATTGTCGTTCGGCACGCTCACCGGATCCTGCGGTGCAGCTTCGGGAGATTGGGATTCTCCTCCCTCTTCGGCGACGCCGTTAAATGTGACGTTGCGAAGGTCACCCGGCTGGCCATCGGCAACGATACCGACGCCCAATGATTCGCCTGGATCCAGCGTGCTATCCCAGGTGGGTGGTGTGACTGTGTAATGTCCGTTGCCGTCGGAGGCTACATTGGCGTTCCAGAACGAGCTGACTGCTCCGTCATAATCGAACTCGAGTTGCCAGTTCGAAAATGCGGTATTTTCATCGTTGGTGATTGTCAGATCTGCGGTATGACCGCTTTCCCATTGCTCTGCCACGTTGAAATTCACATCAGGGGCGTCGGCCAGCGGATGGGCAGCGAGTAACGATCGATTCTCAAGCGATTCAATGTTGAGATTCGCCCCTCGTTTGTAGGGTGATTTATTTGATTTGTCCTTCAGTAATTCTCGGACGATGTCTTGAAAACGTTTCATGATCTCCTCTCCTCTCTACCGTTAGGTACCGCAGTATCTGCTGCTGTTTGATATTGGTTTAAATAAACAAGGTGGAGCAGGCACTTGAGGGAGGCCATTGTCGGATTCGGTCGAATCTTATCTGGGTTCGCTCGACGCATGCTTGCACCTTTTTCTGTACAAAACTGTTCACGCCGTTTTTTTGTCGCTTTTGTCCTTGGGGTAAGGACGCTGATTCCGGAAGTGATTTTCTTTCAGAATCTTGTTTGCCGGGGCCTCTTTATTGGGGTGGGAGGTGGCAATCTCTACCTGCAGATACGGGGGCAGTTTCCGGGGAGTTTTGAAAATTTTCAAAAATCTTGGATCGGCAATAAACACGGGAAATACAGTGAAAAAAGTGAGTCAAATTGCCACACCTGGCTGACCCAAAGCGTTCAAACACAAATTATTTCCGGTGCTATAATGGAGAAAGATCGAAGGTGGTTTTTCGGCTTTTTGCGATCCCCCGAAATCGCCGATTCGCATGCCAAAATTTCATTGCGTTTGCCTGGTGTCGCCAAGTCATCGAGCGGCACAATCCGATCCCTGTTTATTAATCGAGTTCATCAATCGAGGTTGCTTTCTATGTTGTTTCATTGCTTGTCCCGTTGTTTTATTACCGGCCTGATCCTTGGTGGAATCGTTCTTTGTAGCGAGATCGATTCCAGAGCTGCCAGTGATTCAGCAAATGCGTCAGCCGGCGAAAAGCAATGGATGCGTTATCCGGCGATTTCACCGGATGGAAAGACGATTGCATTCAGCTACCGGGGCGATATTTGGCTGGTCGACCGCGACGGGGGCCGTGCTCGATTGCTTACGAGTCATGCCGGACATGAACGGTCACCAGTCTGGTCTCCGGATGGAAAAGAGATCGCTTATGCGGGTGATCGGAACGGAAACTATGACATTTTCGTTGTGCCGATTGATGGGGGACCCTCACGGCGAGTTACTTATCATTCTGCTCAAGACATCCCGTTTTCGTACACTCCGGATGGTGAGCGGATTCTTTTTGCCAGTCGTCGACTTGATTCGGCCGATGCTGCGATCGGAACCCTTAGAATGGCGGAACTCTATTCCATTCCTGAAGCGGGAGGTCGGCCCCGCCAGGAAATGACGACCCAGGCGGAGTATGCCAATTTCAATCCCGACCAGAGCAAACTGGTATTTCATGATTACAAGGGAATCGAGGATCGTTGGAGGAAACACCATACTTCGAGTGTGACGCGAGATATTGTGATTCGCGACGCCAAGACCGGCAAACAGACGCGTCTCACCCCGTTTGAAGGGGAAGACCGTAATCCGGTTTGGTCCGCCGACGGTAAGTGGATCTACTATTTGTCTGAGGAGGATGTCGACAATTTCAATGTTTGGGAGATGGATCCAGAAGATCCATCCACTCGCAGGCGGCTTACCACACATCGTGACCATCCGGTTCGATTCCTAAGTGTCGCTGACGACGGAACGCTTGCGTATGGATTTAATGGGGGAATTTGGATCAAGCCCAAAGGTCAAGAAGCGGAAGAAATTGAGATTCAGGCACCGATAGGTGATCGAAATAATGACTCCCGCCGTGAGGTTCGCAGCAGTGGTGTGTCAAATTTTGCAGTGTCACCGGATGAAAAAGAGGTCGCACTGATTGTTCGCGGTGAGGTTTTTGTCACCAATGTTGAATTTGGCACGACGAAACGGATAACAAATACGCCTGAGCAGGAACGCGTTGTTAGTTGGGGGGCTGATGGTCGCACACTGTACTACGACAGCGAGCGGGGCGGGTCATGGAATCTTTACAAGAGTTCGATTGCGCGCGATGACGACGATTCGTATGCGGATGCTGTGATTGTTACGGAAGAGCCGCTTCTGGTGACCGAGGATGAGACTTTTCAGCCGGTTGTCTCGCCCGATGGCAAACATCTCGCATATTTACGGAATCGCGATGAGATTATGGTGATGGATCTGGAAACAAAAAAATCAAGCAGTGTGATCCCGCGTCGCAAAAATCATTCGTATGCGGATGGCGATATCGAGTACGCCTGGTCACCGGATAGTCGCTGGTTGACTGCAACCTACCACGGCCATCGGTTGTGGACCCCGGAAATTGCAGCAGTGAAACTCGCCGATGGCGAGGTGATTAACGTGACGCAAAGCGGTTATTCGGAATATCAGCCCAAATTCAGTTCCAATGGTAAATTGCTGCTTTATGCGACCAATCGTTACGGGCAACGTGGGCATGGAAGCGATGGAAGTGAAGCGGATGTATTTGGGCTTTATCTGAATCAGGAGGCGTTTGATGAAGCGCATCTGAGCAAGGCCGAGCTCGCACTGAAGAAAAAGCGAGCCAAAAAGAAGAAAGAGCGCGAGGAAAAAGAAAAGTCGGAGAAAGAAAAGAAAGAGCAGCCGACCAAAACGCCCGAAAAGGAAGGAACGTCCGGCGGGAGGGTGGCAATCATTCATGCAGACGATGAGGCAAATTTATCCTCGGTGTTATCTGGTGCACTGCGATTGAAAGACGAGAAAGAAAAAGACAAGGAAAAAGACAGCGAAAAGTCGGATTCAACAGCTAAGAAATCGGAAAATGACAAGAAAGATAAGAAAGACAAGAAAAAGGTTGAACCGATAGATTTTGATTTGGAGGATCGTGACCAACGGCTGAAACGTATGACCTTGATGTCGGCTCCGATCGGTAGTTTCGATGTCTCGCCAGACGGCGAAGTTTTGATTTTCACCGCGAAATTCGAGGGGAAATGGGGTCTGTGGGTTACAAAACTCCGTGATCGCTCGACTACGAAGGCGATGAACCTGAGTGGCCCTGGGCATCTTCAATTCACGAAGGATGGAAAAAGTGCGTTCATTCGCCAAGGGAAGGGTGTATCGAAGCTGAATCTCGCTGCAGCAATCTCGGGCGGTAAGGCGACCGCAAAACCAGTCAAATTCTCTGCGGAGCTAAATATTGATGGGCCTGCTGAACGCCAGTATATCTTCGATCACGTTCACCGACAGACAGCTCAGAAGTTCTATGACCCTCAGATGCATGGTGTGGATTGGGATGCGGTCGGCGACAATTACGAGGAATTTCTCCCCTCAATTAATAATAATTATGACTTTACGGAATTATTAAGCGAAATGCTCGGTGAGCTGAATGCGAGTCATACGGGGGCGCGGTTCTACCCACGACTTGGTGGTGATTCGACCGGGGTCCTCGGGCTACTGTTTGACGAATCACACGCTGGCGACGGCTTGAAGGTGGTGGAGGTCATTCCCCGTGGACCCAGCGATAAGGCAGAAATTAAGATCGAACCGGGACATCTAATCACTCATATTGATGGGGAACGAATCAAAGCTGATACGAATCACTGGCAACTCTTGAACCACAAAAGCGGAAAATTAGTTCGCCTCACACTGCATGACCCGGAGGCAGATGAGGAATGGGAAGAATTTATCCGCCCGACGACAGCCTATGCAGAAGGTAACCTGATGTATCAGCGCTGGATCGAAAGTCGCCGAAAAAAGGCCGAGGAACTTTCAAACGGAAGGGTCGGTTACGTACATGTGCGGGGAATGGATGAATCGAGTTTCCGACACGTTTATTCCGAAGTCCTCGGTCGCAACTATGATAAAGAAGCACTGATTGTTGATACCCGGTTTAATGGCGGTGGGTGGTTACACGAAGACCTCGCAACGTTTCTCGATGGCGAGTTATATTGCTATTTCGTTCCCCGGGGTCATGAACGGGGTGATTTAGGCGGAGAGCCAGTCGATAAATGGACTCGCCCGGTTGCCGTGCTTCAGAGTGAGAGTAATTACAGTGACGCCCACTTCTTCCCATGGGCATTCAAGCGTAAAGGTATTGGGAAATTGATCGGTGCACCGGTGCCCGGAACTTCTACGGCAGTCTGGTGGGAATCGCAAATTGAACCGAAAGTCATATTTGGGATTCCTCAGGTGGGAATCACGGATCTGGACGGGCGGTACCTGGAAAACTGGCAACTCGACCCGGATGTGCTGGTGATCAATGATGCCGAATCGGTAGCCCGTGGTGAGGACAAGCAATTGGCCAAGGCTGTCGAGGAACTGCTGCGAGAAGTCGATGGAGCCAAAAATACGAAAACACCGGATGATTCACCGTCGCGGAAAGATTCGTAGGGCCGAAATCCCTTTAAAATACTCGCAGCAGGTGTATTTTCCGGCTAAAATGAGCGTTCAATTCTTAAGGTGCGTTGTCGCTTTCGGGGTATGTGCTAATGCCGGGTATTCGGAAAGTTTGGGGACTGCTAACGCTGGCAATTCTCTTGCTCGCTGCGCGACACAGCCCGGCGGATGTTCTCTTTGAATTCTCGAATGATGTTAGCGGAACATGGCATGACGCCTCCAATTGGGATCAGGGATTCGTGCCGGGGGGTGTCGATCACGTTGTGACGATTGATCGCGCAGGAGCCGATCCGATAATCACGTACAGCGCCTCGAGCGGCACAACCCAGATTAAAAGTCTTACCAGCAGCGAATCGCTTGTATTCAGCGGTGGATCGTTGGAAATTCTCGAAACGGCAAACCTTTCAGCCCCGTTAAGCCTCTCCGGTGGAATGTTAATCGGAGGCGTAATCACCACCTCGAGCAGTATCGAGGCCAACAGTAGCGGAAGCAACGCATTGCAGGGTGTGACACTTAACGGTGCAATCAATCTGACCGGTGGAAGCGACCGAGTTGCGATTTACAACTCGCTGACGCTCAATGGGACGGCGGACCTGAGTGGTTCCAGTTCGATCCTCGAATTTGACGGAGGCACCCAGACGCTCGGGGCCGATGCCGGGCAGAGCACGACCATCGATATCGGCACCACATCCTCGACGGTGCGGGTGCTCAACGGCGCGCAGTTGACCCTTGAGGACACAGTAACGGTAGAGGGTCGTGGGATGCTCCGCGGATACGGCAGCGGCAACACGATCAACAGTGATGGTTTGATTCACGCGAATGAATCTTCCGGTTACATTCTGATTGATCCGGAGAATTTTACCAACACCGGCACGCTGCGGATCAGTAACGGTTCTGCCCTTTCGCTCAACGGAAACTGGGACAACCAGGGCACGATCGATTTGAGCGAAGGAACGCTTAATCTGTATGACGATTTTACAACGGCTAACATCAATCAGTCGACCTTTACTCGGGGCAGTTCGACTGAGGTCCGGTTATGGGGCAACTTGGATAACACGGGTGAGGTGCTTGATGCGGTCGGTGATATTCATCTTCATTCATCCAGTTCTTCGGTTGCGGGCACGATTATCGGCGGCACCGTGAACGTCGACTTGCACGTGACTTCCGGGGCGTATGAGTCGGTTGACGGCGTGACACTTAACGGCACGGCGCATCTGACCGGTGGAAGCGATCGGTTGCGGGTTTACAACTCGCTGACGCTTAATGGGACGGCGGATCTGAGTGGTTCCAGTTCGATCCTCGAATTTGACGGAGGCACCCAGACGCTCGGGGCCGATGCCGGGCAGAATGGTCTGGTGCAGCTAGGTAGTTCAAGTTCCACGCTCCGTGTGCTCGGCGGGGGTACGCTTACGCTTGACGAAAGGATGGTCGTTGAGGGCCGCGGTCGGATTCGAGGCTATGATGGTGGCAATACGGTGATCAACGAGGGTCTGATTCATGCCAATGATGCAGGCGGTAGCATTATCATTGACCCGGAAAACTTTACGAATTTAGGAACGCTGGAAGTTTCTGGGGGGGGGCAGTTGTCGCTGTATGAAAATGTGACCAATTACGGCTCCATCGAAGTCGGTTCCGGATCCACTCTCGGTACGTTTGGCCTTGGGACGGGTGGACTGAATTTGCTCACGGGAAGTGTGATGCGCGGTGATGGTATCATCAGCGGTGATTTGACTAATTCGGCCGGGACAGTCGAGCCAAACGGTCTTTCCATTAGCAGCAATTATGTGCAGATGGCCAGCGGTACGATTCATATTACCGCAGGTGGACCAGCCCAGGGCACTGAGTATGATTTCCTGGATATCTCCGGTTCTGCTTCTCTGTCGGGTGTACTGCAGTTGGAATTGCGAGACGGATTTGTTCCTGAAATTGACGATACGTTCACTATTCTTGAGGCAGACGGTGGGGTCACTGGCACCTTTGATGAAGTGGTTGGTCTAGGTGGTAGCGCCTGGAGCGTGAACTATTTATCGACCAGCGTTGTGGTGGCCTTTCAGGGAATGTCGGTGCCTGAGCCGGGCAGTGCGATCCTCAGCCTGGTAAGCCTAATGATTTTTCTCGGGTTTCAGTCGAATCGTCGTGGCCGGATTTTTTGAACGTGAATCCTTGAGTATGCGTTTAAATATCGATGATCCACTCATGGACCGTCCCAGTTTGTGGGAGGGCTGCTTATGGCACCCGCGTATTGGAAACAACTTGCGCTAAGTTTTCAATTCTTTTTTCGGGTGACCCCCAAAGTTCAATCAGCGTGGGAGGGTTGTTGCGAGGCATGATATCGAAGCGGTTTTCCCTATAAAGCTGTTTGAATAGTTGATCGACTTCGGTTCGGTATTCATGATCCACGGGACGAATTCCATCATCCTCGATCGACACCTGCCACTGATCAGTGATTGGCAGAAATGCAAGGATATCGATCCGCTCGAGCGCATTGCGAACGATCGGGACCAACGACTCGACAAACCGATCATCGATATCGGTCGTACCATGATTGGCGGTATATTGTGAATAGGCGATGTAGTCGACCGGGGCCCGGTCGAAGATCACGTTTTGTGATGCATCCGTATAATGCATTAAGCGACTCACGTTGTAGTAAAGTTGGATTCCGTTGTGGAGCCTCGTGGACTTCTGGCGGAATTCGATTGGATACCATTCGCGCAACGCGCGATACGGTTCTTCTTCGTGTGTGAATGTCGGATTGGCAGTGATCCAGTCACGTACAAGCGTGGATTTGCCAAGTGAGTGAGAACCGGAGATCGCGATCCGCATGCAACGATCCTGCCCCGAGAATTATCGTGGTATGCGGAATTCACGGATTTGCTGGTCGAGTTCCTGCAGAAAACTCGCTGCTCCCGCGCCGTTGGCCACGCGATGATCGAAAGTGAGCGTAAAGGTTGCAGTCGGAGTAAAACGATAAGCGTCTCCGTCTGGAACGGCCCGCTGAAAAATTCTGCCCAGCGTGATTGTACCCATTGCGGGAGGCACTACGGCGGCTACCCCGGCTCGGAGCCCCAATGAGCCGATATTGGAGACACTTACGGTCGTTGCTGCATTTGCCTGATCCTCTCCATCGCGTGCAGCGGCAACCTGACGGGCGACAGCCGCCGGAAATTCGTCCCAGGAGAGCGTGTCGGCATCTCCGACAACGGCCGTTAGCAGCACATCGTCCGGCAGCGCGACGGCAATTCCTAGGTTAACATGCTCAAACGTTCGGCGGACGCGTCCTTCGTCAACAAGCGTGCTTCGGAATGCCGGGTGTTTTTCAATCGCCCGAGTAATACACCAAAGCACCATGACGAGGCCACTCGGGGCATCGTCTCCATGAACAGCTTTGAGTTCCTTTCTCGCTGTTTCGATTGCCGTAAAGTCGACATCCAGTGAGGCTGCTACGGGGACGCAGAGTTGTACGCCGCGGACCATTCGATAATTCAGGCGTTGCTGAGTCTTGGAGAGTGGGGCATCAGCGAACGGTCCTAGGTCATCCGCCGGTGCGGTTCCCTTGGCGGTTGACTGCGATGTGGTTGCCCCGCCGGCTGCGAGATAGGCGTCGACATCTTCCGGTGTGAGTTTTTTCCCTTTCGCGGGAATTTGATCGGCCACTTCCGCGAGCCCTTTTTCCCGGAGGTAACGACGTGTTCGAGGTGGAATTGCTCGGTTATTCGGTGTCGTGGCTGGGGCAGGTGCGGGCGGCTGAGGCGGCTGAGGGGATTGGGTTGCCAATGATTCTTGCGGTGCAATCTTCGGCGCAGTCGCCGCAGGCGCTTCTGCACTAGGCGGGCCATGTCCGGCCGCCATTTCCTCCACTCCCTCGGCGACCTCCATGTGGGCGATCGCTGCACCGATTTTATGGACTGTGCCTTCTTCGACTAACCATTCGGTCAATACACCGTCGTAGGGGGATTCGATATCCATCGTTCCCTTGTCGGTTTCCATTGCATAGAGTGGTTCATCCCGTTTGACTCGGTCCCCTGTTGCCTTGAAGAGTTCAATAACGAGTGACTCCTGAAGTCCCTCTCCGAGTTGGGGAATGCGTATGGCAACGGTGGGCATGGCGAATCCAGGTGCGGGGTGATCGTATCGGACATACTATATCGACCAGTCGGTGCGCGAGGCAAGACGAACGTGCACTAATCGTCCATCGTCAGGCGAACCGCCGCGACAACCTGCTCTGTGGAAGGCAGGGCCGCATATTCGTAGATTGGGTTAAACCCGATATGCACATCGCCTCGAGAGACCAATTGGGGCGGGCTCATAAATGTATCCCAGGAGTCCGGAGCACTCACCATATCGGAAATGATTTTTTGGCCGAAGCTGCAGGTTTCGTTGTCTTCTTGCACAACGATCAGCCTGCCGGTCTTCTCCAGTGATTCGGCCACTCGTTCACGATCCCAGGGCACGAGGCTGCGGAGGTCGATCACCTCAACCGACACTTCGCCGGTCAATTGTTCAGCGGCCTCCATGGCTTGTTCGATGCAGTTGCCCCAGGTAACAATCGTGGCATCTTTTCCGGTGCGACGAACGGCAGCTTTACCAAACGGAACAGATGGCACGGTCCCAGAGGCAACGGGAAACGGTTTGCGAAATCGATGCTTGGGAATCAGGAAAATCGTTGGATCATCCGCGTGCAGGGCAGTCCACATCAACGCAGCCGCGTCCTCGGGGGTGCTGGGAAGCACGACCCGGAGTCCGGGCGTGTGCGCAAAGAGCGCTTCATTTGCCTGGCTATGCCAGATTGACCCGCCAGGAAGATAGGCACCATAGGGCATGTAAAATACCGCGGGACATTTCCAATCAGATACAGTTCTCCAGCGGAGCGTTGCAACATTCTGGCTAATTTGATTCCAGGCCGGACCGATGAAATCGACAAACTGAATTTCGAATACTGGCCGCATGCCATAGCTTGCCATTCCACAGGCGGCCCCGACGATCGTAGCCTCTGCCAGGGGGGAATTCACGACTCGGTCGGGATGCGCGGTGGAAAGACCCTTGGTAAGACCGAACACGCCGCCTTTGGGATCCTCAATGTCCTGGCCGAAAAAGATCGTTCTTTCATCATGGTCGAGTTGATGCTTGAAAATCGCATTGACCGCATCCACAATTCTCCAGTCCCTACCGCCCTCGAGCGGAACAGGTCCGGGGTCCGCGACCGGACCAAGAAGATGATCAGTCAACTCTTCCGCGCGGGGATCCGGTGCCTGCTGAGCTTCCTGGTAATCGCGGTCAACTTCTTCAACAACCTCTGCCTTAAGTTGTTCCCATCCCGCCTCAGTGAGTTCGCCGGAATCGATTAACTCATGGGCAATCACATCGATCGGATCTCGCTCGTGCATGGCAGTGATCTCTTCGACGCTGCGATATACCCGTTGGTCATCGCTGGACGTGTGATCGCATAATCGATCCAGGTCACACATCAGCACAGAAGGGCCGTCGCCACGTCGTGCTCGATCAAATGCGGGTGCGGCGGCGTCAAGAACTCGATCGGGATGCCGGGCATCAAGGTGTACCACCTCTATTCCCTCGCCGACCATCTGCATTCGGAAGGGGTTCATGGTTTCTGTACACGTGCTGATTCCGTAGCGGTTGTCCTGTACCATGAATACAACGGGAAGCTGCATTTGGGCGGCCAGGCAAAGGGCTTCAAAGAATTCTCCCTCCCGCGTCGCCGCATCGCCGATCATTGCAACAGAAATAGTCTGTTTTTTTTGTAGCTGCATGGCCCATGCAGCACCGCATGCCGGCAGCACAACCGAGCCGGTGGGCGTCGGAACGCTCCAGATGTTGAGGCTTCGATCGGAATGGTGCCCGGGCATCTGGCGACCACCGCTACTGCTGCTTCGTTTCGCAAAATAAGCGAGTGCCAGTTCCTTGTTGGTGACGCCCCGAGCAAGCACAAGTGGCCGTTCACGGTAATAGCCAAAGAGATAGTCATCCTTTCGAAGTAGTTCGGAGAGCACCGCTAGCGCTTCGTGCCCCATGGCCCCGACGTGGAACCACCCCTTACTTTGACGCAACAACACCCCCTCGCGACGGTCGCCCTCACGAGACACAAGCATCCGCCGTAGCAGTTGCAGTTTGTTGTACGTGGATTGTAGATGACCACTGTCCACAGACGTTCCTCCTTGAGTATTTTATCCGCGTTCGATCGCAGATGAGCAAGCTCGCCACCATAATAGACATTTCGGATGCGTGTACCAACACCGGGATTTGAGATCAATCTACTCCGATACGTCCAAATCGCCTGGGAAAACGACTCTTTTTATTCCCCGCGTCGATACGTCTTTTTCGACGGAAACGTAGATGGATCGAATTAAAAAAAATACGGTTTCTTTGCCCACTTCTGGACATAGCTATTTCGGGGTTTAATGTTCGATGTTGAACGCTCCGGTCGAGTTGTTGTGGCGGATGTTTTGCCGATCGGATGCAAAAATAATCGGAAAACCAAAAAACCGGTGTGGATGCGGATTCGTGGGTATAAGCAGACGAGCAGGGACCATGTAATGAAGCAAACTGGAATTATCCTGGTTGTTCTTTATGCGATGGTCGTTTCCGGATTGCCGCTGCCGGTCGCAAGAGAGGTGTCTGGCCAATTGACACGGTTTCCTTGTGAGAGCTCTTCCTGCGGTTGTTCCAGCGCAACGCAGTGCTGGAAGTCGTGTTGCTGTAGTTCGCTTGAAGAGAAGATCTTATGGGCCAAAGCGAATGGTGTACCGGTTCCCGATCATGCTTTGAGGCGAATTGGAACGGAACAGTCGTGCTGCACGTTAAGCGAGGCAGGGGGAGGTTGTTACACTACGGGGCTACCACCACATACGGAACTACCACCACAAAAAAAGAGTGTGGTCGGCCATCGCGTGTGCTGCGATCAATCAACAAAGGGTTCATCTCGATCACAAGTCAACACGGGAGAATCTTCCAGTCCTCAATCAATAAGGCTTATTGCAGCGCTTGGTTGTGGCGGACAATCGGATGGATTCCCGGGATTGATTCCCTCACTTCCGCCTGTTGCTGCCAGTCATTCGCCGCGTAGGGACGTGGAAAAATCATGCTACAGCCCATGCGGTCTTATCTCCTGCTTTTCTCTGCCGCCTGCGACACCCCCTCCGCAATCCGGGTGATCCGCTAATCGGTTGAGTGGTCTGTTGCACTGTGCGCTATGCGCGATTTGTTTTGTGCTGTGCGCTGTGCAAAGTGCGGATTCACCTCGGTTTCTTTCCGGGACCTTCCCGACGTATTGTGAGCAAATAGTGCATGTCGCCGTGTCACTTTCACGTCGTCGAATGGATCGGGTGCATTGCAGGACAAACAGTTTGTTGAAAAAGCTTGGCTTTACATTGATTGAATTGCTGGTCGTGATTGCCGTGATCGGGATCCTGATTGCGTTGTTGCTTCCCGCATTGTCGTCGACGCGGGATAGCGCACGGGCTGCAGTCTGCAAAAGCAATATGAGGCAGATCGGGCTTTCACTGCACACCTACGCTGAGGGCCACGGCGGACGGTTCCCCTGGACCGAGCATAGTCATGCGGATGAAAGCTGGATTGTTACGCTCGGGCCGTACCTCGAGGATGTGGATGCAGTGAGGGTTTGTCCCGATGACCCTCGAGGTGACGAATGGATGACCGGGGATGCGGATGGATCGAGTTATGGAATAAATAATTTCGTCGCTGATCCGGAAGTTCCGGGCTATTCAGGCAGCTTGCGAAAAATTCGTGACAGTTCCCGTCTGATCGTTTTGTTTGAGGCAGATCCAGAGCGGGATGATGACCATGGATCCGATCATATCCATTGCTCACAGTTCTATTCGCCGGTCTACAAAATGCTTGGGAAAGTATTCGAAATGGGGTTCCGGGAAATCGATACGGATCGACATGGCGGCGACGCAGCAAACTACCTTTTTGCTGACGGCCATGTGAGTTCAATCCGTGAATCGACTTTGCGTGGTTGGATTGAAACAGATTTGGCAGCTGGGACGACTTTAGCTCGTCCCGGTCCCACAGATGCAGTCCAGAAAGAATCATAAAAAGACCTAGAGATACAAAGGAGTTGTACAAGATCTAACATGGATACTTCAG
>JAYZMM010000126.1:0-5385 GCA_036153155.1 Planctomycetota bacterium
ACACAAGATGGAAGAATCAAAGTCACGGTGGGCGAAAAAGAGCTCGACATGCGAGTCAGTATGCTCCCGACCAACCATGGCCAAAGTTGCGTCATGCGGCTGCTTGACAAAGACAATATTAAAATCGGTGTGAAGCAATTAGGCCTAAGTGAAAAATCGTTTCAAACGTTTTACAGCCTGATTAAACGACCGAATGGCATCTTTCTTGTTACCGGCCCCACGGGCTCCGGGAAAACGACCACCCTGTACGCGGCACTCAATGAGCTCAACAGTCCCGGACGAAAAATCATCACCGCAGAAGATCCAGTGGAATATTATCTTCCCGGAATCAATCAGGTTGAAGTGAAGCATAATATCGGGCTCGATTTTGCCCGGATTATCCGCGCCGTGTTGCGGCAGGCTCCGAACATTATTCTTGTCGGTGAAATGCGTGATACAGAGACAGCGGAAATGGGCATTCAGGCGTCGCTCACCGGCCACCTCGTGTTCAGCACGCTGCATACCAATGACGCGCCAAGTGCGATCACCCGATTGGTCGATATGGGCGTGGCAAATTATCTCGTTGCGAGCAGTATCATGGCAGTTCTCGCGCAGCGCCTTGTCCGCGTGGTTTGCACCAAGTGCAAGGCTCCCTTCAAGCCGAGCAGCACTGTGCTGGAGGCGGCTGGGATTTCGCCGGAGCGTGCTGCTAAGGCGACCTTTGTGAAAGGTAAGGGGTGTGGCAATTGCCAGCAGTCGGGGTATCGGGGCCGTATCGGTATCTATGAATTAATGCAAATGACTCCGAAGATTCGCCAGCTTGCCTTCGATAACGCCTCGACGCAGGACATTCGCCGAATGGCAATCAAGGAAGGGTTAGAGACACTTTATTGGGATGGAATCGATAAGGTCTGTAAGGGAATGACAACGCTCGATGAGGTGTATCGCGTAGCCAAAAAGGATGAGGATGCAGTGGACTGACGGTTGGTTGACGGTTGGTTGACAACAGGCAAAAAAGAAACGCTTGATTGTGAAGGAGTAAAGACGTGGCGACGATCCTGATTGAAAAATTATTGCAGGCCGTGATCAAGCAGGGGGCAAGCGATCTACACATTACGGTCGGGCAACCACCGGTGCTGCGTCTCGACGGTAGCTTGCGACGTGTAGAGACAAAAGTTCTCGAGCCCGAAGACACCGTAGCACTGATGAAGAGTATTACTCCTGATCGCTGGCAGAATGAGCTGCAAGAGGTCGGCAGCGCCGACTTTGGCTTTTCATTTGGTGAGGGAGCGAGATTCCGAGTCTCAGTGTTTAAGCAACAGGGCCAAGTGGCCATGGTGCTGCGATTGATTCCCAGTGATTTGTTAACCATGGACAAACTTGGGCTGCCTCGTATTTGTGAAAATCTATGCCGTCGACCCCGAGGACTTTTTTTGGTGACCGGCCCGACTGGCTCCGGCAAAAGTACGACCTTGGCAAGCATGATCAACTACATCAACGAAAATGAGTCGCATCATATCATTACCATTGAAGATCCGATCGAGTTTACGCACACCCATAAGAAATCAACCATCAATCAACGTGAAGTCGGGGTGGATGTTCCGAATTTTGCTGAGGCGATCCGGCGTGCACTCCGGCAGGATCCGGACGTGATTCTGGTCGGTGAAATGCGAGATTTAGAAACGATCGAGGCAGCGATCAGTGCCGCGGAAACCGGGCACGTGGTGTTCGGTACGCTCCATACCACGGGAGCTCAGGGCACCGTGAATCGAATCATTGATGCCTTTCCGACCAATCAACAAGAGCAAATCCGGACCCAGCTCTCCACCTCCATTATCGGTATTCTTTCACAGGCCCTTTTGCCGCGAAAAACCGGAGGTCGGGTAGCCGCCTATGAGATGTGCGTGATGACGCCGGCGGTGTCGAATTTAATCCGTGAAAACAAAACCTTCCGGATGAACAGTGCGATCCAGACCGGAACTAAACACGGGATGCAGTTATTAGATGATGCTCTGTTCAAGCTCTGGCAGGACGATGTGGTTGCTCGAGAGGATATTTTAGGGAAAGCAAATGATGCAGCAGAGTTGGCAGAGCGGATTGCCAATGCGGAACGTGGTGTATTTGAGGAAGAAGAGCAGATTGTCGAATAGCGGTTTCAACGCGTTGGTACCGAAACTTCAGCAACCTTTTAATGAGACGCCATGGCACACCGGCAACTAGGTCAAATATTCGTCGATCTTGGCTTTATCGACGAGCAGGCGCTTGAGAAGCTGCTCATCGAGCAGCAGGAACAGCGTCCGGACGAAATGATCGGATTTCTGGCCATGGAGGCCGAATTGGTCACCGATGTCCAGCTGGCCGAGGCGTTGGCCGAGCAGATGGGTCTGCAGGTGGTCAAGCTTGAAGAGTTGACGCTCCAGGCTGACGTGTTGGCTCAAATCACCGAGCCGATGGCACAGCTCTATCGCATCATTCCGCTTTCGCTCAATGATGGCGTGCTTACCATCGCCATGTGCGATCCTCAGAAGATTTCCATTCTTGATGAACTGCGTACCTTTCTCGGTTACGAAGTACGTCCGGTCGTGGCCACCGAGCAAAGTGTGAATACGGCACTTGATCGCTATTACGCTTCCTCCAGCGAGAGCTTTGAGACGCTTGTCGCTGATATGGAAGATGACGATCAACTCAGCGCGGCGGTCGACAGTGCTCAGGGAGGGGGCCCGATTGATTTGACGAGTGTCGAGGCAATCGCCGATAGTGCTCCGGTGCGGAAACTGTTGAACATGGTACTTCTGCTGGCGATCAAGGACCGTGCGAGCGACTTGCATTTCGAGCCTTTTGAGGATGAATTTCGCATTCGTGTGAAGGCTGACGGCGTGCTTTATGAAATGGTCCCACCACCACGGCATCTTGCATTTGCGATTACCACCCGCATTAAAGTTATGTCGAATCTGGATATTGCAGAGCGACGCATGCCCCAGGACGGGCGTATCGAATTATCCGTTGGAGGCCACCCGGTCGACCTGCGGGTCTCGGTGCTGCCTACCATGTTTGGTGAGAGTGTGGTGTTGCGGATTCTGGATCGAACGAATGTCGATCTTGACTTGGTGAATCTCGGCTTAAACCCGCGAGTGATTCAAGGGTTTCGCGAGCGAATCACCAAGCCGAACGGAATCGTGCTTGTCACCGGACCGACCGGTTCGGGAAAGACAACCACGCTCTATGCGGCCCTGGTGGAACTGAATAAAGTAGAAGACAAGTTGATTACGACCGAGGACCCCGTGGAATATGATATCGACGGCATCGTGCAATGCCCCATCGATAGTTCCATCGGGGTTACGTTTGCCGCTTGTCTGCGGGCAATCCTTCGCCAAGACCCGGACAAAATTCTGGTGGGCGAAATTCGCGATCTTGAGACGGCAGAAATTGCGATTCAAGCATCGCTGACCGGACACTTGGTGTTCAGCACGCTGCATACCAATGATGCCCCGAGCACGATCACGCGACTCAAAAACATGGGAGTTCCCGCGTTTTTGATCACCGCCACCCTGGAGTCTATTTTGGCTCAGCGTTTGGTTCGTCGGGTCTGTGACAAGTGCAAGGAGGAGACGAGTATGACTCCCGAGCTTTTATCCGAGTTAGAGTTGGAGGCCAAGGATGTCGAGGGTAAGAAAATTTTCAAAGGTCGCGGTTGCGATAATTGCAACAATACGGGCTATCGGGGCCGTGTCGGATTGTATGAACTGCTTAGTGTGAATGATGAAATCAAGGATTTGATTATCGATGGTGCCTCGACCGAGTTGCTCCGCGAAGCAGCCCGTCGCAATGGCATGGTGCCACTCCGGGAGGCGGGGCTCGAGCGGGCGTTTGAGGGCCTTACCACCATTGAAGAGGTGATCCGCGAGACGATCCTCGATGGTTAGGCCTTTTATGTCCTCGTTGAGCTATCTTTCATGGTTGCACGCCGAATTCGTTTTTAGTCGGGGGCTCAAATTTGCACTCTCAGGCCGTTTTTTGGTATCATCTCCGACACGGGTGGCGAGGTGGTGTAGTGGCGATTTGGGACGCCACTAAGCCGACGCGGCCGACGCGGCAAACGACAAAAGGAGCGGTCGGGGCACAGACATCGAGGTCGATAGCAGTCTGGTGAGTCGCACCGTTACGCGGAAGTAAGGAACAGCAGATGCCCACTTTTCAATTTGAGGCGATGGACGCAACGGGTCAAGAGATCCGCGATGTCATCGATGCCGAAAATCAAGAAGAGGCACAGGCTACCATTCGTAAAATGGGCTACTTCGTCACGAAGATAGCCGTCAAGAAGAGCCGCAAAACTCAGGCAGCCACTGCCGAGGCGGGTGCGGCGGCCGGCAAGAAGAAGCGTGGTCTAGTGCTGGGTGGTGTGGGCAGCAAACAGCTCACGGCTTTTACGCGGCAGCTTTCCATTCTGCAAGATGCCGGATTGCCGATTCTCCGCAGCCTCAAGATTCTGGAGGGCCAGGCGGCAGCAGGTCGCTTGAAGTACAGCTTGCAGGATACGTGTGAGGAAATTGAATCCGGCTCGACGCTTTCGGAGTCGATGACCAAGTCGCCCAAGGCGTTTGACCGTTTGTATGTCAACATGATTCGGGCAGGTGAAGCGGGCGGTGCGCTCGAAGTCATTCTGCGAAGGTTGGCAGAGTTCCAGGAGCGGGCCGAAGGCCTCAAGCGAAAAGTCAAAGGTGCATTGATCTACCCGTGTGTGGTGGTCACGGTAGCGGTCGGTATTCTGACTTTCATCATGTGGCAGATTGTGCCTGCATTTCAAAAAATCTTTGAAGATTTTGAAGCCGAACTTCCTGCTCCCACGCAGTTGTTGATCACGATCTCGGATTGGGTCGTGAACTGGGGATTTTTGATTCCCGTGATCCCGATCAGTATCTGGCTCAGCGTTAAACTGTTGCGGAAATTCGAGCAGGGCCGCATGGGCTGGGATATGTTCATTATCAAGATTCCGGTTTTCGGTGCACTGATTGAAAAAAATATTCTTGCCCGCACCACGCGAACACTCGGCACGTTGATTGCCAGTGGTGTGCCGATTCTTGAGGCGCTTAACATCACGAAAGAAACCAGTGGCAACGCCGTCTTTGAGCGGTTGTTCGGCAAGGTGATCGATTCGATCCGTGAGGGTGAATCGATTGCCCGACCACTGAAAGAATTCTCAACGCTCGGGTTTCACCCTGTGTCGGGACTGCTGTGGGTCGTCTTCATGGGCGGACCGATCGGGGTGCTGCTCTATATGCGGAAGATGCGAGAGCCGGTGGTCGACGATCTGGTGGTCAACATGATTGACGTCGGTGAAGAGACCGGTGAACTCGACACCATGCTTTATAAAGTGGCCGACACGTTTGATGATGAGGTTGCGGTGCT
>JAYZMM010000127.1:0-10914 GCA_036153155.1 Planctomycetota bacterium
TGAATAACAAACAGGCACATGGGGAAAAGAAGCAACGCCGCCGCCCTCTCCGAATGGATCACGGAAGGCTCCGAGATGATTACTAGCCCCCGCCGGGTCGACTCTGTGTCACGGGGCAAACCAGAGCTATAATCTGGTCAGGTTTTGCTCATCTCGGTGGCTAAGGGGTTAACGCCATGACAACCGAAAACAAGCTGGTTGGTGAGAACGAAAATGCACCTCTGACGGTGGGGCAATTGACCGGTCGCATTGCGACGCTGCTGGAGTCAAATTTTGGGACCGTCTGGGTGGCCGGCGAAGTTTCCAATTTTTCGCGTGCATCCTCGGGCCACTGCTATCTGTCGATTAAAGATGAAGATGCACAGATCGGGGCGATCGTTTGGAGAAGTACGGCGGAACGTCTGAAAGTGAAGTTGGCCGACGGGATGGCAGTGGTTTGCCAGGGTGCATTGGACGTCTACGCACCGCGGGGTGCTTATCAGCTCATCTTGAAAAAAGTTTTGCCACGTGGCGAGGGAGATTTACAGCGAGTGCTGCGTGAACGGCGGGAAAGGCTGGCTGCTGAGGGACTTTTCGATCGGGATCGCAAGCGTGCGCTGCCGCGTTTTCCGCGTCGTATCGCGATCGTGACCAGTCCGACCGGCGCGGCGGTTCAGGACTTCCTGAAAGTTCTAGGTCGTCGTTGGCAACAGGTTTCTGTGGTGGTTGTGCCGACCCGAGTCCAAGGCAACGGGGCCGCAACTGAAATTGCCGAAGCCCTTGCCTTGGTTCCCCGTCTGAGACAAGAAGTTGATCTTGTTGTGGTGGGACGAGGTGGTGGATCGCTCGAAGATCTTTGGGCGTTCAATGAGGAGGAGGTCGTGCGGGCAATTGCGGCCTCTCCGATTCCGGTTATCTCGGCCGTCGGCCATGAAATTGACGTGAGCCTTTCAGACCTCGTTGCAGACGTGCGGGCATTGACTCCGAGCGAAGCCGCAGAGTTAGCGGTTCCAGATCGATCCGATTTGAAAGAACACCTTGCAGGTATCACTCGACGTCTCGGTCGCGCTTTGAGTGGTCGAGCTTCTGAGTCACGTATGCAACTTGAGGCAGTGGCAGCGAGATCAGTCATACGCAAGCCATTTGAAACCATCCAACGTCTCGCAAGACAGTTGGACGAGTTAGACCGTCGCGGGCGGCGAGCAAGCTTAGCCAGATTGCAACTGCAGCAGCATCGTCTGTCAGGAATTGCAGACCGTTTGCAATCACTGAATCCACGCGCGGTCCTTGACCGCGGTTATACGTTGACACAGCGGTCGAGCGATGGCAAGTTGTTGACATCGCATGACCAGCTAAAGCTTGGCGATCAATTGATAACGCGGTTTGCAGCGGGTAGCGCGGTAAGTCGCGTGGAGCAAATCGAATCGGAAGAATAACTGGAAAGAGAAATCGTGGCCAAAAAGAAAAAGAACCCTTCGGGTGAAAGTCTGAGTTTTGAAGAGGCACTAGGAGAGCTAGAGGCGATTGTGCAGTCTCTCGAGGAGGGCAAGGCAGGTTTGGAGGAGTCGCTTGCGCTTTACGAGAAAGGGGCAAAACTCCTGAAGCAGGGGCATGAGCTTCTTGCGGACGCAGAACACCGAATTGAGCAGGTCAGCGGCGTAGATGCGGATGGAAATCCAGTTTTGAAATCTTTTCCTGCTTCCTCAAATGATTCGGAAAACCATGCCGATAGCCGAAGTTCGAAGGCGAAAGCTTCCTCGAAAAGAGCCGCGAGAGAAAAAAATGCATCGAATGACAGCGGACTGTTTTAAGGTTTGCGGACCTCTGCAGGGGCAACAAATTACGGTCATGTTACCGGCTTCAGGCTTACGGGTTTCCCCTTTCTTTTCACCTTTAAGTGGCTAGAATAAAGAAGTTACGGCAAGTTGGCCCTGTTTGGGCGGCCTGCCACCCTGTTTTTGGGCCGCCTGCGGATCGCTTTTCCCTTGTTGGGCAGTTTTCATGGCAGTTTCACCGCCGATGGCGTTTACAGAGCAAGCTCAACTGCTGCGCGACCAGGTTGATCTGGCGCTTCAGCGAGAGCTGAACTTTTCAACCGATTGTCCCTCCTTGCTAAGCGAAGCTATCCGCTACGCAGGAATGGGGCCTGGAAAGCGGTTGCGACCCATTTTGGTACTGCTTGCCGCGGAGGCCTGTGGAGCGAGGGATCGGGAGGACGCCATGGCGACCGCCGTTGCGGTTGAATGCGTTCACGCATATTCGTTGGTGCATGACGATTTGCCTGCGATGGATGATGACGATTTACGACGTGGTCGACCGACCTGCCATCGGGCATTTAGCGAACCAACCGCGATCTTGGCCGGAGATGCACTCCTCACGCGTGCCTTTGAAATTCTTGCCACTAGTATTCAACCTCCGGAGACGGCAACGCGATGTATTCGTCTACTGGCACAAGCCGCTGGTGCAGAAGGGATGGTTGGTGGGCAGATGCAAGATCTGCTGGCGAGTGCATCTCCGACGGACGGCGCAGGAGGGGTGAAGACCGTAATCGACGAGACCTCCGCCGCGGAAAAAGAGCGAAAGCTCGAAGCCATGCACCGTAAGAAAACGGGTGCTCTATTCGTTGCCTCGCTGCAATTGGGTGGCATGGTCGCAGGCTCAACGGAGTCGGATCAGGCCGCACTCCGCGATTTCGGAGAAAAGATTGGCCTCGCATTTCAGATTGTGGATGATCTTCTGGATGTGGCTGGAAAGGAAGAGCAAATCGGCAAGCGGGTCGGCAAAGACGATGCCCTTGGGAAATTGACATTTCCCGGTTTGCTCGGCATCACGGAGAGTAAAGAGCGGGCACAGGTATTGGTTTGCGAGGCCTGTGTCGCAATAGAACACTTTGGTCAGCGTGCAGCAGCGTTACGCGACCTGGCAACATATATTCTTGAAAGGGATTCTTGATGGGCCAGATTCTCTCTCGACTTCAGTCGCCGGCAGAACTCCGCTCCATGGATAACGCGGAGCTTGCTCAGTTGGCGGAAGAAATTCGTGAAACGCTTTGTAATCTGCTCACGCAACGTGCAGCACATTTCGCATCGAATCTGGGAGTGGTCGAGTTGTGTTTATCACTGCACACCGCTTTCGATTTCTCCAGGGACCGCTTGATCTGGGACACAGGGCACCAGATTTATCCACACAAGATGATCACCGGGCGTTACCACGATTTCGGTTCGATTCGAACGAAGGGTGGTCTGATGGGATATCCTAATCCCAACGAAAGCCCATACGACTTGTTTATGACCGGTCACGCTGGCAGCAGCGTCTCGACCGTGTTCGGGTTACGCAGTGGCGACAAGCTGCTCAGGCCGGATGAGGGGCAGCACGCCGTGGCCGTGATCGGAGACGGCGCCTTTCCGTCAGGCATTGTATATGAGGCAATGAACAATGCCGGGGGGATGAACGAAAAACTTCTGGTCGTGTTGAATGATAATCGGATGTCGATTTGCCCCCGAGTGGGAGGATTGGCCGACATGCTCGACCGGATGCGGATTACGCGATCCTATACCGGTGTGAAAACAAGTCTCACCAGCACGCTCGACAAGGTTCCTCTGATCGGCGATCCGATCGAAAAGTTTTTGGGCAATTTTAAGGAGGCGTTGAAGGCGGGATTGCACGGAGGCATGCTTTTTGAAGATCTTGGCTTCCGCTACGTTGGTCCGATCGATGGTCACAACATTGCCCAATTGCGAAAATATTTCGAGATGGTCAAAAATCTTGACGGGCCTGTTTTATTGCACGTGGTGACTGAGAAGGGACACGGCTTTCGGCCTGCTGCCGAAGATCCGGTTTATTTTCACACGCCCGCCCCGTTCACTCTCCAGGAGGAAGGTTGCACGCCTCGCGAGCAATCTGCTTCCCCTTCCTATACGCATCTGGCGGCGAATGCGATCGAAGAGGCGATGGAGCGAAGGTCTGATGTGACAGTTTTAACTGCCGCAATGTGCCAAGGAAATAAGCTCGAATCGATTCGTGAAAGATTCCCGGATCGTTTTTTCGACACCGGAATCTGCGAGGGACACGCGGTGGCATTTGCGGCCGGTCAGGCGAAGGCCGGGTTGCGTCCCGTGGTAGATATCTACAGCACCTTTTTGCAACGAAGCTATGATCAGATATTCCAGGAGGTCGCCCTGCAGAATCTGCCCGTCACATTCATGCTTGATCGAGCTGGCCTGACAGGCCCCGATGGACCGACCCACCATGGTGTGTTTGATCTGAGCTATCTGCGGATCTTTCCAAACATGACAGTGATGGCCCCGGGCGATGGAGATGATTTAAGGGCAATGGTTGATTTTGCGATAGCGCATGATGGCCCGGTCTCGATTCGCTATCCAAAAAGCAAGGCAATGTTTGTCGAATCGGGTGATGATTCGCTCAAGCGAACTGCGATTGAATTGGGAAAATCGGAAGTACTCTCGGATGGCAGTGATGGTACGATTTTGTGCTGTGGGACTTTGCTTCATGCGTGCCGCGAAGCTGCAAGAAATCTGGCGGAAGCGGGCTTGCGGGTGGGCGTCGTGAATGCCCGATTCGTCAAACCCATCGATGAAGCATTAATCAGGAAAGTTGCACAAGAATCCGATTTTATCGTCACTGTAGAAGAGGCTTCGCTTACCGGTGGTTTTGGAAGTGCTGTGCTAGAATGCCTTAATGGTATGCAATTACCTCTACCTCGTCTGGCCCGACTAGGGATTCCGGATCGATTTGTGGAACATGGGGACACGCAAGAGTTGCATGCTGATTTGGGTCTCGATGCGGAGGGCATTGCACGCACCTGCCTGCAACTGGCGCAGGAGTGTGGCATTGCGAGTAACCGGATGGCCCAGCCTACCGGTTGATTGCTCGTGCAAAAAACTGAACACAGCTGATAGGCCTGACATTGAATGCGTTCCCGAAACAGCGAGAGGGATAAAAGCAATGCAACTTGAAGGCAACAAAACGAGTTCAGCTCGATGATGATGAACCCACCGAAGGCCCCGCTTAAAATTCTTTTTCTTGGGCACGCTGAGAATCCTTTAGTCCACGAAACGGCTGCATCGCTACGCCGACAGATTGAAATCGATGCAGAGATTGTCCTCGAAGATTTTGAGGGCGGTGCGGATCTCAAAAATATTCAAGCCGACCTAGCCGTTGTATTGGGGGGCGACGGCTCCATCTTGCGGGCGGCACGACAGATGGGCGAGCATCAGTTGCCGGTCCTCGGCGTTAATCTTGGGAGGCTAGGTTTTCTTGCCGATTTGACTCCGGAGGAACTACCGGCGGTGCTTTCGGATATTCGAGCGGGAAAATTTACCAGTATTCAGCATCTGAGGTTTGAGTGTGAAGTGATTCGCCAGAATCAAGTGATTGCTCAGTCCCTCGGCCTCAATGAGGCGGCTATCATGGCAGGACCCCCGTTTGCGATTCTGGAGGTTCACCTGCTCGTCGATGGTGAATGGGTCACCGCATATCGCTGCGATGGACTGATTATCAGCACGCCCATCGGATCAACCGCTCACAGCCTGTCGGCTGGCGGACCAATTTTGCGGAAGGAAGTGCAAGCATTTGTGGTGACCCCTGTCGCTGCGCATACGCTCACCGTTCGCCCGGTAGTCGACTCGGCCGATCGAGAATATGTATTGCAGGTGGCACACGGTCATCCGGAAACATCACTGGTGGTCGATGGACAACTGCTTTCCCCCCTCCAGTTGGGTGATTCGGTAAGGGTCCGCCGCGCTGCACCAAAGTTCCAGTTGATTCAGGTCCCCGGTCAATCGTATTATCAAACATTGCGAAAGAAACTCGGTTGGGCCGGGCGGCTCGAATCCGGAAAAAACGAACCCTGAAAAGGTGTTTCTCCTGCGACACACCCAGTCAGGGCCATGACCATGGGAAGGACCCCGCGGATGTCGCATCACGCAGCCCTGTTTTGCCACCTTTGGCCGATCACTTTCAAGAGTCCTTCGGTGCAAAGGCTTCTAATTGTAGGCATCGTCATTTTTATTGGCGGATCTCAGACTTTAGATGCGGATAGTGGTGCTGCTGAAAATACCACTACGGGGCAGAAAGATCGGCAGCAATATCTGTTGCGCTATCGATTCAAGCCGGGTGATCGAGTCCGCACTAAAGTAGTTCATCAGGCATCGGTACGCACGACGATCGAGGGCACGAGCCAAACAGCAAAGACTGTGAGTGTGTCTGTCAAGGTTTGGAAGATCATAGATATTGATGCGAATGGGCATGTCACTTTCGAACACGCGGTCGAGTTTGTTGACATGAAAAATGATATCACGGGACGTGAGACAGTCAGCTATGACAGTCGTGAAGATGGTGAGCCACCTGCCGGATTTGAAGATGTGGCACGTCGTGTCGGTGTCCCATTGACGCGTGTGGTGATGGATCAGACCGGGATCCTTCACCAGCGAGAGGAGTTGGCTACAGGAGCGTCAGCTCCGACGCAACTGGCACTTCCCTTGCCCGCAGAAAAAATTTCAGTGGGTAGTACTTGGACATTTCCGGACGATGTGGTTGTTCAACTGCGGAATGGAAATTCACGGAAAATTAAATGTCGGCAACGATTCGAGTTACTTTCGGTAGAAAATGGAATTGCGAAGATAAGTATCGCAACTCAGATTCTCACGCCTATCCGGGATTACCCTGAAATTGAGGCGCAGTTGGTTCAGCGTGAATCGGAAGGTGTCATTCAGTTCGATTTAGAGGCTGGGAGAGTCATCGCCCAGCAAATTGATCTCGATCGCCGCGTGACCGGTTATCCGAATGCGAAGAGTAGTATGCACTACCGCACCCGATTCACCGAAACATTGCTTGCCGATCGGCCGCGGACGGCACAGCGGCAAGCAGTGCCGAATGAAAATTAATTCCTGCAGGCCAATACCACGACGATCAATGTCGACGATCAATTTCGACGATGGGATTCGAGTCGCACTGCAATTGCTCCTGCTGGGGGGTTATCTTGAGTCAGTCATTATCCCTGATGCCCGATGAACATTCTGCCGGTCGTAGCGAAAAAAACGACTACAGCCATTGAAGATTCCTCAAACCTTGCCGATCCGACCGTAGGCACGCCAAGCGGAACCGTCGCGGTTGCCGATAGGAATCTGTGGTGAGTTTCTCTACAGAAAAACCTTGAAACGGGATGCTCAGAGCCTATGCGACGGTTCCTAGTGTTCATTTTATGGTCGTCTATTTTTTTGACAGCGGGTTTTTTTTTCGTGCCCCCATCCGTACGGGCAATGGTCACTCGCCTTGTCACAGAGTTCGTTCATTCCGATTCGGATTCCTCTTCCGCACGCTCGTTGCCGCTGCTAGCCATCGACAATGTCGACAAGGGTGGTTCTGAAGGAGGAGCCGAACGGCAAATCGCCGCAATGCCCGCCGAAGAATTGCAAGCGGTCTATGGCGAACTAGCTCCCGCCCTGCCGCTTGAGCAAGCAATTAATTTTCAAATGACCATCGACCGCATTTTGAAAAACTGGCCCCAGGTCTCGACCGGGATTAAAGAAGACGGATTGTTCGGTTACCGAGTCCCCTTCGTCAGTGGTACCGAAGAAAGTGACATTACTGGTGCACTGACCTATTTTTTTGGCTCAGATCGGATTTTGTATCGCATTGATTTTAAAGGCGATACCGGAGATGCCCGCAAATTGATTCACCATGTAACGCAAGTATATAAAATGCAAAGACAAAACTCAGCGGAGCAAGGTGTTTATCTGTTTCAGACGCCCGGCGATGTTCAAGCGGTGGGAGAACTGAGAATTTGCCCGAGGACGATCATTCATAATGCCCATCCCCACCAACGGTTCGAATTATCGCTGCAATTGAGTCGTTTTTACTCCGATAGCGTCGAGCTTTAAGATCGCCCGCAAGGGCTGAATATCTTTGCTTTTTGAGCTATCGTAATGAGATGGAAAGCGGCCATGCGACATCCCTGCAAGTTCGAACGGTAGATGCTGCAGATCGCGCTGCCGTAGCGCGGAAGTGCGGCATAAACTTTGCTGATTCCCCCGCTGGACAAGTCGAGTGTTTGGAGGCACAGAATAAGAAGCAAGCGGTCGGATACCTGGCCTTAGCATGGTCTGGTGGAGGGAACGTGTGGCTATGGGGTCCGAAGATCACCACCCGCGGTACGGAATCGACATCTAAGGTCGCTCGGATCTTGCTTGCTGAGGCGAATAAAAGGATTGCGCTGCGCAAAGCTACTCTCGCGCAAGTGATGCTGAATCCAACTCAGGAGGATGAAGCCAACTGGTATGCAGAATCCGGCTATGACACGCGAATCATGTTGGAACTTTTGACTCGCCCGCTCACCGGCAACCAGCCGCAATTACCAAATTCGGCGGAAGCCTCCTTCGATTGGAATTCCATCGCCTACGCCCCGCGTTGCCATGCTCGGTTTTTGCGTGCTCTGGCAGGCTCTTATGCCGAATCGGCGGATTGTCTTGCATTGCACCGTCAAAGCGACCCGGAAATGACGCTTGCAGATTTTCGATCCACCCCTGAATTTAATCCGACATTGTGGCGACTGTTTGAATCCGGGACTGAAGACACCGGTTGCCTGCTCCTTAACCATCACCCCGATGAAGCTGCTTTAGAAATCGCCTATCTGGGCTTCAAACCGTCGTATCGCGGGTGCGGATGGGGGCAGCGGGCAATGTCGGTTGCATTCTCCGAGGCCTCGCGACTGGATTGTCAGCGAATCAACGTCGGGGTCGATGCCCAAAATACGGCGGCTCAGCGTCTTTATGCCCGCTGGGGATTCTGGTGCTTTTCACAGCAGCAGGTGCTGATTCGAACGGTGAATGCCTGATCGTTTATGATGCAAACCCCCTACCCTACCACCGCATACACCCTCGCAACGCGGGCATTACGGGCCAGTTCGTTTGCTAAACAAGTTATCCACCATTGCATGGCTGAAAGCTGCAGGCTCAAGGCGGAAGATGCTTTCATTTGTCACCAACTTTTACGGTGTTTTACGGCCCCTCAAAGTCCGTATGAAAAAAAAAATGAAACTTGATTGCGGGCGGTTTGACAGGCCTCATTCGAGGCGTAAAATCGCAGAGCCGTAACGCGTTTGGTCGCAATCGCTCGCGGCAAAAACAAAAAGGTTGCCGAGTGGCAAGGGACCTGTTGAGTGAACTTATTGTTCCGGGCAGAGGCAGGTTCCGTCGGCAATCGGCTCCGTCCCGGGTGATGGGGTTATGGGTGGCTGCTGGTAAAAGGTAGCTGAATTTAGATCGTAGCGTGGCTCTTTCGCGCTTACGCAAATAGGAGTGGTTCAGGACGTGACCACCAGAGGTAAGGAAATCGATGTATCGCTGCGCGATGCTCTCACTGCAGAGCTCGGTGTGGAGCGTTATCAACTCTGGTTCGTGGATAAAACACGATTCAGTCATCATGATCACACGATGACATGTCACGCTGCAAATGCTTTTTATCAAGATTGGCTCAGATCCAATTTTCGCGATGCCATCGAGCGCGCGGCCAAGTCGGTCTTGGGTGACTCAGTTGCAGTGAAATTTGCCATCGACAGTGATTTAACTAGTCGGGCTCAGTCGTCTGAGAATGATCGTATCGACTCTGACCTCGAGTCTGGCAATGTCGGCAAGACAGATGATTCAGATAAGGAACCTATTCGAGGAGGTAGTTCAAAGCCGGTCATGCAGGTGCATCGGGCATCGGCTAATCCGAATATTGATTTGCATCAGCGGCGTGTAAGTTCCTCTTCGGTGCGGCAGCGTGCGACCCGATCGCCTGAGTCGGAGCTTTGCGGCACGCGCACTTATGCAAGTTTTGAAGACTTTGTGATCGGACATGCCAATCGCGTCGCGCAAGCGTCATCCTGCATGGTGACCGAGAGCCCTGGCTGCCTGACGCCTCTTTTTCTTCACGGTTGTACCGGAGTCGGCAAAACCCACCTTCTGGAAAGCATTTGGACAAGCACGTTGGCAAAGCAGCCCTCAGTCCGCGGCCTCTTTTTAACTGCCGAACAATTTACCAGCCTGTTTCTAGAAGCTTTGCATCATAGCGGATTGCCAAGTTTTCGCCGTAAGTATCGAAACTTAGATTTGTTAATCCTTGATGACATCCAGTTTTTCGGCGGTAAAAATGCGACCCTTGGCGAGTTATTGCAGACAGTTGAAACGATGTTGCGACGCGGTGGACAAGTCGTGCTGGCAGCGGATCAACCTCCTGCTGAATTGCAAAATTTTCCCCAGGAATTGCGATCACGATTTTCAGGTGGCATGGTCTGCAAGATGCTGCCGCCCGATCTGGAAATGCGCAAGGAAATTGTTCGGCGCTTTGTTTCCAAGCGTGAATGGATTCTTGAGGAAGCAGTTCAGGACTTGGTAGCAAATCGTATGACAGATAGCCCACGAGAGATTTTTGGTGCGCTGAATCGACTGCGTGCTACCGAAATCGCCACGGAGAATCCGATCACCTTGGCTACCGCTGAGGATGCACTAGCGGATCTTTTTCTTTATCGAGGTCGAACAATTCGTTTGATCGATATCGAAAAGGCTGTTTGTGATACATTCGGGTTGGAACCCAAGAGCCTGCGATCAGCGCGTAAAATCAAGTCGATCGTTCAACCACGTATGCTCGCGATGTGGTTGGCAAGAAAATACACCCGTCGAGGTCTCACCGAGATTGGCACCTATTTTGGTAATCGGAGTCATGCCACGGTGATCTCTGCACAAAAGCGGGTTAAGGATTGGATGGATCGCGGCGATGTGGTCCAATTGGCGAATCACGCGTGTCCGGTTGAAGACGCAATTCGCCGCGTAGAATCGCGTATGCACGCTTGACGGCACCCGAATCTCGCGCGGGCCTGGCGAGTCATCTTAGTTATCGGAACCTTCGGGCGTTCCGTTTTATTTCCCGTTGCAT
>JAYZMM010000128.1:0-6691 GCA_036153155.1 Planctomycetota bacterium
CATGAATGAACTCGACTGGTACGATGCCACACTCCCCGCGGAATTGCAGGGCTGGAATACAATCAATGTCACCGATGGCAACGCAAACCATCCCTACGCGGCATCCTGGTGGCCAACCGCACACATCCTCGGATACGAACACAGCTTTATTAATCAGGCGGCCGACATGCTGACCGTGATCGGCGGAGGTGAACCGGTGGTGCCCCTTGCCGACTTTGCCGACGCGTATAAGGTTCAGAGGGTGCTTTCGGCTGTGGTCGAATCTGACAAACAGCGTTCACCGGTTCCGCTCGATCAAATTCAGTAACCATGAATATTATACTCAATGGACAACCGCATCAGGTCGATGCCGCGATCACTGTTGCCGAGTTGATTGACGGTCTTGAAATTCCCCGGCGTGGATATGCGGTTGAAGTGAATGGATCCCTGGTGCCCCGTAAGTCGCACAACGAATATCGGCTCGCGGCGGATGATCGACTGGAAATTGTGACGCTCGTCGGTGGCGGATAGGCGATCTCTGATTTCGCTGTAGGCTTGCCGTTATCGGTCGCTTGTTTCGATAAGTGAGTCTGTTATGATGCGCCAGAATAATCAAAATCCGGGATATAACAGCGATGAATTTCACCGACAAAAATGCTCCCGCCGTAGAATCGTCATCTCCAGCAGCACCACCCTTGCAGATCGGGAAGCATACCTTTTCGAGTCGACTATTTGTTGGCACGGGCAAATATGAAAGCTATGAGCTAATGCAGGAATGCCTGCAGCTTTCAGGCACCGAGTGCATCACGGTCGCGGTTCGCCGCGAACGTTTGGTCGATGCTGATGGAAATAACATTCTGGATTATATTGATACCTCGCGTTACGTCTTATTGCCCAACACGGCAGGGTGTTTTTCTGCGGAAGATGCCATCCGCACGGCCCGACTCGGTCGCGAAATTCTGGAGAGCCTGGAAAATCCTGGCAGTGACTGGGTGAAACTGGAAGTTCTGGGAGACACCAAAACGTTATTGCCGGATCCGCTGGCGACGCTTCAAGCGACCGAACAACTGGTCGCGGAAGGATTCTCGGTGCTCTGTTATGCGACCGACGATCCGATGCTCTCGCTGCGTTTGAAAGAGGCAGGTGCCACGAGTGTCATGCCCGCAGGGAGTCCGATCGGATCGGGACAAGGTATCCTGAATCCGAATAATTTGCAGATTTGTCTGGAATATCTCAAGGCAGATGATCCCGACTATCCGGTCATCGTGGATGCGGGTGTGGGTACGGCAAGCGATGTGGCAACCGCGATGGAATTGGGAGTGGACGGTGTCTTGCTGAATACGGGAATCGCACACGCCCGGGAACCGAAACAAATGGCCGTTGCGATGCGTTTGGCCGCCGAGGCCGGGTGGCACGCGGCACGCGCCGGACGCATTCCGCGCAAACTCTATGCTACGGCAAGCAGTCCTGATTCGGGTCGCATCGCTTCGCGACCTCGCTGACTCGCCGGTCGAATACCGCCAAAATGAATTTGAGAGCGGTACGCCGCTAAACTAAGACACGGGGTCAGATATCTGCCCGGTCATCGTGAGAAAGGCCGTCGTTCCGATGATCCAGCACACGGGCATGACAAAAAACAGACCGATGCCAAACGCAAGCGCACCCAAGAACGCAACAACTGAAAAAATTAAACCTAGAACAAATAGGGCCAATCGGTTGCCACGCGTGATGCGGATTGATTGTCGCATTGCCTCGAGACTACCCATGCCACGATCAACAACCAATAGCACGGCTTGCGAAAACATGACTCCCAGGATAATCAGGGGTACAAAAATAATCAGTAAGCCGTAGCCCACGCCCGCCATCGCTGCCGCTGTCCGTGGGTCTTGCACTCTCCGTTGCTCAACGGCTACGTCGGGAGTCAGGCCGTGATCGATTTCGGCTGCTGATTTTTCTGGGGCAATCACCTTTGTCACCCTCTCCCCTGCCCCAACATCGGCATCGGATGTACTCAGGTAACCGATCAGTGCGGGAATCCCACAACCGATAAGCAGGATTGCAGAAAACAACAGTACTAATAATACGTTCACTCCCAAAATGCGCCAGAGATATTTCCCACCCGAAAATAAATCCCCGACCTGCGCGATCTGACCCCGAGTCAATTTGAGAAAAAAGATGGTCGCGCCACCACTGAGCCACGTATCAAACAAAATTTGGCCTACGTGGCTGGCAAAGAAAATACTGACCGGATCTCCAGCCAAACGGCCCCCTTCTGAGAGGGCATTCGCAATGATTCCACTGCCGAAACTGAGAAGTAAAAACAGGGTGCTACCTGCAAGCGCCAATCCGTAACGCTGGGAGGCGATCTGCCAACCTCTGGAAAGTACCGATCCGAAATCGATCCGAACCGGAATGATCGGTCCTTTCGTGAAATGCGATTCGCCCAGGGCGGCCGCATCACCCCGCTCTAAGGATACAACCGGCGGCGCCTCTGACGGTAACGGTGGGGCAACTTCACTCGGCAACTCAGAAATTTTTCCGCATTGCGGGCATTGTACTTTTTTTCCACGCGCATCGTCATCCACGCGTAAGGTTGCCCGACAGTCGGGACAAACAAATTCGATTGCCATTTCTGATTCCGCTACTTTTCGACGATGCCGCCTGTCTATGATCCTAACACAATCCACATTTTTCGCCTACTTCGAAGATTGGATAAGGACTCCGAGGCAATCCCTACAGTGTCAGGTCACTTTTTGGTATGGTGTCGCTGACGTTTTGCTCTTTCAGCCTGCGAGAAACACGGATGCTTGCTGTCGATGACATTCTGGGACCTGAAGGACGCATCGCGGCGCGACTTGAAAACTATGAGGAGCGGCCTGAGCAACAAGAAATGGCACTCGCGGTGGAGGAATCCATTCGGGCCAAAAAACATCTCGTTGTTGAGGCAGGCACCGGTGTCGGCAAAAGCTTGGGCGACCGTGTTCCCGCTATCCTGGCGGCCACCGAGAGCGAAACTGGGGATGACCCGAAGAAAGAAAATAATGAGAAGCCGACGCGGCGGATCATTATTTCGACGCACACCATCAGCCTCCAAGAACAATTGCTCGGCAAAGATATCCCCTTACTCAACAGTGTTATTCCGCGAGAATTTACCACCGTCCTGGTCAAGGGAAGAAGAAACTACTTGAGCCTTCGGCGGTTGCAGACCGCGCGTAATCGAGCACCGTCCCTGTTCCATGAACCGGGAGAATTCGATCAACTGGAGCAACTTTATCGCTGGAGCGGTCAAACCCGGGACGGCTCTCGATCGGATCTTGATTACATGCCACAGGCTGTCGTCTGGGATGAAGTGGCCAGCGACAGTGGCAACTGCATGGGTAGGAATTGTCCACGCTATAAAGATTGCTTCTATTATCAGTCGCGTCGACGGATGGATCATGCACGGATTCTGGTCGTCAATCACGCACTTTTCTTTAGCGATCTGGCCCTCCGCCGTGCTGGGGCGAGCCTTCTTCCTGACGCGGACGTCGTCATTTTTGATGAAGCCCATACGCTAGAGGAAGTCGCGAGCAGCCATCTGGGTCTGAGTGCCAGCAGTGGACAGGTGCAATATGTGCTGCAAAAACTTTTCAATGACCGCACGAATAAAGGCCTCCTTGTACACTATAAGATGCGGGCTGCCCAAGTGGCTGTTGCAGAGTGCTTGGTCACAATGGAAAATTTTTTTCAGGATGCGAGTACCTATCTAAAAGATCATGCTCGAAAAAATGGTCGCGTCGATCAGATTCAACCCTTTGCAAATCCACTTAGCCCGCAACTGATTTCTCTTTCTCAAAAAATCCGACAGTCAGCGGCCCCGCTTGAGGAAGATACGCAGCGACAAGACTTTGTCTCTGCCGCCGACAGGCTACTTTCACTTGCCGGGGAGATCGACCAGTGGTGTGGCCAGAAGGTCGATGGATCGGTTTACTGGATCGAAGAAAAACAGACTCGCCGCGGCCTGCCTCGTATCACTTTGGCAGCCGCACCGGTCGATGTGGGGCCAGCATTGCGGAGCGAACTTTTTGAACGCGTGCCCTCCGTGATTCTTACGAGCGCAACGCTCGCAGTCGGGCAAAACCATTCCTTTGATTTTTTCACATCGAGGATCGGTCTGGTTAAAGCAGAAATGTTGCGACTCGGCAGCCCCTTCAATTATGCGCGGCAGGCTGAACTTATTCTGGTTCAGGGGATGCCCGATCCATCGACTGAGCGAGACGCCTACGAAGACAAAATGGTCCCAATGATACGGCGTTACGTTGATCGCACTGACGGACACGCCTTCGTGTTGTTCACCAGTTACGCCTCGATGCGACGCGCAGCGAAAGCATTAACGCCCTACTTCCAAGAACGTGAACTCGGTTTACTCTGTCAGGCCGACGGAATGCCGCGAACCCAAATGCTCGAGAGATTTCGTGACGAACCGAGAAGTGTGCTGTTCGGCACGGATAGTTTCTGGCAGGGAGTCGATGTGCCGGGGGATGCGCTGCAGAACGTAATTATCACTAAACTGCCCTTTCGGGTTCCCACAGAACCAGTGTTGGAGGCACGGCTGGAGGCTATTCGCGCCCAAGGCGGAAATCCCTTTGGAGATTATCAGCTTCCCGAAGCCGCCCTCAAGCTGAAACAAGGATTCGGCCGACTTATTCGCTCCGCGAAGGATTCAGGAATGGTGGTTATTCTCGATCCGCGCATTTCGACGAAAAATTATGGATCGTTTTTCCTACAATCTCTTCCCGACTGCGATCCGAGTTTTGAACCCGCTGATTGAATTTGCGGTGTCAACAGCCGATTGCGCTACCTGGTAAGGCAAAGCTCAAAGCGCGCGACGGATACGTCGTTTGGGACGGCCACCTTTCTTCAAAGCTGGGCCGGGAGGTTTAGCGGGGGCGGGTTCTTTTTCTTCAGCAGCATCTTTCACCCGTACGGTTGCAAAATCTCCGATCTCATCCCGGATCAATAATTTGTTGATCCGCATTTCAATATTCGTCAACTCTCCCCCCTCCTCCGGCGTGACAAACGTGTAAGCCACGCCCTCTGCAATTCCATCTTTCCCCATTCTTCCAGTGCGGCCCACTCGATGCACATAGTCGTCACAGAACGTCGGCGTATCGTAATTAATAATGTGCGAAACGCCGCTGACATCAATACCTCTTCCAACTACATCGGTCGCAATCAGAATTTGAATTTTGCTGTCTCTGAATTGCTGCATCACGCGATCGCGCGCTCCTTGATGCATGTCTCCGTGAATGCAGGCAACTCCAGTATGTTTCTTCCCGAGCTTAACCGCGAGCCGATCGGTTCCGCGTTTAGTCCGACAAAAAACGATTGCCTGCCTCGGTTTTTCCCGCTCCAAAAGTCGTTGCAAAAGCTCGTATTTCCGATCTTGATCGACCGTAAAATAAAATTGATCAATCGTTTCTCCCGAGAGTTCCTTCGGGGAAAAATTCAGCGATTCCGGATCTCGCATGTAACGACGCGCGAGCCGCTCTACCGGCCCAGGCACCGTGGCGCTCAGCAAAAGGGTCTGACGATCTTTAGGACAGCGCCTGAGAATCTTTTCTATGTCCGGACGAAAACCGATGTCAAGCATCCGATCCGCTTCATCAAGCACAACCATCTTCAGTTGATCCATCTTGAGTGTGCCCCGTGCCATGTGGTCCAACACCCGACCCGGCGTTCCGACGACGACCTCCGTCCCGCGATTCAATTTTTCTGTCTGTCCACGGATCGGCTTACCACCATAAACGGCCAGCACACGTGTTTTACGCCCGAACGCAAGTTTCGTGATTTCACCCCTTACCTGGACGGCCAACTCCCGCGTGGGAACGAGGATCAAGGCTTGTGGATAACCTTGCTTGCTCCGCTCGACCCGCTCCAGAACAGGGATGGTAAACGCCGCTGTTTTTCCAGTCCCCGTACGGGCCTGACCCAACAGATCCGAGCCCTCAAGGGCCCTGGGAATCAAACCGGCCTGAACCGGCGTTGGCTCCGTATATTCCGCTTGCGCAAGAGCGGCAAGCATCAACTCAGAGAGGCCCAGATCGGTAAAATCGGCGGTGGAAGCAGAGGAATCAGACATGCCGGAGCCTAGCAGAGCAAATTTGGTGGGTCAACGTGAGTCGCGGTTTGCGACGAAAAGGGTATCTTTCATAAACTTGCGAGTGCGGTATCTCTTCCTGCATGTCGCTAAATCGTCTCTTAATCACTATCGCCCCGCAGCACACTCTCTCCCAGAACACTATTGATCAGCCGCCTCCGCCTGCGCCTTCTCGACCGCTGTAATATAATCCCGCCAACTGTCCAACTGTTCCTGGGAGAGACTATTTTCACGGGTGAGCTCAAAAGGCATCTCTTGACCTTCGATAACTACGGTGATCGTAAGTCGCCCATTCTCAAGATAGCGGAACCGGACCTCGATTGGTGTATGGATTGCCATGTTGTCGGGCAGATCGCGAGCAATGCACTCGCCAATTTGCATGCAGTCTTCCGGCGAAGAACTTTCCCCTTCAATAATAGTGACCAGTACCGTCTTCTGTCCCTCTCGGTGTGACTTAAAGATTCGTTTTGCACTGGTGGGAAGTGGTGTATTCCGCGGAATTAAAATCGCATTCCGCGGCCTCGATGTCTTCGCATCCGTTGCAACAACACCCAAACTATGCGAATTGACATT
>JAYZMM010000129.1:0-22035 GCA_036153155.1 Planctomycetota bacterium
GGGGGGTGAGTTTTAACGCGGTGGCGGGCATCGTTGACGCAGGCGCGGAAGTGAAAGCGGTGGTGGAGTTTCTTACCCGCCCTAAAAAGTAACCGCGACTCGGTGGCAGAATCCCGAAAGGTGTGTTGCTTGTCGGACCCCCCGGTACGGGAAAAACACTTTTGGCAAAGGGCGTTGCTGGAGAGGCGCGGGTTCCTTTTTTTAGCCTCTCGGGAAGCGATTTTGTGGAAATGTTCGTCGGTGTCGGCGCAGCTCGAGTACGCGACATGTTCCAGCAGGCGCAGAGTAAATCACCTTGCATCGTATTCATTGATGAACTCGATGCGCTCGGCAAAACACGAGGTTCCAGTGTGGTGGGTGGACATGATGAGCGTGAGCAAACGCTCAACGCACTGCTCGTGGAGATGGATGGCTTCGATTCGAACAGTGGTGTGATCGTGCTGGCAGCCACCAATCGTCCAGAGACATTAGACCCGGCATTGCTTCGCCCGGGTCGTTTTGATCGGCACGTATTGGTCGATCGTCCGGACGTTCGCGGGCGCGAGGCAATTTTGAAAGTACACGTCAAAAATGTGAAGTTAGCCGACGGGGTCGATTTGGCAAAAGTCGCCGCGATTACTTCGGGCTTTTGTGGCGCTGACCTTGCGAATCTGGTGAACGAAGCTGCGCTGCTTGCGGCCAGGGCAGATCTTCCGGCGGTAACGATGGAGCAATTCAATGAGGGTGTCGAACGGGTCACGGCGGGCTTAGAAAAACGCCAAAGAATTATCCACGAAGATGAAAAGCAGCGAATTGCATACCACGAGTGTGGCCACGCGCTGGTCGCTGACAGCCTCCCAAATACTGATCCGGTGCATAAGATTTCGATCATCCCGCGTGGCCTGGCCGCACTCGGTTATACGATGCAGCGACCGGAAGAAGACCGCTATCTCGTGACACGCAGTGAATTGGAGGCACGGATTCAGGTATTGCTCGCGGGGACTGTGGCAGAGGAGTTGGTGTTTGAAGACATTTCGTCCGGAGCACAGAATGATCTAGAGCGAGCCACCGAAATCGCGCGGAGCATGGTCATGCAATTCGGAATGAGTCGGCTGGGCCGTGTTAACTATAAGGAATCGGGGCGAAGCCCATTTTTAGGCAACAGTGATGGAATCAGCACGGTGAGTCACAGTGGACAAACTGCGCACGAGATCGATCAAGAGGTCAAGCAAATCATCGAAGACGGACTCTCCAGGGTTCGTCATATTTTAAGTACGCGGCGAGAAACACTCGTTGCCCTTTCGAAACGACTGATCGAGTGCGAAGTAATGGATGCCGATGAACTGCGTGAGATCGTAGATCAGACCTCCGTCAGTCCACAAATCGTTCCCGGCACCGAAAGCGATGATTTTAAGAAATCGCCCCATGGCGAAGGGGGTGAACCGCCTGCCGAATCTATGCCGCCAACGCCGCACACGGAGGACGGATCGACACAAGCGGGAGGTTAAATCAAAAAAGGGTTAACCCTTCTGGCGTGCTCAGGCAAAGCGATGCGGTTATTGACTTACAATATTCATAAAGGAATCGGTGGACGCGATCGGCTCTACCGACTGAACCGAATTATTGAAGTCATCGAAAATGAAAACCCCGACTTGATTTGCTTGCAAGAGGTCGATCGCGGGGTTCCCCGATCGCGATTGCATGACCAACCTAAATTGCTTGCCGAGCAGTTTTTTTCCGCCGGATGCACCTTTCAATTGAATGTCCGTTTAAAAAAAGGTGGATATGGCAATTTACTTCTCGCCCGCTGGTCTTTCGCGGAGAGGCATAGTATTTCTCTTGGATTGCCGGGAAAAAAGGCCCGCGGGGCGCAGCTTGGAATTGTCGATTCTCCGGAAGGATCGTTTCGTATCATCAACCTGCATTTGGGGCTTGGTGAGCAAGAGCGGCATCAACAAATAGAGCATTTGCTGAGCCACCATCTTTTCCGGCGCAGTCAGGATCTACCGACACTGATTGCCGGCGATACCAACGACTGGAGAAACACTCTGGCCGAAGGTAAACTCGCCGCGCATGGATTTGAACACTGCACGCATCCGATCTCACGTTTTCGCACTTTTCCAGCCTACTTACCAGTCGGTTCGCTCGATAAGGTGTACTGCACTCCCGGTATCCAGATAGTCAATCTGCGCGTGGTTCGCACGAAAGCCGCAAAAATTGCATCGGACCATCTGCCGTTGGTTGTTGACTTTCACTGCCGCTGAGCAGCCCGTAAACTTGCCAGTCTCTCGCACGAAAACGACGACTCAGGAGACTCCGTAGGTTTCCTGTAGCGCGTTCTCAATCGTGCCGGTAAGGTCGCGACGACTGACTGGTTTGCGAAGTACGTCAAAGGCCTGCGCTTTTCTTGCCTCGGCCTCTATCTGGTCATCCATTTCGGCAGAGAGCAGAATGCAGGGAAGCAGCGCCTTGAAACGTTTAAGGTGTTGCAGTGTTTCAATCCCGGTCTGACGCGGCATATGCATATCGAGTAGCACCAGGTGTACTTGCTCCCGCTGCACAATTTTTAACGCTTCCACTCCATCATCCGCTTCCCAGGTTCGATAGCCAATTGGCCGCAGGACCTCAAGTACAGTACCGCGGAACTGTGGATCGTTATCGGTGATCAGGATGGCAGGCGAATCGGCACGCATGGTTGTGAGACAACTAAAATAAAAATTACAGGCTCTGGAAAGTGTATAGCTACAAGCGAATTCCAAAGAACAGCAATTAGAATACCAAACGCAAATTCTCCTTCACGTGGTTCTGAAAAAAGGCAAAACGACGTGCTTCTTGCCTCATAATATGACCGCCACGTGAAAATATCGGCCTTAGAGGATTCAAAGAGGATTCAATTTTTGTCGTGGATGACAATTTAGGCTGATCAGTGCTGCCTAAATGGCAGGATCAGGATTCTGCCGGTTGCTTGATAAATTCGTGGACACTACCGTCTTTTGCTTCCGTAATGACTTCACTCCAGACAACATTTCGATCTGCGTCAAGTAACTCGACAACCGCTCCCTCAAGACGATCTCCACAACAGTCAGACCGATTCCAGATTTTTATTTTTCCGACCATAGCCGGTTTGCCTAAATCAAGTTGCCACCAGGGATAGTTTTCAACTTGGGTGTGGGTGACACTGTTTTCACCGAATGCCTGTTCATTGTTCCCGTCCACAGCACGATCTGCATCACCCCCGTATTCTGCTGACGATTGACTCGCTTTGCCAGCAGATTGGAGTTTTTTCCCCGAATCTTTTTCGATGATTGAAACTTCAGCCAGGCTGAGGATTTTATCCTCTCCGACATGTCGAACGCGCACAAATTGCGCTTCACCCAAAGTTTCTTTCGGTGCTTCGCCGCCATCCTCGTCATCGACCGGTTCAATTTTTACCGGTTTTAGTTCCGCTCCTAAATTAACTACTAAATCGGGGATCGCTTGTTTCAATCTTTCAGCACCTGCTTCAGTTGCTTCGGATTCCCAGAGAAATAGTTGCTTCAGATTCTTCAATTGCATCAATTTATCCAAACCCGCATCGGTCACCTTGGTGCCGTAAAGGTTGAGATATTCTAGACTGGCAAGCCCCGCAAGGTATTCCAGACCAGCATCGGTAACTGCCGTCCGTTCGAGATGCAGCTTTCGGAGTTCATTTAAACCCTTCAAGTGCTTTAGGCCGGCATCGGTAATCTTCGTGTCCTTTAAATTCAACCAAATCACGTTATCGACATCAGCGACATCAGCCAGTTGCGAGTCGGTTAAATCTTTTCCGGATAAATGAAAATCAATTTCTTTCGAACTGTCGTTTGCTGCAACCGAGCGGACAGTGCCGCCGTGCTTTCTGATATTTTCAATCGCAGCCTGCTCATCGCCGAGGGCCGACTGAGGCGAAACGATTCCCACCAGTGACAACGAAACGATGGCGAAAAAAAAGTAGCGGTTCATAATTCCCTTTCTCATTTTTCTTCTACAGACAGCGATATCAATATTTTTCAAAACAATTTCACTTCCTGACCAGCATACCTACTGATGACACCGATTGTACGTTCGTCGAGACAACGGCTCTAGTCATAAAAGGTCTTTCCTGCTTCGGCCAACTCTATCAAGCGGTCGGTCGGTTCGTAACGACTACCCAGTTGCCTATAAGATTCGAGTTTTTTCAAAATTTCCGCTGTGCCCAGCGTATCGGCCCAGAACAGGAGGCCCCCTCGAAACGGTGGAAATCCAATGCCAAGGATGAGTCCTAGGTCGACATCCCGTGGATTTTCAACGATGTTTTCATCGAGCACCCGGGTCGCCTCCAGCAGCATCGGCAATAACAGCCGATCCTGAATTTCCTCTGCGTTCAGCTGTCGATCTTCTTTTTTGTGCTTGTCGATGAATGGAATGAGCGTTGTATCTGACTCAGCTCGACGTTTTTTATTGCGATACGAATAAAATCCATGCTCGCTCTTTTGCCCTAAACGTCCCGCTTCGACGAGGTCTTCCACAAGTGGGGATTGTAGGACACGGTCCGGGAATGCGGCGACCATCGTCTTTCCTGCGTAGGCTGCCACGTCCAAGCCCACCACGTCGTAGAGTTCGATGGGTCCCATCGGCATTCCGAACTGTGTGGCAACGCGATCCACTGTCCGTGGCTCAACCCCTTCTAATAACAGCTCGACCGCTTCGCTCATGTAAGGGAGTAACAAACGGTTGACTAAAAAACCTGGGCCACTGCGAACCAGGATGGGGGATTTTTTAATCTTTTTTGCATAGGCAAAAGCAGTCGAAATTGCCGCGTCGCTAGTTTTCGTACCGCGAATGATTTCCACGAGCGGCATCTTTCGCACCGGATTGAAAAAGTGAATGCCTAGAAAGCGTTCCGGATGTGAGAGTACCGAGGCGAGTTCATCAATCGGAATGGTCGACGTGTTGGTGGCCAGCACGGTAGTGGGGTCCACCACAGCTTCCAGGTTTGAAAAAATATTTTTTTTCACGTCGGGGCGTTCCACCGCCGCTTCAATCACTAAATCACAGTGGCGCATTTCAGCGAGATCAAGTGCGGGGTTCAGTAAGGGAGCCAGGGCGAGCGTCTGCTCGACATCGGGCCCTTTGAGCTCCCGACTATATGAGGCCTGCTCCAATGCACTCTGCATTCCGCGCTGCAGGGCGTCGGTTGCCGCATCATTCATCAATGTCGGCAATTGCCTGCGGAGATTTGCCGAAGCGATCCCCTGCCCCATGATTCCGGCACCCACCACTCCGACATTCTCAATCTTATTAGAGCTTTGATGGGTTGCGATCTGTTTTTTGTTGCGGTCAGTGAGGAAGAAAACATTCAGCAGCGCGCGGTTCACCGCCGATCCAAAGAGGTTGGCCATTTCCTCCGATTCCAATTCTCCGGCGTCCTGGGGATTGAGCGAGGACCCTCCGATGAGTACCTCAAGCGCCGCGAGTGGAGCGGGATAGTGGCCTTTGGTCTGGCCCTCAATAAATCCCGCTGCCGTGACGCCCAGAAAGCCAAGTTCCGTTTCGCTCATTTCAATCGGCTGTGCCCACTGATCGCGATCCTGGAGAAATGAACGTGATTTTGCCTCTTGCTCGATCATGTGGATCGCCGCATCCAGCAGTCTCTCTACAGGAACACTTTCAGTAGCCAGCCCCATTTCCACCGCATCGGCCGCATTAACCGATACGCCTGAAGTGATCATTTCCACTGCGTTATAGAGACCCACAATCCGCGGTGTTCGAACGGTACCTCCCCAGCCTGGAAACAATCCGAGTTTGACTTCCGGGAATCCGAACTGGGTGCTCCCTGCATCGGTAACAATCCGGCGATCACAGGCGATAGCTAATTCAGCACCGCCGCCCACGCAAATTCCATCGATGGCCGCCACGGTGACAAAGGGCAGCTCATGTAACCGGGCAAAGAGGAGTCTGCCTCTGCGGCAGAGATTTACAATTTCTGCACGGTCGGCATCGAGCGATGCGACAAACTCGCGCAAATCTGCCCCCGCGATAAAAGTTCCTGGTTTGCCGCTTAAAATAATCAATCCTTTCAACTCGCTCTCACCGCTTAGACGGTCCAGGTGCTGCTCTAGTTCGCTAAGCACGTGGCTGGAAAGGATATTGGCCCCTTTATCGGGCATATCAAGTGTCAGCGTGGCAATCTGACCATTGATGTTGGATCGTGTGATAGTTTCGGGCATGGGCCTAGTTCTCATTCCGAATAAATGCTGCGACCACCATCGACCGGTAGCGAGACTCCGGTAATGAAGTCATTTTCGAGCAGCATCAAAACGGCATCCGCTACATTTTGAGGGCTACCCTCTCTTTTCACCAAGGTGCCCGCAATTTCTGCCTTGCGCTCCGCCTCCGGCATGTCGTCGGGAAAGAGAACCGGACCGGGCAAGACAGCATTTACACGAACGCATGGATTTCTCCGGGCAAGTTCCACGGCAAAGCAACGCGTAATCGTAGGGATTGTGCCTTTCGATGGATAGTAAGCGGCGTAATCACCCAGCGGTCGGATTGTGCTCCAGTCACCGATGTTGACGATGCTTCCGCCGTGATCTTGAGAGACCATTTGCATTCCAACTTGCTGGCAGCAGATAAATGTCCCCATAGCATTCACTTCAAAGTGATGACGAACGTCGTCAGCGCAGATATCTTCAAGGTCGCCCGACTTCCAGATTCCAGCCGAGTTGACCAGCGCCTCGATATGACCGAAGTGGTCAGCCACTTTGCAAACCATATCACGAATGGCCTCTTCGTCCGTCAAGTCAGCTGTAACGGCAATGGCCGATACACCATCGGCCTCTAATGCAGCTACCGTTTCCTCCGCAGCCGCCGTCGAAGCATTGGCGTGGATTGCGATCTGATAGCCCTTTGATCCGAGGACCCGCGCGACACAATTTCCAATCCGGGGTGCCCCGGCGCCGGTAATCAGAGCCACAGGATGTTGCGGATAGAGTGCAGACACGGTTGGCCTTTTGCGTGGGGCAGGGCGGTAGGGGTGTGGTACGCGTTGTCAGATAAAGATCGAGTGAGTAAACGAGGCGGGTCGCGAAGCTTTTTAATTGTAAACGACCCGAGGGTTCACGTGCAGATACGGCGAGTGCAATAACCGGTAAAACGGGGCGACCGCACGTGCTTAGAAATGGGTTGTTTGACGAATTTTTTCCCTCAGTTTATCGGAAATTCAAACAGATTTTTTCCTCTTTCCGAGGCAGCCTGCGATCGAGTCGTCTCGTGACTCGGGTAAAGCGACTGCTTGTCACGCCTTCCAGCGGGCGTCACAATGCAGGCGTCCTTATCGAAGGAAAGAGGGTTGCTCGCGGACTCTTGCGATCGTGGCTGTGAGGTGCCTCAAGTGGCCGGACGCGGTTATTTTTGGATGGAATTTCACAGACAATTTTTTGACGCGACCAGGGAGATATGGGATTTATGCCTTCAATGAGCATTCCAAAATTTGTGGAAAAAAAAGAGCGTGGCGAGAAGATCACCATGCTCACCGCCTACGACTACACAATGGCTCGATTGCTGGACAGCGCAGGGGTCGATGGTCTGCTGGTTGGTGATAGTCTCGGCATGGTTGTCCAAGGTAAAGAGAATACGCTGCCGGTCACACTGGATGAGATGATCTATCATGCGGAAATGGTCGCGAGGGGTGCAACCGCGTCTTTAGTCGTGGTCGACTTACCGTTTCCGGCACAGTATGTGGGTATTGAAAAAACAATTGAAAGTGCATCCCGCGTGTTGAAAGAGTCGTCTGCCCAGGCGGTAAAGTTGGAGGTGAGCGCTGACGATGCCGAAGTGATCGGAGCATTGACGTCGGCAGGCATTCCGGTGATGGCCCATTGCGGACTTCGTCCGCAAACAGTCCATCAGATAGGCGGTTACAAGGTTCACCGTGATCAAAAGCAATTACAGATGGATGTTCTGGCAATGGAAAAGGCGGGTGCCTTTGCCGTGGTTCTGGAATGTGTGCCCGCAACCATTGCGACTGAGGTCAGTACGCAAATTGCAATTCCTACGATTGGCATCGGGGCCGGAGTTGGATGCGATGGTCAGATCTTGGTGGTTCATGATCTATTGGGGATTCCCGATGGAAAATTACCGAAGCACGTTAAGGCATACGCAGCCTTGGGTGAGCAAATTGTGGCGGCGGTCAAAGATTATTGCACCGATGTTCGGAACGGAGATTTTCCGGCAGACGATCAGACGTTTGCGTAAGTGGCTGACGGAGAATAGTTGAGGTTGGCTATGAGCAATCGGCTCGCAGATGCAACAAGTCCTTATTTGCTTCAGCACAAAGATAATCCGGTCGACTGGTATCCTTGGGGTGAGGCAGCCTTTTCACGGGCTCGGGCTGAAAATAAACCGATTTTCTTGTCCATCGGATATTCCGCATGTCACTGGTGCCACGTGATGGAGAGAGAAAGCTTTGAAGATGAGGAACTGGCACAGTTGCTCAATGCCCATTTTGTATCAATCAAGGTCGATCGAGAGCAACGACCCGATCTTGATCAGATTTATATGCAGGCGGTCCAATCGATCACTGGTCGCGGCGGTTGGCCGATGTCAGTTTTTTTAAACAACGACGGGGAACCCTTTTTTGGCGGCACTTACTGGCCGCCGCACGCGCGGCAAGGCATGCCCGGATTTGGCCAGGTTTTACATGCTGTCGCCGACGCCTGGCAAAACCAGCATGAAAAAATTTCAGAACAAGCGGCCCGACTGACGGCAAGCCTTTCGATCGATCGAATGTCTGCTGTCGAAACTCTGGATCCGTTGGCTATTTTAGAAGCAGCCGCAGCGGCACTGGAGCAGGCGTATGATGCAACGCACGGTGGTTTTGGAGGCCCTCCGAAGTTTCCCCATCCATTGGAAATCAAGCTTTGCTTGCGATTAGCCCGTTGGCAGGGGCACGAGAACCTGATGCAAATGGCCTTGCACAGTCTCGATCAAATGGCCGCCGGTGGGGTCTACGATCAACTGGGCGGAGGGTTTCATCGCTATGCGGTCGATGCCCATTGGCTTGTTCCACATTTTGAAAAAATGCTGTACGACAACGCATTGTTGGCCGCCTGTTACCTCGAAGCCTATTTGGCCACTGGCCAAAACCGCTATCGGGAGATCGTGATTGAAACGATCAATTACATGTTGCGTGAAATGCAGCATTCGGACGGTGGTTTCTTCAGCACGCAGGACGCCGATAGCGAGGGTGTCGAAGGTAAATTCTTTGTCTGGAGTCTCGAAGAGATTAACGAAACACTCGATACAGATGAAGCAGGTCTTTTCTGTGCGTTTTACAACGTGACCGAAGGCGGCAATTTTGAAGGTCAAAATATCCTACACCACTCGCAGTCGCTCGAGACATTTGCGGCGGCACAGGGTCGTGATCTACCGGAATGCAAACAGCAGCTGGACAATGCGCGGCAAAAGCTGTTTGCGGCACGTCAACAACGCATTTGTCCCGCGCTCGATGACAAAATTCTTGCGGATTGGAATGGACTCCTGATCGATACGCTTGCTCGCGCGGGGGCGGTGTTTGACCTGCCCCAATATCTGGAGGCGGCACGCCGAGCAAGTCACATGGTCGACACCAAAATGCGTGATAGCGCGGGTCGACTCATGCATTGCTGGCGAGAGGGAGTCGCTGAGGGTATGGCGTTCGTTGATGATTATGCTGCAATGTTGGGAGCCTGGATCACACTTTACGAATGCACATTTGAAGAGGTCTGGATCGATCGTGCCCTTGGACTAGCCGAGACGCTGCAGCAGCGATATGAGGATTCGGAGCAAGGCGGCTTTTTCTTCACGGCCGATGATCACGAGCGACTCATTGTCCGCCGGAAGGAGTTTTTTGATCAGGCAACGCCCAACGGCAACGCGTTAGCTGCGGAGGGCCTTTTAAGGTTGGCAGATCTTCTTGGAAGGGATGACTTTCGGCAATCCGCACAGCGGGCACTGGAGGTTGCAGGTGACACCATCCGCCAAGCGCCACTCGCGCAAGGGCAGAGCGTGCTCGCGTTGATGCGGCAAGCGACTGCGGTGCGTCAATGGGTAATGGTCGGCAGCGAGCCAAGCTCTGAGGCACAGGAAGTTCTTCACGATTTAAGGCATGCATATCTTCCCTGTCACGTGCTTGCCTGTCGGTTGGGGGATTCCATATCCTCCTCTAGTGAAGCCCTTGATCATCTCTTTCTGGATCGGCCGGTAGGTGCGACTTCCTGGGAACTTCATTACTGTGAAGGTCACACGTGTTTAGCCCCCGCAAGCACACTCACCACAGCAAAGACCCTGATCACAAAGGCTGCGACAATTTAATCTGTGTGCTGGTCCCTAGTACCGGTTTAGGGATTATAAGACTGTTGTGCCACGCGATAGATTTCAACGAGCGATTTGCCGGTTGCGTTGGCCAGTCGACGACAATCTTCATACTCCGGGGCAAAGCTGAGAATATTTCCAGGACGCTGGGCGACTACTCCCGAAACATCTCCCCACGGGGTGGTGACCTGGCATGTCTTGCGCGGCAATGTTGTCCGTGCCGCCTGCCACTTTCTCAGGCCGAGAGTGGTCGAGTGTTGCAGGATCGTATTTTCCACGTCGGTCAATTTTTCCGTGACGCATAGCACGGTGAGCAGGACGCCCGGACGGTTTTTTTTCATTTGAATCGGTGTGCAGTATGCATCAATCGCACCGCGGTCAAACAACTGTTCGCTGAGATAACCGATCCATTCCCCAGTGGCATCGTCAAGTTGCGTCTCCACAACCCAAACGGTATTCGCGTCATCCTGTGCGACATTCGATGTACCGATCATTAGGCGGAGTAAATTGGGTTGGTCCGAAAGGTCACGCTGCCCGGCACCGCAGCCAATGGTTTCTATCGACATTCCTGGGAGCGGTCCGAACGCGTCGACAAGCTCAGCGATGATGGCAGCCCCGGTCGGGGTGGTTAATTCTGCCTCGACCGCAGAATCGGCTAAGGGAATGCCCTTGAGTAATTCTGCCGTGGCCGGTGCAGGTAGACTGCATCGCCCGTGCGCGATTTGAATACTCCCTGTGCCCGTGGGAATCGGTGATGCGTAAATCTGTTCGACGCCCAACAGGTCCCAACCGATTGCGACCCCCACGATATCGGCGATCGAATCGACCGCACCCACTTCATGAAAGTGCACCTTGTCGAGGGTGGTTCCATGGACTTTGGCTTCGGCTTTTCCCAAGCGGACAAAAATATTCTTTGCCGTCTCTTTTTGACGCTCGGTCAATTGCCCAGCGTCAATCATCCGGGTGATGTCCACCAGATGTCGATGCGCGTGTTCAGGAGGGTGTTCGATTCTTATTTGTGTCGCCCGAAACCCATTTTTTTTCACTTCTTCTGCAGTCACTTTGCAGCTAGGAAGCCCTAGTGAATAAATACCGGCCTGAATGGCGTTCAGATCCACACCGGCGTCTACCAGTGCGCCAAGAGTCATGTCGCCGCTGATGCCGCTGGCGCAGTCTAAATATGCTGTCTTCATAGCGGACGATTTTAGTTTTTAGTTCGTCGCCAAAACAGGGTGGGGTACAACTGCGAACGCGAAAAGATTATCCCCTAATCAATTTCTGATTTGCAAATTCTCAAAAATTGAGACCCGGTTATTACCGCACGGCACCCGACTGAGTACGACTGGCCGTCGCCGGGACAACATGCCGGGGTCCGATTGCTAAACCGATCCACCCGTCTTCAATCTGGTGCTGATTGACAGCTAGATCGCTGAGGCGAGGATTATCGCTGATTTTTTGTGGTATCAGCGGGAGTTGAGTTCCGCGGGATAACAATTTACTGAATACACCGCGAAGTGCGATTTGATCACGGGTTCGCAATTTTTTGCCCTCTAATCGAATGGAATTCTGACGTGTGAGATACGCTTTGGCGCCCTCCGTGACAATTCCATAATCCGCCGAGATGCGGAGGTTCGACCACTTGTATCGGCTTCCCTTCGTAATCTGTCGAACTGCAACGGTAAGAGTGAGAGCACCATTGTCGCAGTACACACGGATCGGATCTTTCGTTGCAAAAGCAATGACCACATTTTTGGGCATAGAATCAGGCACCTCCTTCACCGGTCGACTCGTTTTTTCCATTAAATGGAGATACAAATCGTGCAGAGAGAAGGTTTTTCCTTCCAGCTCAAGTTGATACAAGGCGTTATTGATTGCGCTTTCGTGAAATTGCATGCTGAGCATGCTGTTCGAAAGGGCTCGGGGTCGCGCCGAAAAGCCGGTGATTTGACCCGAATGCCCCAATCGCAGACGTCCCGTGGCCCGTTGCTTGGTCGTGGAAAGTTGGATGGCAGTAGGATCAAGTCCGAGTGAGTCAAGCGGTTCCCAGAGTTCGTAATAGAATCGGTCAATACCTTTACGCAATTTCGGATTGAACTCACGATCAAAGGTTTGCTTTGCCTGAAATGCAACCCGTTGTTCCATCTCACTCAGCGCTTCGTCGTGTTCCTCAGCGTGTTTTTTCCGAGCTGTATTACGCACCCATGAACCAACCAATGGAATACTATCGTAATCCGACTCGACGTCGACGAGTTCATTTCTTCCAATCGCATCCACGACACTCGGCTTGGCTTTCACGCCCTGATGATCGATTAAAATCAGTTTGCGGACTAGAAATCCGGTTTCACCTTCGTTGTACATGTAAACTCTACGACTTGAGGCGACCGTATCGGAGTAGACATGACCCCAAGCCTCCATACCGATGCGGATGCGGTGCGGATCCGGAATTAATCGTGTCTTGAGTTTGGTGTGCGTGCGACTGTTGCCCCACACGGGTACACCCAGAATATAATCGTCGATTCGACTTGCCTCATCGCGAGACGTTGGCAGGAGGCGATTCATGAAATCCTCCGAGGCAACGATTCGGACATTCGCGTTTCGGTAATATAGGTCGATGACTTCCCCCAGTTCTCGCTGCGCTTCATTCTTGGAGGAGAGCAGCGGATCGATCACACTTGCAATTTTTGCGGCATCGCTATAGAGCCTGGAGTATTCATATTGTTCGATGGCAGCCAGTAGATCAGAAACGTCAATCGAAAAATGACCGGGCTCGAGAGAATTTCGATTCTCGCGTAAACAAGAAACGCCGAGAAAAGGTTCGTCGAGGCTAATCAATCCCTGAGGGAATGTGTTCGATAGATGTTGTCCGGCTCGCCAGATAGCGAGCCTGCGCTTTAAATCATAGCAGGTTGCATTGAAGGAATAGGTTGTCGAGGGATCAAGTTTTGTGGCGATCGATGGTCCTTCATCCAGTGCGTGCTGTAACGCGTCAAACACGAGTGCGATATTTGAGTCGGTGAGACTACGGCACTGCGTTAAGCGTTCGATTTGCGAACGGACATCTTGGGACCAATGGCGAGCAGGTTCCATTTGGTCCAACGATTTGAGTTTACTTAAAAAGGTGTGCGGCTTAGGCCATGCAGCGGATTGGAAATAGGGTGGGGGATCCGCAATGCTGCAATATCTACGAAATCCATCGACGTGACTTTCCGCTTCGCTGGTTTGACGGGTTGCCGCCAAATCAATTTGCCAATGCGATGAAGCGATGTGTTTCGGATCGACGATGTCGACCGGAGGAGTCACTTGCACAAACTTTGGGTGCAGCGGCTCGATCGGGTGCCGACCGTGCTTGCGATGCCACGACAGCGGCACGAAAATGCCGAGCACAAACACAAAAGCCAGAAGCAGAAAATGTGACCATTTCAGGCCATGCTGCCCATGCATCACCGATTCCCTCCGGCCCTGATTGAACGGTCCGCGGAACGGCGGCCCACACTTATAGGATCGGTTCTGATAGGCGGGTTGGTCGAGCGTTTACCCGCTAGGAAAACGGCCAAACGGGTCCAGATCGGTGCCAATTAGAATTTGGTTGTCAATCTATAGCGATTTTGCGGCTCTTTTCTTCGATCCTGATTTAACGCAAGTCGCCCCATATCCCATAATGCAACGTACTATCTCGGATCTGGATAACGCTTTTAATGGTTTTCATCAAAGCAATAACCAGCCCGCATCTCCTCGGTCAGCATCACTGTGTCGTCGTGCTCGTAGGCCGGTGCACAGCAACATAGAAAGATGAGCAGTTCACTGGTGTGGTTGATGATCTGATGAGGTACACCGGGTGGAATGGCAATCGCATCACCCGGCACAACGTCTTGCTTTTCATTTGCAAGAATCATTTCCCCGCGACCTTGGAGAATGTAGTAAATCTCTTCTGTTTGCGGATGAAGGTGCGGCATGGTTGCAGTGCCTCCTGGCAATCGAGCCTCGGCCAGACTCTGGTTGCGCACGCAAGAATTCCGGTGGGCCAGCAGTTCACGGATTTCCGATCCATCTTTTGTTGTGAACGGGGCGACGTGGTTAATATTTTGAATATCCATCGATTTAATCCTTCTTTATTTACGGAAGATGGAGACCGTAGCCGGTGGATAGGTCCGTACATCCCACAATGTGGGCTGTGGAAGCAGCTTCGTCTCAAAGCGCGCATCTGATTCAACGACAATGCGACTTTCTGGAGCCGCGATCTCTAGGCATCGTTCAATCAGTTTCATCATGGATTCGGTTTCCGACATAAAGTAATCATAAGGCGGCGAGCAAAGGATCAGCCAAGGCGCGGGCGGAAAGTGTGTCTCATCGCGCAACCACGCGAAGACATTCGCTCTTGCCAGCGTCGATTGCTGTCCGACATCAAGTTGATCGATATTTTTCTGTATGCCATTGGCGGTGGGAAAATGACGTTCCACGAAGGTTGCGCTTAGTCCGCCACGACTCAGTGCCTCCAGGCCGAGGGCTCCGGTCCCTGCAAAGAGATCGATGGCATGCAACTGGTTCACGCAGGGGCCGATGAGATTGAAAATTGCTTCGCGCACGCGGTCTTTCATAGGCCGTGTGACGGGATCACCATGGTAGGCGATTTTGTGTCCACGAAATTTCCCACCGACGATCCTTAGCGATAGTTCAGTGGTGGACGCGGATTTTTTTTTCGGATTCGAATTCGGCACCGGACAAGTCACCGGAATGGGTAGGGGATAAGTAAATTTAAAATCGATTTTATTGTACAGAGCCTTGCATCGAATGTTAGACGCGAGTTGAATAAGGGGACTTCACTGATTGCTTTGAGCCCGCCTGACAAGCACAGTACCACGCGGGGGCGTGACGGCTATCGGTGGCGGCGGTAGTGCTCGTGTGGCGATTCGAGAGCATTTGAAATGATGGATCACGACCGAATATTGTTTTTTTCGCGGGCTGTAATGCCCCTGCTTCTTCTTTGCGCCCTGCTTGGTGGCAAAAGTAAGGCGGAAGCGACTCCGCCGTCATCGTCCTCCTATGAAGAGTCACTGCAGGCGTGGAAAACACAAATCAAAAAGTTGCAGGGCATTCGCGATCGTCTGGCAGTCTCGCAAGGAGATGATCAAGCCGATTTGCGGAAAGAGTACATGCAGGCGGTTGCTGATGCAAAACCAGCTTTACGGAATTTCACCGCAGCGGCAGAGGTGTCTCTCAGCGAAGGTGATCAGCATCAGGAAGAAGCAGCATCTTTTTTAGAGGAGCGGATGGGCGGGTTGCTCGACGCCGATGATTTTGAGCGGGCTTTTCGAATTGGGGAGCTGCTTTTGGATCGCGGGTACGACAATCGCACAACCATGGAAGCCGCGGGCATTGCAGCCGTAATGACCAATCATTTTCAGTCGGCCCGCGAATATCTGCAGCAAGCGGATCAAAAAGAACCTTTATCGAGCATCGGAAAGGAAATGTTGGCAGACATTGCCGATATGGAGGCAGCTTGGAAGCAAGAAGAGGAGATCCGCAAAGCGGAGGCAAAGGCAGACGACTTGCCGCGCGTGCGCCTGCAAACTACGCAAGGCGATGTGGTGGTTGAGCTGTTTGAAAATGAATCACCGGAAACGGTGGCTAATTTTATTGATTTGGTCGAGAACGGATTTTATGAGGAATTGGATTTTCACCGTGTGATCCCCCACCGGGTTGCTCAAGGAGGTTGTCCGAACGGCGACGGAACAGGAGGTCCCGGATATTCCATCCGCTGCGAGAGGGAGGACGAAGACTATCGCCGTCATTTTCGCGGCAGTTTGAGTATGGCTCGTACATCCGAACTGAATTCAGCGGGATCGCAATTCTTTTTTTGCATGGCCCCGTTGAGTGACCTTGACGGTCAGTACACCGTCTTTGGGCGGATCATCGAGGGAATGGATGTTTTGGCGAAGTTGCAGCGGCAAGATGGTAAATCTGAGTTGTTGCCCCCGGCAGATCGTATTCTAAAAGCCATAGTGGAGCGCAAAAGAGATCATGCGTATCGGGCGGTTCCTTATGCTCCCACAGATACGCCGACAGATATTTCCACAGGGGATGCGACAAAAAGCGATTCAACTTAAGGCGAGCATGCGGTCGAGTGCCACCAATGATTCGGCAGCAATGTTCGGATCGACTTCGATTTTTCCGACCGGCGTCGCTGCATTCAGATTTTCAAGGCTCCAGCAGAGATGGGCAAGATCGATACGATACATCGTGGCGCACATGCAGACCACCGGCGAGAGAAAATGAATCTCTTGCTTCGGATTTTCATGTCGGAGTCGATTGACCAAGTGCAGTTCCGTGCCGATGGCCCACTTGCTGCCTGCCGGTGACTGCTGAACGATGTCAATAATTTTTGCGGTCGAACCGGACGCATCTGCAATTTCGAATACTTCTCTTGGACACTCGGGGTGTACCAGGATTTTTATACCAGGAAACTGTTCCCGAAATTGTGCGACGTGCGCTGCAGTAAACATCTGATGCACGCTGCAGTGGCCCTTCCAGAGCAGGACGCGACTTTCGCGTATTGCGTCAGGCGTGTTGCCGCCTGTTTCTTCTGCGAATGGGTCCCAGACGGGCATCCGAGCCGGATCAATGCCCATGGAGATTGCCGTGTTCCGCCCCAGATGCTGATCCGGAAAGAAGAAGACGCGATCACCCCGCTCAAATGCCCATTGCAGTACCTTTTCAGCGTTGCTTGAGGTGCAGACAATTCCCTGGTGTCTCCCACAAAACGCTTTGAGCGCTGCGGTCGAATTAATATAGGTAACCGGGATCAATTTTTCAGTATCAATCCATTCGCCGAGCTCTTCCCAGGCAGATTCGACCTGATCGATCTGCGCCATATCTGCCATGGAGCATCCGGCTGCCATGTCGGGCAGGATTACCGAGACGCGTTCCCCCCCTCGCTCGGCCAATTTTTCAGGTCGATTGGCGAGAATGTCAGCGGTCTCTGCCATAAAGTGAACACCACAGAAAACGATAGCGCGACACGCCTGACTTTCGGCAGCAAGTTGACTGAGTCGCAAAGAATCACCACGAAGATCGCTATGCGCGATGACTTCGTCCTGCTGATAATGGTGCCCAAGAATTACCAGGCGTTCGCCCCATGCGGAGCGGATTTCCTCAATCCGTTCGGCAAGCGCACCGTTGTCGCGTTCTTTATACGGGGCGAGAGAAAATTCAGGTGTCGGTTCGGTCGTAGTAGGCATAAGACGGAAGACTAAGTTGCGTTCGATCAATCCTCTATTGTACGCTCCGATAATCGCCTTCGGCTAGCGGAGGCAACAGTCAATAGAGAGCAGCCCTGGGAGGTCGGGCACGTAGCGGTAGCTCGCTTTTTCCTTGCACTTTTTCCTGGCGATTTTTCCCGGCATAGACGGGCAGGCGTCAAATCTACGAAAGCGGCCAAAAGCGTCTATTACCGCCCTGGCAGAACCTTTCTTCTCAGACATAATGAAATTGCCTTTCTGGTATCGTGACACGCACCGCTCCATTTGTAGAACCGAAGTATGATCCTGTTGATTGATAATTACGACTCGTTTACCTACAACCTGGTTCAGAGATTGGGTGAACACGATCCGAACTTGAATCTGGAGGTGCGACGCAACGATGCAATAACAGTGGATGAAATTGTTTCCCTTGCACCGAGCCATGTCATTATTTCTCCAGGACCATGCACGCCGAATGAGGCGGGCATTTCGCTCGAAGCAGCCGAGCATTTGGCAGGAAAAGTTCCTCTGTTGGGTGTCTGCCTTGGACATCAGTCCATCGCCCAGGCATTTGGTGCGAAGATAGTCCGAGCCGATCGCCTGATGCACGGCAAGACCGATGAAATACATCACGATGGTTCTCACCTGTTTGCCGGTTTGCCCAGCCCCATTACCGCGACACGCTATCACAGTTTAATTGTGGATCCCGAATCGTTGAGTTCCGAATTTGAAGTGACTGCTTGGTCACATACTCCGGACGGGACCAAGGAAATTATGGGGATTCGTCATCGCGAGTATCCACTCTTCGGTCTTCAGTTTCATCCGGAGAGTTTTTTGACACTCGACGGGGCTAAGATACTCAGTCAGTTCCTCTCAGTAAGCTTGTAACGTTGCCGCGTGGGGGGTGGTTCATGGACTCGAGTGAAGTCGGTTATATGATTTCCGTGGAAGAAGCGATGGCATCGATCCGTGAGTCGGTGCAAACGAAATCGCCAGAGCGTTTGCCATTCACAGATGTGCTCGGATGTGTCCTGGACGAAGATGTTTGCAGCGATCTAGATGTGCCGCAATCGGATCAATCGATAGTGGATGGCTATGCGGTCTGCGCCTCTGATTTTGCGGTTCGTGGGATTCAAGAAAAGCCAGAATCGGTCTCTGTAGAATTAGAAATTCTTGAAGAGGTGACTGCTGGGAGCGTGCCGACCTGCACGGTAAAAAGTGGGCAAACGGTGCGGTTAATGACCGGCGTGGCGATGCCTCCGGGCGCTGATGCAGTTGTGATGACCGAGTATGTCGAGTGCCGGGAAGAACCGCGCCATCGACTGGGAATCGCGCATTTTCCCCATCATCAGCAAGTCAGTGTGGGACAGAATATAATGCGGCAGGGGAGATCATTGAAACGCGGGCAGTTAGTTCTTTCCGCCGGTACACCGATTGGTGGTGTGGAAATGGGGCTTCTCGCCCAAGTCGGATGCAGCGGGGTACGCGTGATTCCCCGGCCCTCGCTTGCGGTCCTACCGACGGGCGATGAATTAATGGATCCCTCGTTAAACCCTCCGCCTGGAAAAATTCGTAATAGCAATGGTCCGATGCTCGTCGGATGTGGTCGTGAGCTCGGAATGCAAGTGCGCGACTTGGGGATCGGCAGAGACGATATCGACCAGTTGCGTCGGGCTATCGAGGAAGGGCTCTCCGCAGACGTATTAGTCATCTCCGGTGGTGTCTCTGCGGGCACACGAGATTTTGTTCCCCGAGTGCTTGCCGATCTTGGCGTGCGAGCAGTTTTTCACAAGGTCAAAGTGAAGCCGGGCAAGCCACTCTGGTTCGGCGTTGCTCCGAATGCAAAACAAACCAAAGTGTTCGGCTTGCCAGGAAACCCTGTGAGCAGCTTTGTCTGCTTTCAAGCGTTTGTCCGTCCGGCACTAATGCAATTGGCTGGAATGATTCAGGAACCTGAGATGCAATTGCCAACGGCTTTGTTGCGAGACCGGTTCACGGCGGTAGGAAAACGAACGGTCTATCATCCGGCGCGATTGTGTCGGGTGTCAGATGTCCCGGAGATCGAATGTGTTCCCTGGCATGGGTCGGGTGATTTGCGTGCTCTATCCGGGGCGAACGCATTGGCTATCTTTCCAGCCGGTGACACCCCCTTTGAGATCGGACAGGCGGTAGCCTATCTGCCACTCCGTTGAGCCGCATGCGGGCCAAAATCGCTCTGGCACCAGAACGCATTGGCCCGTATCGTGCGTCACACAAGCGTTGTTGCGGTCGCTATCGAACCCACAGCAACCCTGATTTGCTTCAGATAAACTCGGAAAACCCAGACAGCCAGGTTCCGCCGTCGTGCAAGGTTCAGTATCCGATTCTGTTCGAGCTCCATGGTACGAGTCGACGCTGGTGCTTGGCCTGTTAAGTGCGGGTCTCATGTGGCTGGCCTTTCCCCCAGTTGATCTTGGTTGGCTCGGGTGGTTTGCACCATTGGGTTGGCTATTGCTGATCCGCCGCCGTCGGCTCAGCGGGTGGAGGCCTTATCTGGTGCTGTATGGGATCGGCTGGATTTTTTTCGGCGCACTTTTTTACTGGATCATGCTTCCCCATGTGATGGCCATTCTCGGATGGATTGCACTCACTACGTATTTGGCAAGTTATTTGCCGCTGTTCATCAGTGTTTCCCGCGTTGCGGTCCATCGATTGAAGGTGCCCTTGGTGATCGTGGCTCCGATCATGTGGACGGGAGTAGAATTTTTTCGCGGGCACTTGGTGACCGGTTTTCTGATGGCCGCTTTAGGACACACGCAGCATGACTGGCTCGAAATTATTCAGTGCAGTGATCTTTGTGGGGCTTATGGCGTAAGTTTTCTGATTATGTTCCTCGCCGCGGCCATTGCCATGGTGATTCCTTATGACGGGACGCGTGGAAAGGTGTGGCCCTTGCTTCCCGCCGCCGGACTTTTTCTCTCCGCTCTACTCTATGGCACTTATCGGCTTGATAGCCCGATCGGTTCCCGCGGTCCTCGCGTAGCATTGATCCAGGGTAGTATCGACACTCAGTTTGATCGCGACCCCCAGGAAACACAGCGTTTAATCAACGAAGAATATATAGGATTAACACGCAGAGCACTCCGTGACCCGGGTGATGTTCAGTTGATCGTTTGGCCGGAATCAATGTCGACCGTTCCCCTGATTGAAACGGATGAAGACAGTTGGTTGCCAGCGAAGCTGATCTCGGATTGGCAGGTTGTGGAAGCAGACGAAGCCCTCCGACTTGAGCAAGCAAAGCAGCTTCCTCCCGAGGTGCACCAACTAAAACAATATGCAACACGAAGCTTGGCGCAGCTAGTAGAAAGCTTTGTTCAGATTCGCGGTTTGACCAAAGAGCAACCCTTCGCCCTGGTTCTCGGCACCGACCGGGAGCATTATCGAGCTGGAAAAATTGACCGCTTCAATTCGTCGCTGATGCTTGATGGCACAGGAAAGATAGCGGGACGCTACGACAAGATGCACCTGGTGATGTTCGGAGAATACGTACCCTTCGGTGATTGGATTCCTGAACTCTACGCCTTGACACCCTTGATGGGAGGTTTGACACCTGGAGAAGCGGCAACAATCTACGAAGTTGACGATTGCCGCTTTGCGCCGAGTATCTGTTACGAGACCGTCTTGCCTCACGTGATCCGCCGGCAACTACTTGATTTGGACCGCCGACAGCAAACCCCCGATGTACTCCTGAGTCAGACCAATGATGGTTGGTTCTGGGGATCCTCGGCCCTGGATATGCATCTGACCTGTGGCATATTCAGGGCGGTTGAATTTCGCACCCCATTATTAATTGCTGCCAACACCGGGCTATCGGCATCGATTGATGGTCGGGGTCGAGTCACATCTCGTGGGCCACGGCGAGAATCGAAGGTTCTATTTGTGCAGCCACAGTTGGAACCTTTGGAGAGTTGTTATTTGAGGATAGGGGATGTACTCGGCGGTGGTTGCGGCATACTCGTTGCGTTGATCGGCCTCTGGGGGGGGTACACTTGGATCAGGAGAGGCGAAACAAGCTGAGAGTGTCGAGATTATGCGGCTTTATCCTCACGGCCTGGCCCGGGGGCTCGAATCCGCCTGTTTGCGGTCGATTTGGCCACTCGACTGACCGTGCAGCGTGAATCGGGCCAAAAATGGCCTTTTTTAAGTAACGGTTTTGCGGTTTATAGGGATCGGGGGCCTGATTAGAATTTCTAGCACCTTTAGTTTGTTTGACAGTCGATTTAAGACATAACTATAATTTTTTTCAGACGATAGGTCGTTTCTTTTTCTCCGCCCGCATCGGTGCCGGATGGCGGTCGAGCAAGGAGGGGTTCGATGAACCTCGTTGGTAAAATATTTGTCTTTTTGATCTTCTGCATGAGCGTTGTGTTCATGTCGTTCGCGGTGATGATTTACGCCACCCACAAGAACTGGAGGGAGGAAGTGCTCCGCA
>JAYZMM010000130.1:0-7755 GCA_036153155.1 Planctomycetota bacterium
CTGCATTGGCTCTGGGTGTTGACCTGTCACAACTCACTATCTTTCGTCCGCAAAAAGGGGTCGATGAAATGTGGGTGCTGGACCAGACGATCCGCTGCCGCGGATTTGCCGCTGTGCTTTGGCGCGAACCAAGGCGCGAACCAAGGCGCGAACAAAGCAACGGAACAAGACGGCGGGGAAAAAAACGTGGGGGAACCATCCACGTGCGTCATCTCCGTCGCATCCAACTTGCATGTCAGAAACACAACACCCTCGGATTATTGTTGCGTCCCCGATCGATCTCGCAGCAGTGGAGCGCCGCAAAAACTCGATTACTTGTGAAGCCTGTGCTACGCGTTTCGCCTGCAGCATCCGGAACGCAACCGCATATCACGCACCACACATCACACAGTCGTCATCCGGACAATCGTTCTTCTTTTTTCCTTCACCGACTCCACATCCAACGCTTGCGTGGCGCTCATCTGACGACGGGCAGTAATGTGGAATGGGAAATCGACCATGAAAACGGAACCTTCCGTCAGGCGACATCTCTGCCTGTGGATTCCTGAACCGCTTCCGCCTCCGATCACTGTGAAGCAGCACGCGCAGCGGCGAGAAGCAGGCAAGAAAGAGCGGAACCACGAGCGACTTGAGGCCTTTGCGATTTGGTGCCAGCAGTTTAGCCCCCGGGTATCGATCGAACGGGAACATGGCACGGGCCGCTTTTCGGGGAGTGCGCTCGTTCTGGAAATTACTGGACTGGCGCCACATTTCGGCGGGGAACGGGGACTGGCGAAAAAACTATCCGAGCAACTCTTTCGCAGGAACATCGCGGCGCATCTGGGAGTCGCCGATTCGATCGGTGCCGCGTGGGCCTTGGCGCACTTCGGACATACCTCCCCTCTCCCCTGTGAGGATTGGCTCAACATGCCTTCGATCACCCTGAACATGCTCTCCCCGCACTGTCCAGCACTTGATGCACTGCACGCCTTGCCGGTGGACGCCCTGCGTTTGGAAATGCAAACCATTGCCTTACTCAACTCTCTCGGAATCTACTCAGTGGGGCAACTCGCAGCACTGCCACGGAATCAATTGAGTAGCCGATTCGGAGAAAAAATAATCCAGCGCATGGACCAAGCCGCAGGAACAATGGAAGAGATTTTGCCCGTAATCGCTGCGCCGGAACCGATCACAACGGAGTGGTTTCTGGAATTCCCCACAGCGGATCGATTAATTTTAAAACATATCTTCAATAAACTGATGGGGCGATTACAAAAGCTGCTTCGCAGTCGCAGCCAAATTCCTCTGGGAATTGCCTGTCACCTGAAACTCCAGGACAAACAAGAAGAGAAATTTACAGTCTCTCTCTATCGCGCCTGTGGAGATGTACCGCATCTGGTCGAACTTCTAGAACTGCGGCTCGAACGAACGACCTTTCCATCGCCTGTCAGTGAGGTCTCGTTAACTGTCACCGACATTTGCCAGCCGGAGCATCATCAACCGACCTGGTTCCACACTGAACAAGGCACAAGTGGAGAAGATACAATCCGCACCGGTAGACTACCAAACAATCCTTTCATCGCATCGCTACATCGCTGCCTCGAAAGAATAGCAAGTCGCCTTGGAAGTGGCGGGGTCGTTCAACCGCGGTGGACTCAGGACGCCATTCCGGAGCGGACAATTCGCTTTCAGCACCGGATCCAAACGACTGGAAAATTACAAAAAAAACCATCTCGGGAGGCGCTGATGCTGCGTCCCCTGTGGTTATTCCGCAGTCCAAAACCGATGCATATTCTCACCCGAGATCCCCACAACCTGCCACGCACGTTTGCAGGCCTCGGCACCCACCACACGATTACGGTGCTGGAAGGACCTGAACGAATCGAGTCGATTTGGCACGGGCGTGATCGGCCGCAACACATTCTCCGCGACTACTACCGGGCTGAAACCAGCAGCCTGAGGCGATTCTGGATTTTTCAGCGACATCAAGACCGCGTCTGGTTTTTACACGGCGAGTTTGATTAGCCCAAACGTTGACCGCCCATCTAGACCGTACACCATAACCATTCACCGATGCACATCCGCTGCTGCCCCACACATAATGCCTTACGCAGAAATTGATTGCACGACTAACTTTTCGTTCCTGCAGGGCGCCTCGCATCCTGAGGAACTTGTGATACGAGCTGCTGAACTCGGTTACAGCGCTCTGGCAATTACCGATGAACAATCACTGGCTGGAGTGGTCCGCGCACATGCCGCAGCGAATTCCGCTGGCTTGAAGCTTCTGGTAGGTGCCAGAATCAGACCGGTCGATGCCCCAGAAATCGTATTACTAGCAACCGATCGGGCGTCGTATGGCCGACTTGCACAACTCATCACACTTGGACGTCGCCGAGAAAAAAAGGGAAGCTGCCGATTGATGGTGAAGGATCTTGCCGACCATGCAAAGGATCTGCATGCGGCAGTCTCCGTAGAAGATTACATTGCAACAGAGGCGACGGGGGTTAAAGAGCAGATCCGCAGTCAACTCAAAACGTACCATGACATTTTTGGCGCCCGGTGCAGCCTGCTGACATCGTTACATCTGGGCCGCGATGATCGAGGCAAAATCGGGAAGCTACAGACGCTATCGCGATCGATAAAAATTCCGCTTGTCGCATCCGGCAGCGTACTCTACCACAAGCGTGGCCGTCGCACGCTACATGAAACACTTACCGCTATCCGCCATTCCACCACGATCAAACAGATTCGCACGCTTCTCCCGTGCAACGCTGAACGGCACCTCCGCCCGATTCCGGAGATTCACCGTTTATTTACCAAGGCACCTGAGGCAATTTCCCGTGCTGTCGAGATTTCCGATGCATGCAATTTTTCTCTCGACCAACTCCGCTACGAATATCCTGAGGAACTCGTGCCGCAAGGAATTACGGCGAGCAATCACCTCGCCGCGCTCACTTGGCAGGGTGCGCGGTGGCGATACCCACAAGGGATCGGTCGCGACGTTTCGCAGCGGATCGAGCATGAACTGGCATTGATTGGGGAGCTTCACTATGAAACCTATTTCCTCACAGTCTGGGACCTGGTGCAGTTTGCCCGTCGCCATGGGATCCTTTGTCAGGGAAGAGGTTCTGCCGCAAATTCGGTCGTCTGTTACTGCCTGGGGATCACCTCGATCGATCCTGCCCGCATGGATCTGCTGTTTGAGCGGTTTGTGAGCCGCGAGCGAGGTGAGGCGCCCGACATTGATGTCGATTTCGAACACGAGCGTCGTGAAGAGGTGCTGCAATACATTTATCAGAAATATGGTCGCGAGCGGGTCGGCATGACCGCCGAGGTGATCACCTATCGGCCGCGATCTGCCATGCGGGATGCCGGCAGAGCACTCGGTATCGACTTAGAAACAATCAACCGCGTTGCCAAATCGGTCAGCCGCGGACAGCTACCGGACTTGGAAACCATCAAAGAACGCACTGAGGGCCTCAAACTGCCTGCCGATCTGCTGACCCGCTGGGTTCAGCGAGCTAGCGGGCTGTGCGGATTCCCTCGCCATCTCTCGCAGCACGTCGGCGGCATGGTTATGACACGTGGACCGTTATGCGAACTGGTGCCCATCGAAAATGCCGCGATGCCTGGTCGAACAGTGATCGAATGGAATAAAGACGACCTGGATACCCTGGGGATCCTCAAGGTGGACTGCCTCTCGCTCGGAATGCTTACTGCAATTCGCAAGGCATTTACACTCATTGAAAAACATTCGCATCAACGATGGACACTCGCCACAGTGCCTGCCGGGGATACCGCGGTTTACGATATGATCTGCGAAGCCGATACGGTGGGTGTGTTTCAGATTGAAAGTCGGGCGCAGATGAGCATGCTTCCGCGATTGCGTCCCCGAAATTTTTATGATCTGGTCATCGAAGTGGCGATTGTCCGTCCCGGTCCCATCCAAGGAGACATGGTACACCCATACCTACGACGAAGACACGGCATCGAGCCGGTCCGTTATCCGAGCGAGGAAATCCGCAAGGTTCTTGAGAAGACGCTCGGCATCCCTCTCTTCCAGGAACAGGCCATGCGTTTGGCCATCACTGCTGCAGACTTTACTCCCGGTCAAGCCGATGCACTCCGTAGGGCAATGGGCGCGTGGCGGAGCGACGGTTCGATTGACCCCTTTCAGCGACAACTCGTGGACGGCATGCGAAAGCGAGGTTACGATTCGGCTTATTGCGACGAGTTGTTTTCACAACTACGCAGTTTCAGTCTCTATGGATTCCCGGAATCACACGCCGCCAGTTTTGCACTGCTTGTTTACGTTTCCGCATGGTTGAAGCACCATCATCCAGCGGCTTTCACAGCGGCCCTACTCAACAGTCAGCCAATGGGATTTTATGCGCCTGCTCAACTGGTACAGGATTGCCGGAAGGCAGGCGTTGAAGTAAGGCCAGTGGACGTGAACCGCAGCCTATGGGATTGCACACTCGAAGCCGAAAATCAGACCCTTGCGCTACGACTCGGATTTCGCATGATCCGGGGCATTAAACGGAGTGTTGTGCAACGAATCATCGCGTGTCGGGATACACCCGGCACCCCTAACCCTTACCACTGTATACAAGACTTCACACATCGGACGGGTTTCGGTCGCGCCACCGTGGCACAATTGACGCGAGCCGATATTTTTCACTCACTTACGCTCGATCGACGGAATGCACTCTGGAATGCACTCGCACAGGAAAAAAACCATCGCAGCTATCCACTGTTTGAACAGAAACCCGAACAGGACGATCCCTGCGATGCACTGACAGCACCAAGTGAGTGGGAGCATGTTTTTGAAGATTACCAAACGCAAGGACTCTCGCTGCGTGGCCATCCAATCTCATTTTTTCGAAAGCGGCTAAACGCAAAACAAGTGGTGTGCTGCCATGACCTGAAAACTCATCCTTGCGACCGCAGAGTTTCTGTCGCCGGCTTAGTCCTCAATCGTCAGCGGCCAGGGACGGCACGAGGCATCACCTTCATGACATTGGAAGATGAAACCGGAATTGCGAATCTGATTGTTCACGAGGGAACATGGAAACGGTTTCGCAACGTCGCAAACGAATCCAACGCACTTATCGCGCGTGGACACCTAGAAAGAAAAGATCAGGTCATCCATCTGATTGTGGAAAAAATCGAAGCCCTACAAGAATCGCTAATGTCTCTAGGGAATCACTCACGCGATTTCCGCTGATGCGGCGTGCCCTTTGATTCGCATGTGCTGCTAGAACGGCACATCGTCGTCAGGAATGTAGTCTTCCGTATCGCTCGGATCATCTGCAGCGGCTACGGAACTTTTCTCCCCAACCACTTCAAAATCGATCGCCTCGGCGCTAAGAAAATATTTAACTTCGCTATTGCTATCACGCTGCCACTTGCGACCACTGAGCCGATAGCGAACTTCCAGTTCCTCGCCTTCGTTGATTCCGTCCGCTTTTTCACAATTATCTTGAATGAATTCAACCGGAATGTAATTCGTGAAACGCCCGTTGTCTTGCTCCAGTACGACCAACCGCTTCCGGAATCCCTTCTGCCCATAGGTCTTGGTCTCTTCAATCAGGTGAACAACTCCACGGACCATTGCATCGCTCATCGTGAACCTTTCCTTTCGCGTGACTGATATTGGCCGGATCAGGGATTCGGGGCGTTTCCCAGCGGCCCATTGCCTCCTACCGTATCCTCTGACCGCGGGTCGATCAAGATGCAGGGGTTGCCATGAGTTGCCACAAGCCGCAATGGCCTGTACTGCTTACGCCAACAAGGGTTTCACGACCTCGCCGTGGACATCGGTCAATCGAAAATCGCGGCCTTGAAATCGGTATGTAAGCCGCTTGTGATCGATTCCGAGCAGATGCAGCATCGTGGCATGCAAATCATGCACATGAAACACATTGTCCACCGCATGGTAGCCCAGTTCATCGGTGGCACCCCAAGACATACCACCTCGAATACCCCCTCCCGCCATCCAGAGAGAGAAGCCCTTAATATGATGATCGCGACCGTTGCCCTGAGCCATCGGAGTCCGCCCAAACTCCCCGCTCCAAATAACTAACGTGTCTTTGAGCATGTCGCGCTGCTTCAAATCCGTAAGCAGTGCTGCGGTTCCCTGGTCAACAAGGCCGGCCGTTTTCGCGACTCCATCCTTCACAGCACCGTGATGATCCCAGCCGCGATGATAAAGATGAATGAATCGAACACCTCGCTCGGCCATCCGACGTGCCAGGAGGCAATTGGCGGCAAAACTTCCATCGGCACCCGGCGTGCCGTAAAGATCGAGAATGTGTGCCGGTTCATCTGAAATGTCCATCAGTTCCGGCACGCTGCGTTGCATCCGGAAGGCCAGCTCATACTGTGCAATCCGGGTCGCAATTTCCGGATCACCTGTACTATCCTCACGCAACCGATTAAGCCCGGTGACTGCCGAGAGTACGTCCTGCTGCGTATCAGCAGAAACACCATCGGGGCGGGTGACGTAAAGCACCGGATCACCGGCTGAGCGGAACTGGACACCCTGATAACGACTGGGCAAGAATCCACTGTGCCATTGCCGAGCGGCAATCGGTTGGCTCTGCCCGCCACCGACGGAGGTCATCACCACAAAACCTGGGAGATTCTCGCTCTCACTGCCCAATCCGTAAGTTAGCCAGGAGCCCATCGACGGACGTCCCGAAATCTGTGTTCCGGTATTCATGAACGTATGGGCCGTATCGTGGTTGATTTGATTGGTTTGGGCGGAGCGGACGATGCAAAGTTCGTCTGCCACTTTGCTGAGGTGGGGAAAAACGTCACTCATCGATTGCCCACTCGCGCCATACTGCTTGAAGGATCGCTGAGGCGCCAGACACCGCAACTCATTATTCTGCAACTGCGCGATGGGTTGACCTTGGGTGAATGATTCGGGCATGGGCTGCCCGTCCATGGCAGCCAGTTTCGGTTTGTAATCGAACGTCTCCAGGTGGGATGGCCCGCCTGCCTGACACAGAAAGATGACCCGTTTGGCCCGCGGTGCGTGATGCAGAGGCTGAACAATACCGCGACTTCCTGTATCTGGAAGTGCGCCATGGGCGGATCTGCCATCGGTCAATAGCGACCAGAGGGCAGCGGAACCGAGCCCCACGCCTCCACGATGCAAAAAGGTTCGACGACAAATGCCTTGATATATCGGATCGGCAAGATGCATACTCATGTTTCTTTCGCTCCGGTCAGTTTCGGGTTATCGTCTCGTGCAGGTTTAAGACGGTTCGCGCTGCATTCGTCCAAGCAGCCAACTCAACTGGATCAAATTCAGTAGGCGCCTGATGCAGTCCATTCTGCCCGAGCGCCTCGGCCTGCTCCGGGTGCTGCCGATAATGGTCGCGATGCTTCGTTAAAAGTGCAATCAATACTTCCCGTTCGGCGGATTCAATATTCCTGGCCAATGCTCGCTGGAACAGATATTCGAGTCTCGCTGCATCGTCGTTGCCGCCCTCGCGCAGAATACGCACGGCAAGGGCTCGGGCTGCCTCTACGTAGGAGGGATCATTCAACAAGAGCAACGCTTGCAGCGGCGTGTTGGATTGTGGGCGCGCCACGGTGCATTCCTCTCGCGAAGGAGCATCGAATAGGGCCATTGCCGGATGCAGAAACGTGCGTTGCCAAAAAGTGTAAAGACCTCGGCGATATTGATTTTCACCTTCATCATGCTTGTAAGTCCGAGGCGGAAAATTCAAATGAGCAAGATAACCTTCCGGCTGATACGGTCGT
>JAYZMM010000131.1:0-13624 GCA_036153155.1 Planctomycetota bacterium
CGATGCATTCCATACAATTTGTGCAGCGGCTCATATCGATCACCGGATACCACCGTCTTTCGGTCGTTTCTTCGATCACGCTCGCATCCCCTGGAGTCGGTGCCGACACGACCGGGGCGGCATGTTCCACGTTCCCGGGCAAGGGTTGAACCATTCGTTGCACATGCTCTGCTTTGGGGGTGCCGTTGAGCCAACCGATGGTTTCGACCGTTTTGACTTTCGTCTCCTCCGCGATGCGCTGAATTTCCGCGACAAATGTCTCAGCGTCGGTGGCGGCCGAAAGATTGAGACAGTAGATCTTACGTTTTGGAATTTCGAGTGATTCAATCACTCGTACCGGACTAGATTCGGCATCGTTATCCTGGTCGGCGGCTTCTTCCGGTAGGTCGACCTCGCTGCCGTCTTCTGCTTCGTCCGTTTCTTTCAGCAGCGTGATTCCTTCCTGCCCCTGGATCCCGTTACGGTTGAGGATCCAGCGGGTTGCTCTCGGATAAAGCCATGTCAGCACAATCAGGTCGCGGGAGATGCCTTGCAGGCAGAGCATCGCTGATCCATCTGCCTTCAGGTCGTAGAGATGCGGAATGACGTTGACTTCTACCGCTGGTTCGGTCAGCAGGCAGGCCACAATCTCCTCTTCCAGCCTACGCTTCGCAGGATGGTGACTTTGTCCTTGAGATACCACGACTGAAATGTGGCTTGCCATGACCGTTACACACGAAAGGAGAGGAACAAGGAAGTGCTTCTGGCGAGAAAATCAGCTGGGAGACTTGACGTATTTTATAATGATTTTTCGTGCTTCGCAACGGTCAGTCGGTCGATTACAGCGTCAGTGATTCAATTGTCCTTTAATCGTTTTCTGCGTCACTTCCCAAACGGCTTGTAAATGTTCGAGGTACTCCTCTGGGGAAAGCAACGCTCCCGCATCGGCTTGCATCTCAAAAAGCCATCCGGTGTCATACTTGTCCACGTTGATTGCCGAGGGATCTTTCAATAATGCGCGATTAAAATCGGAAAGGGTGCCCGAAAGAGGAGCGTGCAAGGAACTTTCCGCTTTACTGCTTTCGATATCGCCGATTTGATTGCCCTGTTGCACTGATGCTCCCGCCACAAGTTCCCAATCCAGGAAATAAACGTCCTGCAACAAACGGACCGCGTAGGCCGCTAAACCAAATCGCAGTGTGGTTTCGCTGACTTGCTTCGCCCACATGTGGTTTTTGGCATACATCCGATCGGTCGGGAAGTGGGCCTCAAATTCTCCCATTTTGAATATGAGATTCATGTGTAGCGAATCCCTTGATGCTCCGCCTCAAAGAAGGCAGGCAACAGCCCATCGATTTGCAGCAATCCCTTGCGGGAAAGGATCACCTCAGATCCGTCAATCGAAAGATACCCGTCGTCTCGATATTGTGACCAAACCGATTCCCATTTGGCGAGGATATCGGTTGCAAATTTTTGTTTGAAATAAGAGGTATCAATTCGACCTTTTTTTAGTTGAAGAATCATTTCACGGATCAGTGCCTGATGCGGCGTGGGTCGAAGGGCGCGACCAAGGGGCAGTTTGCCTGCATCCAAATCTCCAACATAGTCATTCCACTCGGGCTTATTTTGATAATGCACTCCGGAGAGATGCCCGAAACTGGCGATTCCGCTGGCGACCAAATCACTACCACGCCAGAGGTGGTCCCGGTAGCTGAATTTGACCTCTTCTGGATCGCGGACCAGCGTGTAGCCGCTTGAGACCGCATACCCGGCTGACTCGAGGGCTGAGAATGCCTCTGCAACCCATTTTCGTTTTTGCGCCCAGTCGGCAACACCGACGTTGGATCCCGCGTCGACCATGTCTTTGGAGTAAACCGTGTTGAATGGCAGTTCCATCTGATAGATCGTGACGCTATCGGGCGACAGAGCCAATGTTTTTTCAATGCAGTGGGTCCAATTGTCTTCGGTCTCACCCACCATTCCAGCAATCAGGTCGATATTAACGCTGTCGAAATTTGCCTTTTCAATCCAATCCCAAGCCTTGTATACCTCCTTGGCAAGATGCGCGCGCCCATTCTCTTTCAAAATATGGTCATCAAAATTTTCAATACCCAGACTCAACCGCGTGACTCCCAACTCTTTGAGCGTTTGAATCTTTGATGCTGACAATGTGCCCGGTTCGCATTCGAAGGTGACCTCCTCGGCTTGTTCCCAACCGATGTGCTCCCTCAAACGATCGACCAAATGTGCAAGTTGTCTGCTGCTCAGCATCGACGGAGTTCCTCCGCCAAAATAAACAAACCGGAACGGACGCTGCTGCATGACCGGGAGGGTGCTGAGGATTTGAATTTCCCGGCAAAGCGCCGCCAGGTACGTCTCAATCTCGCGACTGCTTTTTTCTGTAAAAACTTTGAAGTAGCAAAATTTACAGCGTTTCCTGCAAAACGGAATGTGCAGGTAGAGACCGAGAGGCGAATCGGTCGGTGCCTGTTGCATGACTGCTTCTATCTCACCGACGTGCTCCCGATCCCACTGAGAGAAGGGAGGGTAGTTGGAGATGAAGTAGCTACCCACTTCTGTTTTTGTGCTTTCGGTTGCCATCGACTTTATTTCCGCGCTCAGGTTCCAGCAAACCCACTACGCTTCCTTTTTGCCGAAACAGTAGAGTACCCCATCGTCATTGCCGATCACCAAGCGGCCCTCAGCAATTGCGGGGGACGCCGTAAATCCCGCGCCGCTATCATACGACCATACCAGATCCCCACTTTCCAGATCGAGGCCGTACAGGCGGCCATCGCTGGAGCCAACGAACACGGTTTTTCCCGCAATAACTGGCGAGCTATCCACGCGGCCCTTGGTTCGGAATGACCACCGGCTCGTACCGGTGCGTCGATCAATTTTTTCAACGAGTTGATTACGGCCGCCGATGACCACCGCATCTGTTGTGACGGCCGGACTTGAGCGATAAGAAATTTTGCGCCGCGGGTTTTGGTAGGTCCATAGTATTTTTTTCTGTCGCCAGTCGACGCCAAATAACTTAGCGCCCTCTGTGCCGAAATAAACGTCACCTCCGTAAACGGCAGGCGTGGACAGCGTGGGGTTGCCAATTTCGATAGTTCCCAGAGGGGAACCATCGACGACATCGATGATATGCAATTTTCCGTCGCAGCCACAAATGAAGGTATGCTTACCCTCTAGGGTTGGCGAACATTGAATGCCGCCACTTGCTTCGATGGTGTACTGCCAGAGTATTTTTCCATCCTTCAGGTTCAATCGATAAAGGGTTCCGTTTTGCGAGCCGATCAGCACACTCTGTTGAAAAATATTCGGACTGGAATTAATCTCCGCGTCTGTCTTCTGTTCCCAGAGCGTGACCCCAGTCTCTGAGTCCAAGCAGTGAATCACTCCGTCGCTATCTCCCACAACCACTCGCCCGTCCTGCACAGCTGCAGAACCCAGGAAGCCGAGTTCCACTTCACGATGCCAGAGTTCGTTACCGGTTTCCAGATCGAGGGCATAAAATTTCTTCTCTGCATCTCCGATATAAACAGTCCCATCGACAATCACGGCGGTCGCCGCAAAAAACGTATCCTTCGCGCGAAAGCTCCAAAGAGGTTCGGGGTTCTCTGGCAGCGAATCAGTAGCGACTCCGGTGCCCGCCGGGTCGCCACGGAAGATAGGCCATGCGGATGGTTCTTTTGCAGCTAGGTCGGATGCGACGACACTGGAGAAACAAACCACCAGTGAAGTGCAAAACCGCGTTACGGGCGAGTGAAAAGTCAAATCCATGCGAGGATTCTCAGAAAGCGGCGAGGTAGATCTGATGCAATTGCTCTCTTTCCACTTTACGTGGGTTGAAACCCGCCGTCCACTGCTGGGCTGCCAAATCGGCCAAATCGAGAAGGCTAGATTTCTCAACACCCAGAGATTGCAGTCGCGTCTCGAGTTGGGCCTGTTGCAACCAGTGGGAGATTAAAGCTTCTAAGCCAGCACTGCCGGTGGCTTGAGGGATCAGCGGACCGTCTATCATTGAGAACAGCTCTTCGTAAGCATGCTCAGCAACGTCCGCATTGAACCGAACTACATGGGGCATCATGACGCCCACGGCTTGACCATGTGTCACGCCAAACCGAGCGGTGAGCGGATTGGCTAATGCATGCGCGGCACCCAACATCGAATTTTCGATCGCTAGTCCGGCAAAGCACGCCCCCAATTGCATGGCCCCACGCGATTCTATTTCATCGGGTTGCGTCAGCACTTGCGAAAAATTTCTAGAGAGCATCCGCCAGGCTTCTCGGCTATATGCCTTTGAAAACGCAGTTCGTTTGGTGGTGACAAACGTTTCGAGGGCGTGCGTGATGGCATCGATTCCTGTCAGCGCCGTTACCTGCGGAGGTTGTGTTCGAGTCAACTCAGGGTCGAGCAAGGCAAGGCGAAAGGCCGCCCGTCGATCTCCACAAGCCATTTTCTGGCCGGTTTCCGGATGCGAGATCAGGGCAAAACTTTGCGTTTCGCTCCCTGTGCCCGCGGTCGTCGGTACGGCAATCATTGGCAGAAGAGGGCCGGTCGCTTTGCCGATGCCCCAATAGTCTTCCATGGTACCACCGCAGGAAAAGACAAAGTTGATGCCTTTTGCGCAATCCATGGAGCTTCCGCCACCGATGCCAATAATCATTTGCGGTTCAACGCATTGGGCGGCGACGACTCCCCGCTCGACATCCTCGGTTGTAGGGTTTTCCCGCACCTCATCAAACAGGTGTGGCTCGATTCCGGCATTTTTTAAAGCTTCCATTCCCCGCGCGGTATGCCCAGCGGCAACGACGCCCGGATCACTAACGACCAAAGCGCGACGCGTATCATCGGTCGCGGCAAATTGACCGAGCTGGTTAATCGCTCCGTTACCGAAAACGATTCGAGGTTGGGGTGGAAGATCAAAAGATTTCATGACGTCGGCGTATTGGTGGAGTTTGCTTCAACCACCGAGCTATCTGCTCGTTGCCGGGAGTCTACCGTTTGCAGGGCTCGCGCTCGATAGAGAAAGTCCACCAAATTGCCCTCATGCGGTTGCAGCCAATCGAGTTTGATCGTGCCCACCGGACCCAGGTTCAAGCGATCGATGTGAGTTGCATTGATTAATTGCAATTGAAAATCGGGGTCGTCTGTGATGGCGGACAGAACAAGCGTTCGGCCGATCTTTTTTAACATCTCACCTTGTGGGCATTTGACAACTGACACAAATGGAAACATAAATTCCTTCGACGCGATTGCCCGGTCTGCATCGCTGCAGTGTACCACCATGGGTCGTAAGTACGCATAGCTCGGGTGTTCGATCAGCCTCGACCCGAAGGACTGAGTGCAATCGGTGACGCCGGCTTCCTGTAAATCACTTTCAATCATGTTCCATGTGCCGGAAGCCATCTGCGGATTGGTGAAAGCTGCCAATTGGGCATGATCATCATCCGGAGGCAGGGGCTCGACCGGCCCTAAACGCTCGGACAGCGCGGCTGCGATTTCTTCTGTGTGACGCGAGGCCCAAATACCTGACGCATTGATGCAGCTTCGCCCACTATTGGCCAACACACTCTGCACCATCAGGTCCAGATAGTCTTCCCACTGGTCCACGACGTCGTCTCCCAGGAGGATCTTGCTGTAACCCGGGCCGTGAACCTGCACCCCAGGATTGCCTTCATACTGTTGAACCGTTGCCTCACCACCGAAGATCATGCAACGCGAGGAACCGGCCAGTACCGCTGCTCCCACATCCGCTCCCTCACCTGGATAAATCGAGAATACCTCGGGGGGAATTCCGGCTTCACAAAATGCAGAGAACATTCGATAAGGGGTCCACGGTTCTAATGCGCCCGGTTTTAGCACCAGCCCCATCTGCAACGGAATCACCGGGAGCCAGAGCGTATGAACGCCGGGAGAATTCGAGGGAAGGACCAGGCCCAATGCGTCGGTCTGCGCCTGATAGCTCACAATCACTCCTCGTCCCTCATCACCATACCCACGTCGAAGAATCTCTAGATCCAACCCCCGCGTCAACGCATCGAGTACTTGCTTGATATTCTCAAGCACAAAGCAATTTTTTTCCATATTGCTTCGACACATGTGTTCCGGAAGCCCCGTGGTGGCCGATTGTGCCCGAGCGAACTCCGTCGGACTTTGGGTGCCGTTGCCCATCGGGAGTGTCGCGTCGCGGAATAGCGCCGCCGCCGCAACGGTGCGATCAACTAATTCTTCCGGCGAGAACGCCGTTAATGACTTACGCGCCAGGTGAGATTTAGTCAGGTCGCGTTTAACGATCCCCGAACCGGCCTGATCCACCGTCGCAATCGGTTCCCCCGTGACGAAGTGGCGAATCTCTTTTTTTTCAAAGGAGTCGTAGGGTTTTCCCCAGCGGATGACAGGTATTTCAAGCATTGTGTTCACTGTGTTCCGGATAAAGCGATTTTGTTTTGTGTCGATCAATTAAACAATTGTGCATTAATAGACGCCCACCGTGGTGGCTTCGGCCAGCTTGTGAAATGGTCGCACGCCACTCACACCGTCCCAGGGATAAAGATCGCATGGTGCCTCCCGCTCGCCCTCATCTCGTTCCAAAAATCCTGGAACGAAAAACTCTTTCGTCAGCGTTGTGAGTCGCACTCTGCCGGTGGCACCATAGTCTACCAACTGATCGGGGTTGTCGGGGTCAATCACTTCCAGCACGGCACGCGGTTGTGGCGCATAGTAGGAGATCTTATATCCATCATCCGCGATCACCGGACGACTGCAGGCCAGACCCATGAGGGTGTTCCCGTATGTCGGGGTCATATAAACCCCGCCTTCCGACGCGGGTCCCCCCAAAAGTTCCTCGGTAGCAAACCGGGTCCACTGCGGCGTGAATTCTGTGCCGCCCGAGAAAATACCCGTGATCCCCACATCCGCGATACTGCTCCCTCGCTCCTCAAGTGCTAGTGCGAGCGCCTCAAGTAGTTTTGGTGTGGCAAATAAGCAACGTATTTCGTGACCCGAATCGAGAATTGTGAGGGCTTGTTGGATACAGTGTGATTTGTATGCCTCCAGATGTTCCATCCATCCCTTTTTGATCAACTTGATGACCCAGCGTGGATCCAGATCGATGCAAAAGCAGATCCCACCACGAAACTGACACAAATGTTCCACCGCAAGTCGCAATCGTCGGGGCCCGGAGGGGCCCAACATCAACCAATTGCTACCGGGCGGGAAATATTCGTCTGGAATGGTCTGACTGAAAAGTTCGTAATCGATGCGAAAATCATCGATCACAATCCGAGATTTGGGTGTGCCAGTAGTCCCTCCGGTTTCAAACACAAAGATCGGCGAGTCGGCATACGCTTTCGGTACCCAGCGACGCATCGGCCCGCCCCGAAGGTCTTCGTCATCGAACGGCGGAAAGCGTTTTAAATCCGCAAAGGATTGAATGTCTTTTCGGGGATCAAAATCAAAAGTTTTCGCCCTATCGAGCCAGTAGGGGCAGCCTGTTTCAGGATCGAAATGCCAGTTCACGATTTCCCGAACATGGGCATCCAGCGCAGCGCGGGCTTCGGCCGCAGGACCACTCAAATCCACCATCTTGGTTCAACCTCCGTTAATCTCCGTGCGACGCATATCGGTGGGAATCGTGAAAAGAAATAACCCATCGACGCGTGCCACTGCCAGTGAGTCGTGCTACCTAGCGATTCGAGGGCACAGAGTAAGATAGGGCTCTACAGGCAAAAAGTCGAGGGTTCACCTTGTTCCCTGGAAAAGCCTGCTGGAAAAATGCACAGAAGCTGACGCGGTTGGGAACCGCCAAACACCCGGTTGAACACCGCCCATTCATGACCGGTCGCGGTCAATCGTGCCGTGGGGTCTCGGCACCGCCTTGGCTGAGTTGAGAGAGCATCTGCAACACTCCGTTCAGGTGCGCAAGCCTCGGGCCAAAACGATCGACAAATTCATTGAAAACAAATTCACCCTCCTCCATCGCTTCCGAGTTTTCCTCAACCTCATTCGTGAGGTTTTGAAGAAATTCTGCTTGTACGCGTGCCAGAGACTCGGCTGCATGGCGGCAACTCTGCGCAAGCCCCGGATTCGCCTGTCGCCACTTTTGCAATTCATCTCCTCGTTGCCGTTGATTGGCGAGGGCACTGGCCGCAATATCTTCTAACAGGTCATTGTTACGGTCCAATGCAGCGAGAATCTGATGCAGTAGATCGATTTGCTCACTTTCGTGTTCACGGATCTGGGAGCTGTTATCACCCTGAGTCCCGGCAGTGATATCGATTTGCGAGAAAAGTTGTGAAGCCTGCTGAGGATCGCGAGACATGGGGCGGTTTCTCCTCCAGTTGTGCAGCAGATTTTACCACGGCGGTAAATACGCTGCGGATTGGTGGGCCGCCAAATCGCCACAACATGGGGCAAGAGACAGACTCCGAATCAGCTCTGCCGATTCTAACGCGCCTCTGTGATCGTGTCGAGCAGGAGCCGGTATTTTTAAAATCCACCCCTATCGGGCGACTATTTTTTAGTGGGGATTCGAGGCTCAAGTCCTAGTAGCTTCACATCCGATACTGACAGGAGGGGCGTCCCATAAATAGGGTGAGATCAGCACGCAACTTGTCCCGCGGAACCGATCGATGAAGATATCCAACCCTATAGAAAAAAATAAGTTAGGTTTTTTGACGATCGTCACAGAGAGCTCCCAGACCCGCCTCGGGGGATTGCTGCTGGTCAATGCTAGCGGTCGTCCTTTGGAGTTCCACTGCACGGCAGCAGTCAAACCGAATCGTGCTCAGGAAATACTCTACGGCCCGACACTCGGGGCGTATCTTTGTGGTGAGCAGATCGGCTTGGCACTCTGCAATGCACTTCAGCACCGGCCTACGATTTTGCTGACCGACGTTCCAGACGTCCTTGCGTTACGACCTCTGGTGGACTTTCCGTTGCTTCTGGTGGTAACCGAGAAAAGCAAACGGCATGATTTTACGACGCTTGTTGAGTCGCGGCTTGATGAGTCTACGGTTTTTGTGGAAGCAGCATACGAGCAAGATCTCTCTGCAGCCGCAGCGATTTTTGAGCTGTCGGCTGCGACCCTCGACCTTCAAGAGCCTTTCGCCCGGATTGATGAGGCAATCTCCGAAGCGAAGGGGGGAATGCGGAAGCAGCGTGTTGCCTAGCGTCTGTTGATTTCCTGAGATCTGTCCTGGTTTTGCGATGGAACGTTCAATGTCCGGTAGCCAACGCAGCGTGAGCGATTCCAATTCAGTTCATATCGGCACCACGCCGATCGACCTGGAAGTTCATGCCCAACTTTTTAGTTCCGGTTGGCAGACCGCGCTGCATCGCGCCCCAAAGGTAGATGTGGAGTCGTATCCTCTAGAGGGAAGCGGCCCCGGTGTTGTCTCATTTCAACTGCGAGAGAAGCTTCCATCGGTCTCCCGCTTTGTATTTGCCGCCGAGCATGGCACGCTCAATTTGGCGAAACTGCCGAGCGGTAAAGACCGTAAAAAATCCGGAGGCGTGAATCGCCGTCCGGGGCGAGACCGGACTAAATCCCCCACGCGGATCAAGCCACCTGCCCATACGGTCAAGCTGGAGGAGCGATTATGGTATTTATTGCAGCCCTCGCTGGAAGAACTTCTTGCTGAGGCTTCCCTGCGTCTGCCGTTCGATCCATTTCCTTATCAGATTGCCGGAATCGCTTTCCTGTTTCCCCGGTATGCTGCCGTGCTGGCCGACGAAATGGGCCTGGGGAAGACGATGCAAGCCATCACATCAGTGAGACTACTTCTGCATGCGGCGCAAGTTCGTCGTATCCTGCTGATCTGCCCAAAACCTCTGGTGACGAATTGGCAGCGGGAATTTTCTGTGTGGGCCCCGGAAATTCCCCTCAATGTTATTTCAGGAAATGCGGAGCAACGCGCCTGGAAATGGAATCATCCGGAGGCAATTTTAACATTGGCGAACTACGAATTGGTCCAGCGTGATCACCGTTTGCTTCACGCGACGAACCCTCCCTATGATCTGGTGCTGTTGGACGAGGCGCAACGGATAAAAAATCGCAAAGGTGCCACTTCCACTGCAGTCCGCGGGATTCCAAGAATGCGGAGTTGGGCGCTAACTGGAACACCGGTCGAGAATAGTGTCGAGGATTTGGTCGGCATTTTTGAGTTTGTGGCACCCGGCCAACTGGATGACCAGATGCGGGCTAGCCAGATGGCAAACCGTGTCTCGGATTATGTGTTGCGCCGCACCAAAGATCAGGTGTTGATCGATTTACCACCTAAGTTGGTGCGCAACGCGGTGATTGATCTGACTCCTGCTCAACGTGAAAGCTATCGCCGAGCAGAAGAGGAAGGAACTGTACGTCTGAGTCGGTTGGGATCTCAGGCAAGCGTAACCCATGTATTTGAGCTAATTTTGCGACTCAAACAGATTTGCAACTTTGATCCTTCCACCGATGAAAGTGCCAAAGCAGATCACCTCCTTGCAAAGCTAGATGAAATTGCGGCGAGCGGCAAAAAGGCGATTGTTTTCAGCCAATATGTTGCCAGTCTTGAGAGGTTGGCCCTGCGACTCGAGTCGCTTGGTTCGGTGCAATATCATGGAAAAATTCGACCGCGCGTCCGGGAACAGGTATTGCACCAATTTCGCGAAGATCCGCAGACGCATGTCATCCTGATGAGTTACGGTGCGGGTAGCGTAGGATTAAACCTACAGGTTGCTGAGTATGTCTTTTTATTCGATCGTTGGTGGAACCCAGCAATCGAGGATCAGGCGATCAATCGGGCTCATCGTATCGGTGCTGCGGGCCCAGTTACAGTGACTCGGTTCCTTGCCCAAGCGACGATCGAGGAGCGAATTGACGAAATATTGGAGCAGAAACGCGAGATCTTTGAGACTATTTTTTCCTCGCAAGGTTCCGCCCCTCAGAATATGGGATTGTCTCAAAAAGAGATTTTCGGGCTTTTCAATTTACATTCACCGCAAGGCCCGATTTCTGGTGTCGCCTGACGTTCGCAGAGGCCAAGAATTGACGCGACAATTTGCAGGTTGATCAGCGACATGCCGTAGGCCCGCTTATCCCGCGGCCTTTTTCTTCCTAAAATAAATGCACCGCAAGCTCGAAAGCTCCGCGTTGCGGAATCTGTTTTGAAACGACTGTTTCTCGGTGTGGTGGGCGCGGGTGCAATGGGCTATCAGCACCACGCAGCACCACGGTACCGATATCAGGCAAGCGATGACCGAATCCAAATATCATTATGATGTGCTTGTCGTGGGCGCCGGTCACGCTGGTACCGAGGCCGCCCTAGCCGCCGCTCGGATGGGTGCTCGCTGTTGTTTATTGACGACGAATGTCGACACGGTTGCACAAATGAGTTGCAATCCGGCGATCGGGGGTGTTGCTAAAGGGCAAATCGTTCGAGAGATAGATGCCCTGGGTGGTGTGATGGGTCGCGCAATTGATGAAACCGGCATTCAGTTTCGCCTGCTTAACCGACGTAAGGGACCGGCCATGCATAGTCCCCGAGCGCAGGCTGATAAAAAGGCCTACCAACAATTTGTGAAGTTGCACGTCGAGGAGCAGGAAAATTTAGATCTTCGACAGGAGATCGTCACCGATTTATTGGTTGAGACAGAGAGCGGCAAGCAGCGGATCCTCGGAGTAGCAGTCGCCGGTGGCGCACGCTACTGTGCACCCGCCGTACTGCTCACCACGGGAACTTTTTTGCGAGCGCAAATGCATACAGGCGAAGCAAAATCTGCGGGTGGCCGGGCAGGGGAGGGCACCAGCAGCGGGATCAGCGGAGCACTCACCAATCTCGGTTTCCGAACCAGTAGATTCAAGACTGGAACTCCGCCGCGGCTTAACGGACGCACGATTGACTATGCCGCTACAGAAATTCAACCGGGCGATCAGGATCCACAGCCCTTTTCTTTTCTTACCGGGACATTAGACGTCGAACAGCTTCCATGCCACATCACCTACACAAACCCTCAGGTCCATGCGCTAATTTGTGACAACCTGCATCGTGCTCCGATGTATTCAGGACAAATCCAAGGAAGTGGTCCGCGATACTGCCCTTCGATCGAGGATAAAGTGGTTCGATTTGCAGATAAAGATCGCCACCAATTGTTCCTCGAACCGGAGGGTAGATTGACCCGCGAAGTTTATGTCAACGGAATATCAACGAGTTTGCCGCGAGATGTGCAGGACGCCATGTTTCGGATGATTCCAGGACTGGAAAAAGCGCAAATCATGCGATACGGCTACGCAGTGGAATACGATTTCTGTCCACCAGAGCAATTGCGTTCCACGTTGGAAACGCGTCAGGTACAAGGACTCTACTTTGCCGGCCAGATCAACGGGACGACCGGTTATGAGGAGGCAGCGGCCCAGGGACTCTTGGCAGGAGCCAACGCCGCTTTGAAACTCCGCGGCGATGATCCACTGATTCTTTCCCGCGACCAGAGTTATATGGGAGTTTTGATCGATGATCTGGTTACCTGCGGAGTCGACGAGCCTTATCGCATGTTCACGAGTCGCGCTGAATATCGTTTGCTACTTCGGCAAGACAATGCCGATCGTCGTTTGACGCCACTGGCTTATGCCCACGGCCTTGTGGATCATGACCGGTTTGAGCGAGTCCGGTCGAAGGAGGCGTCAATTGATCGAGTCAAGGAGATCCTGCGGAACCAGCGTGCGGATGGAGATTCACTCGAAAAGATGCTTCGCCGTGCCCAAACGACCTGGGGAGAGGTTGTTGCGAAGCACCCACCCCTTGGGGAAGTCGAGCAAGACATTGCCCGGCAAGTGGACTACGATGTGAAATATGCGCCCTATGTGGAGCGGCAAACTGCGGAAGTGGCGCGGCAAAAGCGGCTCTCAGAGAAGGGTATTCCTGAGGATTTCGACTACGCGAGCATCGGATCGCTCCGCAATGAAGCCAAAGAGAAACTGGCGATGCTCAGGCCGGGTAGTTTGGCGCAAGCAGGGCGTATTAGTGGGATCACACCTGCGGATGTGGCCCTGTTAATGGTGCATTTGGACGGTCGCAAATCATAGTCCTCCGGCCGTGTTGCTTGACCTTTTCCCTGATGTGATACCCGGGGCCAGTCGGCCAACGCATGTCCCATCGTCTCACGCCGGATTGGTTTGCACTGCAGATCCATCAATCAACGTTGTTGATAGCATGGAGGTTCTATATGCGCCGATATTAGATAGGAAAAGCGACATATCTTTCGAGGATGGGCGGGATAGATTGACATTGACGGATGATAGAGGGTCGCTACAATCTGGGCAGTGTGGCAGAAATGGAAAGTTTTGCCGATGTAACGAGTCATATCTTTAGAAGACTCGCGAAGTTACCTGGGAGTTTAGGGTTACTTGTCATTTCTTGTGAGGAATGGAGGTTCATGGCCATCGGGAGTGTCACGGAGGGCTAGGGGTCCTGGTGGTTTTATTCAAGATACAAAGTTCAGCCCATTGTCTCGCCCTTAGAGCTCAAATAGCTAGGAAGGTAGTGCAACGAAAATGAAAACGGTTTTCACAACGGGAGAGGCGGCAAAAATCTGCAAGGTGAGTCAGCAGACAGTGATTCGCTGTTTTGACTCTGGGCAATTGAAAGGATTTCGAGTT
>JAYZMM010000132.1:0-64959 GCA_036153155.1 Planctomycetota bacterium
GGATCGCGACGCATTCCGTATTCGACAGTGACTGCAGTTGATTCGATTGATTCGATCGGACCTTTGCTGCGCGACGATGGCCATGCGGTGCAATTGGAGAAAGATCAAATCATTCTCAATCGCTGGGCCGCGGAGGAACTGCAAGCCCAGCCGGGCGATCGCATTGAAATCACTTATTTCGATCCGGTGACGACCCATGGCCGGGTCGAGGAAAAAACCGCTGCGTTTCGCCTGCATTCGATCGTTCCTCTATACGATGATCAGCAACGTCCTACGCTTGCGAATGATCGTCATCTTACGCCAGAGCTTGCCGGCGTGACTGATCAGGCGTCAATGGATGATTGGAACCCACCTTTTCCGTTTGATGCAAGTAGAGTTCGAGCGCAGGACGAATCATATTGGGATAACTATCGGGCAACGCCCAAAGCGTTTATTTCCCAGCAAGCGGGGGAGGTATTATGGGGCAGTCGATTTGGCGATATCACATCGTTGCGCGTCCCGAAGTCAAAAACGGAGTCGGCCGAGGCGGCCAGAGTGCGATTGCAACGCAGTTTGCAGCAGGAATTGAGCCGTTCTGACACCTTTGCATTTCGTAACATTCGGAACGAGTTACTCAGGGCTGCCGGTGGAACGACTCCCTTTGGTGTACTTTTTCTCAGTTTCAGTATTTTTCTCATCATCTCGTCACTGTTACTGCTGACGTTGCTATTTCGACTAGACGTCGATCAGCGGTCTGCCGAGTGGAGTCTGCTTGCCGCAGTCGGATTTAGCTCCAGGAGGATCATTCAGTTGTTGTGTCTGGAGACACTTTTGCTGGTCGGGGCAGGGGGAGGGTTAGGAACAATTTGCGGAATCCTCTACGCCGCGATAATGGTTTTCGGATTGCGGACTTGGTGGGTGCAGGCAGTGGCAACCCCCTTTGTGCATTTGCATATCACGCCGTGGGGGCTATGCAGTGGTTTCGTCGCAAGCGGAATAGTTTGTTTTGCCACAATCCTGTGGTCTTTTTCGTTGCAGCGGCGGTCGACGCTGCAGGGCCAATTTGCTGCGTTATCGCAAACGCGTGCGACGATCAACACGTCCAATAAACTTTACCGCTGGTCGGCTTTTAGCCTGCTTTTTGCATTGCTTAGCGTGGTGACAGCGATTGTCGGTCCCTCGTCACGACAGACGGGCCTTTTTTTCGCAGCAGGAAGTTCCACATTACTTTCAGCGATCACCCTGTTCGGGGGTTTTTTACATCGGCTGGGCTCAGAACGGGGAAATCCTCGCATGCGGAGCCTCGTTCGATTCGCGGGTGTTTGTCTGAGTCGGCAGCCTCAACGTAGTGTATTAACCATCGCGCTGGTGGGAGCCGCAACCTTTATGATTGTGGCGGTGAGTGCATTCCGTTTACAGCAAACCAATCGCGGAAATTTTAACTTATTGGCTGAGAGTGCGTTGCCCCTCTATTTTGATTTAGCGAGCCCCGATGGTCGAGAAGAGTATGGTCTCGATCAAGTGTCTGATGGTTTGCTTGCGAAAACAAATATTGTTTCGCTGCGGGCCCGCGGCGGAGATGACGCCAGTTGCCTCAATCTCTATCGTGCACGACAACCCCGGCTACTTGGGATACCTCGGAAAATGCCACACGATTTTTTTGCGGAGGATCTGGGTCCGCAGTCGTGGAGTGTGTTAGGTCGGGATTTGGGGTTAGACGCCTCAGGTAAATCCATTGTCCCGGTTGTCATCGATCAGAATACGGCCAGATACGGATTGGGGCTTTACGGTGGAGTGGGTGAGCAGTTTGAGATCACAGATCAATCTCGCAAAACAACCTTTCAAGTAGTTGCCTTGCTGAAGAACAGTTTTTTTCAAGGCTCACTACTTGTAAGCGAAGCTGCATTATTGGATTTGTATCCTGAGACGGAGGGCTATCAATATTTTTTGATCGAGACTTTTCCGGAAAACGTATTGGCGGTGACAACGCTGCTCGAAGATCAACTCGGTGATTTTGGTTTTGACGTGGAGTCGGTTTCAGATCGACTGGCAATGCTGTACGGTGTGCAGAATACTTATTTGACCGCTTTTCAGACCCTTGGCGGACTCGGCTTGCTACTGGGAACACTGGGTCTATTTGCCGTGCAAGTCCGCAATATATTAAGTCGACGCCATGAATTTGCTTTGCAGCAGGCACTGGGTTTCAGCACGCGTCGACTGTCTGTCCTGTTAATACTTGAGATTATGTTTCTTCTGGTGGCCGGACTCGTTTCGGGCGTCATCGCCGCTGGTATCTCGATTCTACCGTATCTTTTGGGCGGCGAGATTCAGATACCGCTATTTGCAACGAGCGGGCTTCTAGTGCTTCTGATTATGGTGGGTCTGTCTGCCGGTTTGTTGTCGATGCGACAGTTGCTCAAGGCGTTGCCGATTGCTGTCCTTCGCGGGGAATAAATCTTCCCCCCTCGTCCGAAGTTGCTCCTTTGTTAAACTGGAACGCTAATCAGTTGCTTGCAGGGTAAATCGCCATGAAATTTTTATTTGTGATCGCGTCTATTGCGCTAACCGTACTGAGTTGGGGAATGTACGGTCCGGTGCTCCATCGGGGCCAGCAGGATATGGATCACACCCGACTGCTCCCTTTTTTCTTTGTTGGCGTCGCCTACTTTTTTATCGCCGTTGCAGTGCCGGCTGTGTTACTTCGAACTCGGGGAGAGTCTGGACGCTGGACCACGGGAGGTGGTTTTTGGAGTCTATTGGCAGGGGCGGCCGGCGCATTGGGTGCGCTGGGAATCATCTTGGCTTTTGAAAGTGGTGGAAGCCCTTTCTTTGTCATGCCGATTGTGTTCGGGGGTGCTCCCATCGTGAATTCCCTGATCACGGCCCGCATGAATCGTTTGACTAGTGAGATCGGGCCGGTCTTTATTGCCGGATTGATGATGGTCATCCTGGGTGCGGTAACAGTCCTTATCTTCAAACCCTCCTCATCGCCAACCGCCGGTGCATCTGACTCGGTGCAATGGATCTGGTTGATATCGGCCATCACAGGCACGGTCCTCTGTTGGGGCGCGTATGGACCCTTTTTGCACCGTGGACAAATGAAAATGCAGGGCAGTCGCTTGCGGCCGCTACTTTGCGTGGGTCTGGCTTATTTTTCGATTGCCGTGGTCGTACCCACCATGCTGCTCAGTGGCGGCTTGGATGGTGGCTGGGGAGCATTTCGAATCAGTGGAACCTGCTGGAGTCTGGCGGCAGGTGCGGCTGGAGTTTTAGGATCTCTGGGAATCATCATGGCATTTAACTGGGGTGGTAAGCCGATTTATGTGATGCCTTTGGTTTTCGGAGGCGCACCGGTTATTAACACATTTTGGACAATCATTCGGCGAACGGATGGCAGTTCGATAAGCCCATTTTTTTGGGCAGGGCTGATTCTGGTTATTGGCGGATCGGCCCTTGTGCTTGTTTTCTCTCCTAAGGGGAATACGGGGCCAACAAAGTCTCCGTCACCAAAAAAAGAGACCCCGCGACCAGATGCATCACCAACCGAAACATTATCCGAGGAGCAATCCGATAAAGCTTCGTATGACGCCGAGCCAGCCGATTCGCAGCAAGATCAGGATACAGCAGCTCCGCCCAAACAACTCCACGACGAACATCCGCACAGTGATTGAGTTATTGTATTTTCGGATTGCTTTCCATCGGCAGCCGAAGCGATTTCAGGAAATTGAAAGTGATAATGAAGCCGACTGAAAAAATGGTTGAGGTCGATGATTTGCTGACTCATGTCTGGATGGTGCGCACTTTTCTCAAGCACTCGGAAGAGGCCGAGGAGGATGAAGACCTGCAGAAAGTCCATCGGATACTTTATGACTACATGCATGCGTTGGGCGTCTTCTGGGATCAACGTGATGCGGAAGGGTACCTTGAACAGGCAAGTCGTAAATGGCATCGGCTCAGAAATGCCAAAGACGAGTTTATCAACCTGCAGCCGGAAATTTCGACACACATGAATTTTCAAATGGCGCGACGATCCCTTCAGACTGCGGTGGATCGGATCGGCCGGATACTCGGCACGCTGACTTGAGCAAGACTGACGCACTTTAGTTGTGCAAAGATTGCCCGATGCCTATTCGCCCTCTTTTGTAGGGCATCGGAGCATGCCACAATATGAGTACACGCAACCCCTAGATAGAACTACTAACGAAACAGGGAGTCTCCAAGCGATGGCCGAGGTCAGTACGCAAATTTTAGAAACTTTTGAGAATCCATTTCCCCAGCGCGATTATCACATCGAAATTGTCTGTCCTGAGTTCACTTCACTCTGCCCTAAAACGGGACAGCCTGATTTTGGTGTTTTGACATTCACGTATTGTCCGAATGAACGCTGCGTCGAACTAAAAAGTTTAAAAATGTATTTGCAGCAATTCCGTGACCAAGGAATTTTTTACGAGAATATCACCAATAGTATTGTTAATGACATTGTGAGTGTGATCGAACCGAAGCATCTGAAATGCGAAGCTGCATTCAGTGCTCGGGGAGGCATCACAACCAAGGTGACTGTCGAATATCCTAGCCTAGATCAGAAAAAAGATTGACCGATGGCAGAAACCCCGGAAGTTATTCTCAGTGGATTTGCGGATGAAGCCGCCAACCACAAAACAGCAGTTGAGCAGTTTGCCGCTTTTGCTGCAGTCGGTTTGCAGTATTACAGCATCCGTTTTATCGATGTAGGTAATGGCATCAAAAACGTGATGAAGCTAACGAAGGCAGAGATTACCAAAATTCGTCATTTGGAGGATGAGTATGGGATGAATGTCTCTTCCATTGGCTCTCCGATTGGAAAAGTAAAGCTATGCGACGTTGAGGATGGAACAAAAAATCCTTTTATCCCGTTCAAGAAATATCTGGAACGTGATGTTGCCAAAGCCTGTGATTTAGCGCACGCTTTCGAAACAAAACTGATTCGTGGGTTTTCGTTTTATCATCCCAAGGGAAGTTCTTTGGAGGAGCATCTTCCTCAGTGTGTTGATCAGTTAGCTCAAATTGCAGAGGCTTGCCATCGAAGTGACTTGACCTTCGGGCTTGAAGTTGAGGCAAATTTAGTGGGCCAGAACGGCGAACTGCTTTCAGAGATTCACAAGCAGGTGAATCATCCAGCACTCATGTTGATATTTGACGGTGGGAATCTGGTAACCCAGGGATTCGATGCTGCGGGTGCTTTCGCCCAATATAAGGCAATGAAAAAGGGAATCGGTTGGTTTCACGTCAAGGATTATCGTCACCCTGGAAAGATCACTCGGATTGAGCACGTCGATGAGGAAGCACTGCGTCACTTTGTCCCTGCCGATGAGGGGCAAAGTGGTCACGAATTGATTTTCAAGGATTTTTGTGACGTGTTGCCTCAACTCACAAAAAAATTGCAGCGGCGCGGTATCCCAGGCGTATTTCTTGACCTGGAGCCCCACTTAAAGGGTGGCGGACAATTTGGCGGATTCAGTGGTCCGGATGGACTTGGCGTAGCACTCCGTTCCCTATGCAGAATTCTAGACTTAGTCGGCGTGAAGTATCGCTTGCGTGATTTTGCGGACGTGAGAGCAATGCTGGGCCGCTGACGTCGAGTCTCCGCATCGAGTCTCCGCTTAGCTCCTGAGGGTCTTTATTGCTGTTCGCGTCATCTTTTAAAGTTGGTTCTCAGCAGGCACTGCTATCAACTCGCCGAGCGAAAATTTCCACATTCTAACCACGGATTGTTTACACGGCACGATTTTCGTGGAGCTACGCAGAGAAGAAATATCGCTTCACGGAAAAACGAGTGTATTACTCTGCCGATTGTGTCGATTACTCCAAGGCGAAGACAATCTTTAGCCACCCAAGGAAGAGGAAATGTCAAAAGGCATGGTGTCCGGTGGTCGCGAGAGCAGTTCTTCCAGGCTTTAGTGAACCGGATTAAAACGGCGCTAAGGTATTTAAAAATAGATACTTAAGTGGTTTGTTGAGCTTTGTTGAATTGGCACTGTGGCCGGTTTGGATAAACTCTTACGTATGTGCTGCGTAATATAAGGTGGCCCACGCGGCACAGCTGCTTGAACGAAGCACGATTGGCAGTAGGAAGGATAGGCACACGATGGCAAGAAAAGACGAAATTCAGCGTATGCGAGACGTGTTGGTCATTCGTCGCGACGCACTCCGTCGGGCTTTGGCTGGCGATTTGAGTCTGCTATCTGATTTACAGCAGCAGGGCAGTGGTGATGTGATCGATGCAGCGCTCGATTCAGCGCAAGGTGAAATTAATTCACAGTTGGCGGAAGTCGAAAGCCGTGAATTAGGCAGTATCGAAAAAGCGCTTGAGCAAATGCGAGATGGCTCGTATGGCTTGTGCGAACACTGCGGCAAAAAAATTCCGCTCGCTCGACTCAAGGCTCTGCCCTATGCGACCACCTGTATCGAGTGTCAGCGTCTTGCGGAAGAAGGGCGTTTAGAAGGGTCGGGAGATGCGGATTGGAGCCGTGTTCTCGATTCCGGTAATGATACGGATGTAACGATCAGCGACATTGAAATGGATGTGTCTTGATTCCGACTCAGGGCACGCAGCATCTCGTTCATTCACTTGCATCACGGTCAGATCATCTGCGCGAGGCGATCTAAAGGTTGCTTCTGTCTTGAGGGAGGCGTTTGAGTATGTATTTTGCGTTGGAGCAGGAAGCTAACCAACCGCGCCAACTGCGTTGTGGGTTTTGTCCCTTGCTCATTCTCGCCTTTCTTGTATTTGCGCTATTCGGTGGACCATTTAGCAAAGCACTTGCACAAGAAGGTCCACCGTCGATTTCGGCAGAACAAAGAGATCAGCTCTATCGGGAAATTGCCCGAGAGACAGAGTCTCTAAAAAGTCAAATCGGGCTACTCAAAAAAATTGCTAAGGTGGTGCGGCCTTCAGTTGTTCACATTGAAATTAATGGTGGTAATGCCCGTCGTAACCGATTTCCCGATGAAACTGGTTCGGGAGTTGTGTTTAAACGAGGTGGTAAGCTTTACGTTCTTACTAATCGGCATTTAGTTCGTTATGCCGATCTTGACGAGGTGACCATTCGCTTCGCGGACGGTAGGGAGATTCGTCCAACCAATATGTGGTTCGATGCCGGTACCGATATTGCGATTCTCGCAATTGATTCAACGCAATCGGTTCCAGCGAGAATCGGTAATAGTCGATCCTTGGAAATTGGTGACTATATCCTGGCATTCGGAAGTCCGTTTGGCTTAAGTCATTCTGTCACTTTCGGGATTATAAGTGCGAAAGGCCGTCGTGATCTTGAGTTGGCAACCGATGGCGTTGCATACCAAGACTTTTTGCAAATTGATGCGTCGATTAATCCTGGAAACAGCGGTGGGCCCTTAGTAAATCTGTCTGGTGAGGTCGTCGGCATCAACACTGCGATCGCAAGCACTTCAGGACGTGATGAGGGAGTTGGTTTTTCGATTCCGATCAACATGGCGATGAAGATTGCTGACCAATTGATTGAAAAAGGAAAAGTCGTTCGCGGTTTTCTTGGGGTGAGTCTTGATTCGAGATTTTCACATGACGCAGCGGTTCGCCTGGGACTTAAAACGCCGCGAGGAGCCCGTGTAACAGGCATCACTGAGAACTCAGCAGCTTCCCGTGCGAATGTACTCCCCGGAGATGTCATTTTGCGTTTTAACGGTACCCGTATCGAAAGCGATGATCACCTGGTGAATGAGGTCAGCATGACGCCGGTCGGAGAACCGGTCCTAATGACCGTTTTTCGAGATGGTGAGATGATTGATTTGACGGTCACCGTGGGAGAGCGCGATCTTGATAATCGGTAAACGGCCTGGATAAAAGCCGATTTAGCCCGTCAGCGGTCGCTAACTCTATGAGGCGGTTGCGAGTCCACGTAGGATATAGTCCATCGTAGCGACCACATCAATCTCGGTAATAACCTGCATGTTTGGCTGATTGTCGGGTCGAATACGGCGGTCAAAGAGTGTCGTCCCCAGGGTCAGATCTCCAGAAGTCTCCACATCTCCGTAAAGCGACTTGCTGGCAAAAAGCTCCGGATGGGAAATCACGGCGAGCGCAACAGCACTTGGCAGGTGAATTCCCTCCAATCCCCAAACGGTTCGATAAGAGCGAAAGATAAAGGGCAGAAACTTTCTTAAAAGGGTACCCGATTTGGTGGTCACATCAGAAATCTCATCGAGTTGGTCGTAGGTCATAACGACTTGTTGAGTGATATCTAGAGGGATGATCGATTTGGTGCCTGCAGAGTGGAAAATACGACGCGCTGCTGTTGGATTACAGTAGATGTTGAATTCAGCAGCAGAGGTCACATCTCCACTACCGAGGCTTCCACCACGGATATAAATTTCTCTAATTTGACTCTCCAGGTCGGGTTCCCGAGTCAGCGCTAGGGCCATGTTCGTGAGAGGTCCGAGCGAGACGACAGAAACCTCACCGGGTGATTTTCGAATTTCCTCACAGATGACTTTATCAGCGGTATGTCGATGGTGGAGCTCCGAGACCGCTAGATTGGCGCCCCCGAGTCCGTCTTTTCCATATAGATGATGAAGGTCCCCCAGATAACCTGCATCTGTTTCCGTTGCCACACCGATTCGTGGTATCCGGGGTGGATCTAATTGTTCGATAATCGCCTGAATATTTTTAGTTGCCTGTGCAGCCGAGACACAGCCAGCCGTTGCGGTGACCGCGACCACTTCTAAATCCGGATCAAAGAGCGCCAGTGCCAGCGCAACGGCGGCATCGATATGAGGATCGACGTCGAGAATTACCTTCTTGGCCATCGGATTATCGGATTCATTCCGAAAAGAGAAAAAAATATGGCAGCGTCGCGGTATCATTAACCGGGGCACCCGAGTGGTCTGATTTTAAAAAGCCCTCCATGGGATCACAAGAGGAGAGCAGGCCCATCTGCCTTCCTTATTCGAAGCTTCCTATTACAATCGAGGGCCTCCTTCCCACATGCTCCATGCACTGGACTGTTTCGCGGAAAATTTATAGAGAGACGGATTTATGATCGATCGAATTGTAGGACGAGTTGCCGCAGGAGAAAGCCTTTCCCGGGAAGAGATGTATCAGGCGATTGATGGCATGATGCAAGGAAACTGGTCTGACAGTCAGATTGCTGTCTTTCTCACTTCGTTACATACTCGAGGCGAGACGGTCGACGAAGTGGTTGGTGCCGCGTCTGCTATGCGTAAGAATATGACGCCAATTCGGTCATCCCTTTCTGGGCTTATCGACACCTGCGGTACTGGAGGGGACGGTTCAGGAACGTTCAACATCAGCACCGCCGCGGCTTTTGTCGTCGCAGGATGTGGTCTACCGGTTGCCAAGCATGGGAATCGGAGCATCACAAGTAAGACAGGATCCGCCGACGTGCTGCAAGCCTTGGACATTTGTATTGATCCGCCGATTGCCATGGTGGAACAGTGTCTTGAGAATGTAGGCATTTGTTTTTGCTTCGCCCCACAAGTTCATCCGGCGATGAAATATGTCGGTCCCGTACGGAAGCGGTTGGAAATGCCAACCATTTTTAATCTTCTGGGCCCGTTGTGTAATCCGGCGGGGGCACCCTACCAACTCTTAGGGGTCGGTAAGTCCGAAGTCAGGCCTTTGCTGGCAGAAGCTTTATGTAAATTAGGCACTGAAAAAACGGTAATGGTCACCGGTTGTGATGGATTAGATGAGGTGACCCTCAATGGCCCCACCGATGTTTTGGTGATCGAGAACGGCCAAGTATCTGAAATTCAATGGGAGCCTCTGAATTTTGGTCTTTCCAACCACGAGCTCGATTCATTATCGGTCGAGAATGCGGAAGAAAGTGCCGGCGTCATTCAGCAGATCCTGGGTGGAGCCCAGGGACCTGCCCGAGATATTGTGATTCTCAATGCAGCGGCCGCCTTGTGGGCTGCCTGTGTGGACGATGATTTGCAGAATTGTGCTCAGATGGCTGCCGAAGCCATTGATCGTGGGGCTGCCGCGGAAAAAGTTGTTCAGATGCGGGAGTGGACATCGCGTAAGTAAATAGCAGGGGTGCCGATCCATCTCATTCCAATTGTTTCAAATTGCAAAGCGGTCTCTTGCGATCTGCGCTGGTTTGACCCGGCTTGAGATCCGGCGTCGCTGTCAATTTCGCCGGGATGGACGAAAAATGAACTCGTTGTCGGGCTTACCCGATCTTTTCCTTCATGTGCACGACTGTTAGAATTATTGCCTGAGGCTCAGGCAGCAAGCATCCGCTTTACTGCTTGAATCTGAGGGATACCGCAAGGCATTCCTGGCATTTTAAAGGCCCCTTGAGACGATTGAATGAGGATTTGACATGGCAAAACCAGGAAGAGTCGCTAAAAAAGCGAATCATGGAAAGCGGCCTGCCAACAGTAAGGCACGCAAGGCAAAGCGAAGAAGGGTAAAGACCTAACGTGGCAGTCAAAGAGCCGCTCGTTCCATTTTCGATGTATGATGTGGATCATGTGATTGCGGATCTCGAAGCGATTCGCAAATGTAATCCGCAACGCTTTGAAATTGAGCAATTAACCGCCGTTGTTTTCGAGGACTTCGACAATCGCTCGATCGTGGGCTATGTCGATACGAGTCTCGATGACTTCTGGGTGCGTGGGCACATGCCGGGCATGCCTTTGATGCCTGGGGTATTAATGTGCGAAGCGGCAGCTCAACTAGCATCTTACTTTGTCCAGAAGAATGATATTCTCGGCTGTGAGATGGTCGGTTTTGGCGGTTTGGACGGGGTTCGTTTTCGCGGTGCGGTTCGACCAGGTGATCGACTCGTTATCCAGTGTAAGCAAAAACGGGTCCGCAGGGGTGCCATCGTGTTTTGCGACTTTATGGGATTCGTAAATGAAAACCTCGTCGTTGAAGGGTCAATCCGCGGTATCCCATTGCCTGCTGATGCTTTGCGAGAAGTGAGCCCCGGTTAGCTGATCAAAGACTCTGGGGTGGCTTTAGCTTAGTAAGTTATCGAATCTTCAGGTTTGTAAACTTGGATTCGGTGACGTTCAACATGCAGATCCGGGGAATTGATGGGACGCCGTGCTCTGGGGAAAATTGATTCCCAACTCGATTTGGCGGGTTACTTGCTCCGTACCGAGGACTTGCCGCGGCCTTGGGATCCAGGGCAGATTTTTTCGACGCGTCAACCTTTGGCAGTTGAGATTGGCTCTGGTAAAGGATTATTCCTGCAGCGTCAGGGTGCTGCTCAACCAGAGACAAATTTCATCGGTATTGAAATATCTTTAAAGTACGCACGCTTTGCGGCATCACGTCTGGCACGTGCCGCAATTACTAATGCCTGTGTCGTTCATGGCGATGCCCGCGAAATTTTTTCAGATATCTTGCCCGACGCGTCTCTGGCAGCGGTGCATGTTTATTTTCCCGATCCATGGTGGAAGAAAAGACACCATAAGCGTCGGCTTTTGAATCCAGGATTTGTCATGGAATTAAGCCGAACGATGATGGAAGGGAGCTATTTGCATTTCTGGACAGATGTCGAAGAAACATTCACAGAAGGTATTGCTGCATTAAAAACAGACGCCCGACTTCGCGGCCCCGAGGAAGTGGTTGCCGCTGAAGCAGCCCATGACCTGGACTATCAAACCCATTTCGAGCGGAGAATGCGATTGAGCGGAAAAAAAATATTTCGCTCGCAATTTGTGCGAGTTTGAGTTTGGCCGAATCCGGCTCCGCGTTACCGTCCTGCTATAGGGAAAGTTGTTTTTCAGCAACGCGAAACCACTCAATAGCTACGACATTCTTTTTTCTCGTAATAGTTGAGAAACGCTTTGTGAACGACACGATAGCCCCCCGGAGTCGGGTAATCTCCCGTGAAATACCAGTCTCCCTGATGATTGGGTAATGCTTTGTGCAGATTTTCAATGTTTTGATAAATAACTTCTACATTGGTCAAACCGCGCAAGCAATCGGGGCAAACCAGGTCAGCAATCTTGATCGAAATCTCTTCCGCGGTGAAGTTCTTATATATCTGCTTGACGTGGTTCACATAATCGGATTCTTGCGTGTGGAGAGCTTCAGCGCATTTGGCTGCTACTTCATCGAGTAGGTTTTCGTACCCATGTTCCTCAATGAGCGCTACGGCGGCCTCGAAGGCGACAAACTTACCCAACTCTGACATGTCAATTCCGTAGCAGTCCGGGTAGCGGATTTGTGGCGCTGTAGACGCGATTACGAGTTTTCTGGGACGCGATCGCCCGAGTATTTGCAGGATACTTCGTTTGAGTGTGGTTCCCCGGACAATCGAGTCGTCGATACATACCAGGGCATCTTCCTGTTCGCGTACTACTCCGTAAGTGATGTCATAGACATGCGAAACCAGTTGGGCACGTCCCGCCTCCTGACTGATAAATGTGCGTAGTTTAATGTCTTTGTTCGCAATTTTTTCTCCTTTCGGCCAATTGTCGACCACCAGTTCATTGATTAACTCGTCGGTCAGGCCACCATTTTTTCGCGCGTCGATCAAACGTTGTTTTACTTCTGTCCGCCTAACTTGGTGCAGTTCTTCCATGAATCCATAGTAAGCGCTTTCCGCCGTGTTCGGCACATAACTAAAAATGCTCTTAGAGAAGTCTTGGCCTACTGAGTCGAGCACCTGCGGAACGAGTAGAGCACCCAATTGTTTTCGTTCTGTATAGATGTCTGCATCGTTGCCTCGGGAAAAGTAGATTCGTTCGAAAGAGCAGCCTGCCTCACGCCCCGGATCGTCCGCATAACGATCGATCTTTACCTTGCCGCTTGCCTGCACAACCACGATTGTTCCCGGAAGAACCTCATGTACCTCTTCAAGTTCTTTGTCGAATACTGTCATCAACGGGGCCCGCTCCGATGCGACTGCAACCAGTTCGTCGTCGTCGATATAGTATGCCGGGCGGATGCCAAAAGGATCTCGTAGGGCGAAAGCATCGCCATTACCCACAATGCCCGCCAGCGAATAACCTCCATCCCAATGGATTGCAGCCTGTCGAAAAATTTCCGAAAGCTCTATGCGTTCCCCGATCCATTGGGCCTGGGCACCACCAAAGATTTCTGCATCTTTCGCACTTGCGGCGAGTCGATCATTGACCGCATCAAGATGATATCCCGTTTCCTCTAAAATAGCCTGAGTGTCTGTGTCAAAAACTGGATGTTGCCCCCGCTCAACCAATTTTTGGTTTAATGCGTCAACGTTTGTAAGATTGAAGTTTCCCGCCACCATCAAATTTTTTCCGGGCCAATTACTCTTGCGGAAATAGGGATGGCATGTGGTTGCCCCGTAAGCTCCAGAAGTGCCGTACCGCAAATGGCCCATTAAGATTTCACCGCCATAATCAAAATGGTGCTTTATTGTTTCCGGTGAGTCCAAGTCTACCTGCCCCTGATCGATCAGGTTATCAAGCTTTGCTTGCTGGCCACCAAAGATTTCGCTGAGTGCTTTTGAACTGGTGCTTCTCTCGCGAAACATGAATGCGTCACCGGGAGGCATATTAAGCTTCATCGAACCGATTCCGGCGCCATCCTGGCCACGATTGTGCTGCTTCTCCATGAGAAGAAAGAGTCGATTGAATCCCCAGAGAGGAGAACCAAATTTTTCGAGATAATAAGCCAATGGCTTTTTTAGCCGAACAAGAGCAATTCCGCAGAAGTGTCCGATTTCATCGCTCATGGGATTCTCTTGCCTCTTGATCAGCTCGCGCGTTGGATATTTGGATACTCTGGTGGTGTCAGCGGCGAATGCAAGATGCGACCTGACACGGTGGGTATGAACCAAGCCCAGCGTAGAAACCCACCGATAAAAAAGAGGTTGGTTTCAAAAGATACTTTCCGGTCAATTCAGCACCGCCTTCGTCCGATCCACCGGTTGGTAATTATAGGATCAGTCAGAGTGTGTCTCAAGCATCGCGGCCCCCAAGAGGCATCACCAACGGTTCGTTGTGCCGTTGTGACAAAAAGGGTGAAAGGCACCCGACCGACCATTTCGCCACGAATTTTCGTCCTTGCTCCCACCAAACCTCTTAGAGACAATACATGCATCACATCCAGCCAAGAGACGGATGCTGACGCGGCTTCACAAAACCCAAATGACATGATTTTTGTCACGAATTTGTGTATTTAGAGAAAAGAATCGAGCATGGTTGATCTTTTGCGCCAAGAAATCGCCACGATTGCCGAGATCGTGGTGGTCAAGGTCGGGACCCGAGTGTTAACCGATGAGCATGGTCTGCTGAATCATCAGCGGATTGCGGGTCTGGTGGAACAGATTCACCTGCAGATGGCCAAAGGTCGCAGGATTGTGATAGTCAGTTCGGGGGCGGTTGGTGCCGGCATGGCTCATTTGGGACTGAAAAAACGTCCAAAAGATCTTGCACGCCTTCAAGCGGTAGCGGCCGTGGGGCAACCGCTTTTAGTTGCAGCCTATGATAAAGCGTTCATGATACACGGTCGATCGGCGGCACAAGTTCTGCTTACGGCTGAAGATCTTGATGATCGTGCTCGTTATCTGAACGTGCGAAATACACTTCTCACTCTGATGGACTACGGAGTCGTCCCGGTAATCAACGAAAACGACACGGTAGCCGTTGATGAATTAGCAGGAACATTCGGCGATAATGATCGTCTCGCGGCCTTGGTCACTCAGCTTCTGCGGGCACCGCTCTTGATGCTCCTGTCGAACGTTGATGGATTATACAATGGTGATCCGAAGCGATCTGAATCTGAGGTGATCTCCACAGTGACCGAGATTGATGAATCGATAAAAAAATTAGCCCAACCGCAGGTTTCGCATTTAGGTCGTGGTGGCATGGACAGTAAATTAGAAGCGGCTCGAATTGTAACTGCTGCGGGGGAAAGTGTGGTGTTGGCAAGTGGTCTGGTCGCTGAGAATATCAGTGCAATCTTATCAGGCCAACAGGTCGGCACGCTCTTTGTACCCTCTGGGCAAAGTGTATCTTTGCGCAAGCGTTGGATTGGTTACACGGTGCAACCTCGTGGTTGGCTCGTGCTTGATGCAGGCGCCGAGCGGGCAGTCGCGGAGCAGGGAAAAAGCTTGCTTCCAATTGGTGTCCTCCAGACAAGCGGACATTTTTCCAAAGGCGATGTAGTCGGATTACGAGGTGTGTCAGGAGCCGAGATCGGACGAGGACTGAGCAATTATGCCTCAGACCAAATGGAGCGAATCATTGGACTTCCCAGCGGGCAAATACAGGAAATACTTGATCACTCTCCCTATGAGGAGGTGGTCCACCGAGACAATTTAGTTGTGACTGCGGCGAATATCTAGTCGCTTTACCTTACTCATCACTCATCATTCGATTGTGATGCGGTAGGGTAATATTGTGTTGATCGGATGTTGGAACAAATAAGCCAGAACTTTAGCCTCGGCCAGATATTCTCCCCATTCCTTCGGGAGCTGCTCTAGCGTGCTTGCCGTTAGCGTTGTACCAAGCGATTGGCCGCCGAATAATTCCTCCAGAAAGCTTTGCGGCTTTGGTAGCAACAATAAATCAATCTTTTCATCGGCCGCGATTCCACACTCTTTTTTTGCATCTGCCACGGCGTCATGTAATCCCCCCATCTGATCGACGAGCCCTATCTTTTGGGCTTGCCGTCCCGTGTAGACTTTTCCTTCTGCAAGGGGGCGCATTTGTTTCAGATCCATATTCCGGCTTGATGCAGCCTTCGTGATAAACTGCAGATAGATGTTCTCCATCATTGCACTTATTGCAGCGCGTTCGTTTTCTGAAAAGGGCTTGAGAATTGAGAAGAGACCACTGTTTTTTCCGCGACTGACAACATTGGTCGTTATTCCCAGTTTGAGAAGCGTATTCTGCAGGGCTACTTTTCCGCCAACGACACCGATTGAACCGGTCAACGTGCCCTCTTCCGCAAATATTTTTTTTGCACCCATGGCGACATAATATCCACCACTTGCCGCTACATCCCCCATGCTCGCAAAAACTGGTTTTTTACAATTGCGGAGGGCGTCCCATATCAAGTCACTTGCCAGGGCAGATCCTCCCGGACTATCAACCCGGATCACAATTGCTTTGACGCGGCTTTCTTCCTCAGCGGTTTTTAATGCATCGATTATGGTTTCAGATCCAACAACATTATTTCCCGTAATCGTGTTGGAACTTTTTCCTGGAACGATGGCTCCACTCACGTAGATCACCGCTATTTGCGGGGTTTTTCCAGAGGTACTCTGTTTTTGCTGTCCCATTAAAAGATTCATGAATTTGACCATCCCTGCAAATCCAGAAAAATCATTGTCAATTTCTTTTTCTCCATATTTATCCAAAAGGAGAATCTCGCGATTTTGATCTTCTTGTTGGAGAAAATTTTTCCAACCGCTTTGATATGCCACTCGGTCAATTAATTTGTTTTTTTTAGCTTCCTCTGCCATGAAAAGCCCTTGATTAATAAGTTGCTCAACACGGTCGTTTGAAAGGCCACGATCAGAGGCGATGTGTGTTATCAGTTGATCAAAAAAATCAGTCGCTAATGACTCATACTGCTTTTTCAGTTCGGGACTCATTTCTGAGCGAGTGAATGTCTCACCGGCACCTTTGAAGTCACCCACCTGCAAGATGTCGGCCTTTGCGCCAATTTTATCTAGCATTTCCTTGTAGAAGGTGACTTCAATCCGAACACCGGTCACCATAAGCGATCCAGCTGGTGGCATCACAATCTCATCGCACGCACTGGCAATCATATAATCCGAGGTGCTCGCCATCTCGAGATCAGCAAAAACCTTCTTGCCGCTTTTACGCAAGCGAGCAATGGCTGCACGGATTTCGGCAATCTTCGCTCGACCGATCGATGGGCTTCGAATTTTAAAAATGGCTCCGTGAAGTTTTTGATCCTTCGCTGCTTTATCGATTTGCTGGACTAAACCATACAGCGTGGTCTCGCGGCCCCCGAGTGGCAGCGGCGGGGGCACGCCATCAGTGAGTGCGTTATCAATCGAGAATACGGCATATTGCAGTGGTTCGCTTTCCGCTACTTTCGTTTTTGATGTCGAGTCATTTGCCAGGAGAGGCGTGCACTTGCGCGAGCCCATGAATGCGATCGAAAACGCGCAGAGTAGGATTGGCACGGAACGGGGAAGAAAATTCACAAAAAACCTCTTTCGAGATGGCTGCCGGGGGGCAGGGTTTATTACTTTATCACGGACTGAATTATACGCGTTGCCGAAGAAGCTGACAGCGGAACGCGTTTAAAACCAAGTAGCAGTGCAGAAAAACAGGACATAACTTAAAAAATCACAAAGTTTTCCAGACGGATTGCATCACCTTGTAAGCCGACGCCGATATAGTGTATATATGAATAGTATGTGACTTTATGTATACGTGTGGTTAAGCCAATTTTCACCAATAAACATGATGTTTTAGTGTGAATGCGGGACTGTGGACTGTGGCAGGGTAAGGCCTGGCACGGGACAAAAATCCGAACACCATGCCGCAAAGAAGCAGACTGTTCACAACTATTCACAAAATATCAAAGCGAGAAATCCCCGAGGTAATTTAGTGGGTCAATAAACGGAAATATCGGGTGGCAAACCAAAGCAAACCAAAGCAAACCAAGCAGTCCAACCGATGCAATCGTAGCCTCTGACCGATGCGTATATCTCGGTTGCCATGGTTGTGAAGGTAGAGTAGCGAACGGCGAACGAATGCGATGAATCAAAAAGGCGTAGACCATGAATTTAATTAATGAACTCACCAAAAAACAAAAATTGGTTTACGAATTCATTCGTGACAAGATTCGACATCGTGGGTACGGACCAACCGTCCGTGAAATCGGTGACCATTTTAAGATTCGATCGCCCAATGGTGTCATGTGTCATCTAAAGGCACTCGAAAAAAAAGGGTTGATAACTAGAGAAAAGAATAGATCTAGAGCCATTCAACTTGCGGAGGAACCGGGCCTTCCACTGTATGGGATGATTGCTGCAGGAGTCTTACATGAAGCGGTGGAACAACAGGAACGGATCGATTTCACGGATATCTTCAACAAAGACAATTTGTTTGTTCTCAAGGTCAACGGTGATTCCATGATTGAAGATGCGATTGCCGATGGTGACCACGTCATCGTTCGTGAGCAACGAACGGCAAGGAAAGGACAAATTGTTGTCGCAGTTACTGATGAGGGAGAGGCGACCCTAAAACGCTGGTACCCAGAGACAAATCGTATTCGTCTGGAACCAGCAAATTCGACGATGAAGCCTATATACGTGCGGAATGCGACAATTCGCGGTGTCGTTGTGGGAGTTGTTCGACGAGTGGATTGAAACGTAATCCGGGCGAAATGGGATGCTCGGAGATCGACGAAGCGAACATGAAATCAAGCAGACTCTTTTAAAATTGCTTGATTCAATTTGTTATAGAGCGTTTTGAGACTTATACCCAGCTCTTCTGCAGTCTTCGGCTTGTTGCCTTGATTTCGCTCCAACGCTTGATCGATCGCCTGCATCTCTAAATCGCGAAGACTTACGGTGCCCAAAGTTGGGGCATTTTCATGCTTTCCTAATCGCGAATCGAAGTTTGTGGGTAGATGTTCTGGGAGAATGGTATCGGAATCACACAAAATAGTGGCATGTTGAATCGCATTCGCTAATTCACGAATGTTTCCGGGCCAACGATGTGCCATCAAAACTTCAGTGGCAGCCGGTGAAATATTTTTCTTAGAAGATATTCCTGAAGTAAATCGCCCGAGCAGATGTTCAACCAATGCCGGTAAATCTTCGATGCGTTCTCTTAACGCTGGTAGTGTGATTTCAAATGTATTGATTCGGAACATCAAGTCTTCACGGAACTGATCATTGGCGACCATCTCCGTTAAGTTCCGGTGGGTAGCACATAACACGCGTACATCAACGATGATCGGAGTGTTTTCACCGACGCGACGGATTTCCCCACTTTCCAAAAATCGGAGTAATTTAGCCTGCATGGCTTTGGGGAGTTCTCCAATTTCATCTAAAAACAGCGTTCCTCCGGATGCAACCTCAAAGAGACCTTTTCGGTGATCATCCGCTCCGGTGAATGCTCCCTTCCGATGACCAAAAAGTTCGCTCTCAATTAAATTTTCGGGCAACGCGCCGCAGTTAATAGGCACAAACGGCTTTGTTGATCGTTTACTCTGATCATGCAATTCTCGTGCTACAAGTTCCTTACCGGTTCCGGTTTCTCCGAGTATGAGCACGGTCGAATTGGTTGCAGCGACCTTCGTTATCAAATCGTTAACTTGTTGCATGCGGGGGCTTTTACCGATCAGCCTCTCCGATCCCTGAAGCCTTTCAACCTGATATTCCAATGCGCGCCGTTCATTTTGAAGATCTCTTTTTTCGGCAATACGCTGAAGTAAATTTTCAAGCTCAATTAATTTGCAAGGTTTCATTAAGTAGTCGTAGACATGATTTCGAATCGATGCGATCGCGCTTTCAAAGGTTCCCTTTCCAGTTAAAACAATCGAATCAGTCTTTGGCGATATCTCCCGAGCTTTCTCAATCACTTCAATGCCATTGAGTCCAGGCATGTTCAGATCGACTAACAAACAATCGTAAGCATCCTGGGAAAGGGCTTGAACAGCATCAGTGCCATCTGCGCAAACAGTGACCTCGTGTCCCATGCGCGGTAATTCTGTGCGCATCAACTCCTGGAGACTTTTTTCATCGTCGGCAAATAAGATTTTCAATTTGGTTTTCGATGCTTTGGCGATGGGTAGTCTCCTTTATGACCACGACATTTGATTTTGAATTGTTTTTAGGCTGCACAGATTTGGGTTTGACGGTTACCTGAATTTGCTCCAGCGAGTGGCAATAATATGCGAAACTTTGATCCAGCCCCCGGGCCATCGCTAAAAGCTTCCATTCGTCCTCCATGATGTTCGACGATGCCATAGGCTATGGTCAGGCCTAGCCCGGTACCTTGGCCATGACGGCGTTGTGTGAAAAAAGGTTCAAAGAGATGTTTTAGAACATCCTCGGTCATCCCACACCCGTTGTCAGAAACCGTAATTGCTGCCATGCCATCATGGATTCCGAGCTTTAGCCGTATGTGACCACCCGCGTCGACACTCTCCATGGCGTTGTTGATCAGGTTCAACATGACTTGTTTTATTTCTTGTGGGTTTGCCACAATCATGACCGATTTGCAATCCTCGAACGTAATTTGTTTACGTTGTGATTTTGTCAAGGTAACAACCATATCGACCACTGCCTGAATCAGGCTGCGAAGGTCTGTATGCTCCTCTGTTTGGTCACTCTTACGCGAGAGATCTAATAATTGTGATGTGATGCCTTTGCAGCGAAAGGCTTCATCTTGGATCATTTGCAGATATTTCTTTGCCGCAGCAAAATCCTCCGCGCTATCGATTGAGCGATCTTCGAGGCGTTTTTCCAGTGACTCTGCGCAAAGAGCGATCGATTGCATGGGGTTATTGATCTCGTGTGCGACCCCCGCAGCCAGAAATCCAACGCTGGCCATCTTGTCGCTTCGCACCATCTGGATCGTACGTTGCTCGACTTTCTCGTTCAGATCGGTTTGGATAATTTGGAACTTTTCCGTCATATTGTTCAAGGCATCCGCTAACTCTGACATTTCATCGTTTCCGGAGAGTTGAATTCGAAAATCGAAATCCCCAGTTGCAACTTGGCGAGACCCATTAATCAAAGTTGTCAGGGGGCGAAATATCCATGTGATAAACAGGCGGAAAAAAAGGATGATTGTTATTCCCGCTAATAGCATGCAAGCGAACGTGGTGTAAAACAGAGTGCGATATTCGACTCGGACGTTATCTGCTAGGTGCTCTAACCTTTCGCGAAAGAAACGCGTCAAATTCGCGCTATAGTTCTGCAGGTTTTGAAGGTCATCATCAATTTCTTCGATCTTTGCTTTATCTTCAATCCAATCGGAGTCCGCTGTTTGACGTTGGATTTTTTTTAGAAGCACATGAAGCTCATTGACCATTTGCTGTTCTTCAGGGCTTGATGCCATTTGCCCGTTCATCGCCCGATCGCTTTTCTCCATTTGCGATTTGTAGCTTGCAAGCGTGTTAGAAACATTTGTCAATTCGGAGTCGAATTGCTCGCGCAGATTTTTTTGTATATTTTCGACGTTTATGAGCGTGAGAGATCCGTATTTATCAGACAGGTCCAGCGTCGTTTCAATTTCTTTAATATTCACCCTGAGGTTAGTTACCCATCGCATCAGCGTCTTTCCATGGGGTAACTCTTTTGCACGATTACTGATCCCTTTGACCGTATTGCGATAAGTGTTCACCCCCCACAGGCCGGCCAGGGAACCTGCGGTCATGAATACCAGCAGCAGCAGCAGCATAAGAATCAGCTTGTGCCGAATTGGGGTATGAGCGAACACCGGCGACCTCCTTGTCGCACGAAATCGTTCCAATTGAATACTCGAATAAGCCTTGGTGGTGCTAACTGTAGGACCAGCAGAAGCGAGTCAGACGAGTCTATCACCCCACTAGCGAAGGAACAACCGCAAGCTTCGTCGAGATTGTGTCCCATAACTTATTGATGATGCTAGCACTGATTTCAATTTGCAAATTGATCAGCGATAGTCGTAGCAGTCAGTAACGCATTATTTTCCGAATGAGGAAAATACTCCAGATCAGCAGCGTGATGTTGCCGAGCCAGACGCTGTAAGGAGGGAATACCCCATTCTTTGACTGCTCGATACTAACCATCAGAATGGGGTAGTACACGATCAAAATTGGAATAAAGCAAAGAAAAAATGTAGTCCAGAATTCTCCATTCCGTCGACGAATTGCCAGTGGTGCCCCGACGGCAACGAAAAATAGACAGCTAAATCCGGCAGCCCAACGGCGATGCGGCTCGGTGTGCAATCGGAATAGTTTTGATTCCTCTCCTGAAATAGCACCATCTAAAGATTCACTGGTGTTCTTTAATTCGTAAAAATTTCCAGAAGCCAGATGAAAAGCAGAGGTGGCGGCAAGTCTTTGTTCAAATGCATCAATCCGGGTTTTTTGCTTCGTGATTTCGGCAGGAATTTCACTGAGGGCCATTTGAGAGGGGCTTTCTGAGCGTTGACTTCTACGCGCGGCACTGCTCAGTGGAATCACACGTTTAATCGTGTTGGGAAAGACTCCTTCCACTCCGCCACCCACAGCACTTCCATTATTCATCAGAATGGTCAGAAAGCCATTTTCAACATCAGAATGTAATTCTGCCCATGCCGCGCGAATAACAACTGTGGGGGACTTTCCCGATGACTTGAATGTGAGTGTCGGCTCAACGAGTCGTTTGCCCTCCACCGATTTTACGTTGATTGTGAATTGATTTGTTGCGTGCGAACCATGATTCTTGAGGCGACTATAAGCCACTTCCTCGATCGACTCAATGACGATCTTCTGGACACCTCTTCGGCCCCAGGATACTGCCAAGTCATTCAGCCAGACGGTGGCAAAGCTCAACAGTACAACGGTCGCAAAACTTGGCCATAAGATTCTCCAGGGAGAAATTCCCAATGATTTGAGAGCAATAATTTCATTCGAAGAAGAGAGGCGTCCAAACACAAGGCATGCTGCAAAGAGAGAAGTGGCCGGAATTGCAAAACGGAGCGCGTCGGGCAAGATATATGGAACTAGCTCATAGATGTGCGAGAATTGCAAGCCTTGCAAATGAAGCTCGCGGATAATCACAAAAAGAAGCATTACAATCGTAATGGCACTAATCGATACCATGAATATCGAAATTAACTGCCAGAGGATATACCGCGTGAATATATACATAATGAATCTAAAACTTCGAAAAACTGGCAGAGCCACGCGTCCGATTTTCGGAGTCTGAGCAGTGATGGTCAATACGAATCTTTGCGGGGATCCGCATTCTGATCGAATCGCTATTAAATCAAGTCAATATGCGAATCACTCGCCCGCAGGCTTTCCCGATCTGATTTCAAGCTTGCGACGATATGTGATATGGCTTTGCAGTGCATTCGAACCGCTTCCGAAAACAGTTGTTTCTCCGCAAAATCGGCAGCACTTTTTACTAATTGTTCAAAGGTGTCCCAATCGACTTCGACATTAAGCTTGCCAGCACTGTTCCTTAATTCAGAGGAAATGGCAGCAAAACTGTTGACCGTTTCATCGGAGGGTGTGCAAGAATACGTACGATACGGTGCTCGTCCTAAGGGTTTCGGGTCATTGACCGTTTCACGGTCTTTTGGTGTTTTGTCGAAATACTGCAGTAACGTGACGATGGCAGTGACGACTGCACCAATGCCTGCCACGAGTGCGACAGGAATCAAGTTTTGAAAGATGCAAATGAATGCAATTAGAACAAAAAGTAAAAAGAAGATCGTATTCCAAAAAGGTAGTCGACGTTCCTCATCCAATGCCACTCTGACCTTTGCAACAGGGGCATGGTCGACCTGTACGACAATCACAGTAATATTATCAGGACCACCACGTAAATTTGCGAGATCGACGAGGATTTGGGCAGATTCTGCTGGCGGCAGGCAGCCTATGATTGTCCCTATCTCGTGATCGCTGATTTGGCCGCTCAATCCATCGCTGCATAAGAGATAAATGTCACCCTTCTGCACGGGAAACGGGCCTTCGAGATCAATTTGAACCTGTGGAGCAGGCCCTAGTGATCGCGTAATAATGTTTTTCGGAAGATGTAAATCGGTGGCAGTTCCAGAAATTTTTCCAGCAGCTTGCATCTCCCACACAAGACTGTGGTCAAACGTTAATTGCTCGAGTTGGCCGCAACGCAATCGATATACCCGACTATCACCGACGTGAGCAATGACAGCTCCCATGGGTAAGAGCAGCAGGGAACTGCATGTGGTGCCCATGCCATTGAACTCGGGCTCGTCGCAACCACGCTGATAGATCGTCGCGTTTGCTCCTTTCACTGCCTGGTGAAGTGAAGTGATAGGATCATTGTCGAGATCCTTAGAGAATAAGTGGGGGATATTGTCGGCTGCGAGCTTGCTGGCTAATTCTCCAGCCGCATGGGCTCCCATTCCATCCGCCACCACGAATAGGTGGCCACGCTTTCGCCAAAATTCCTCGTCACTGGAGACAAGAATGTTTTTAGAATCCTGATTGTTTTTTCGCCGCATGCCGATGTCCGATATCGATGCATAGCGGACAGCTTGGGAAAACGGGATTGAATCAGACATTCCAAATCCGGTGGATGTGCCTCAAAAGCGAGAAATCTAGATGATCAAATTGATTGGGGGAAATCAACGCGTTCCGGCCGCATCGCCCCAGTGTCGTAAATCCGGATGGTCCCCAGTCGATCAAAAATGAAAGTGCTAGCACAAACTTTCCGTGCATTTTAGCGTTTAACCAGTTTTTGCACCAGTCTCAAACGTTGCCAGCGGACCCAAGATCGATATAGCTTGTCGCACGGAAGAAATCTATACTCCGTCGCCTTTTTTCCTTGTCAGCCGAGGGGTTTGGACGGCAAATAAGCGGTGCCGCACAGACTGACGGATTGAATATTTTTTTATCACCTCCGCCATGCTCGTGACCAGTCTCTGTGCTAAAAATAATGCTTCCACATTGTACTGTTTTGTTGTTGATTGCTCCCGTGCTGTGTGGGTGTGTGCAGCGACGCATGACAATTTCTTCCAATCCACCTGGCGCGATCGTCAAAGTCGATGATGTGGAGATTGGAAGAACACCTGTATCCACTAGTTTTGTCTATTACGGCACGCGAAAAATTCAATTATCGAAGGCTGGTTATGAGACATTGACCGTGTTACAGCCTGTTCCAACGCCTTGGTACCAATGGCCTGGCATCGATTTTGTTAGTGAACATTTTTCGCCTGGTAAAATCAATGATGATCGACTGTTCAGCTATAATTTAGAGCCAGCTGTCGCCGTACCCACTGATCAACTTTTAGAACGGGCGCAGCAATTGCGACAACAATCGGAAATCCTTGAAGTGGAACCACCGGTTGAAGCCTTACCTCTTCCGGCTACTCCTTCCTTCAATCCACCCCCGCCTGTGGATAACGGGCTCCCGTTATGACGGTGCCCCACTTGGAAATCGTCAAGTGAGCGTAAAGCGATTACTGGGAATAGACGGGAGTTGGAGTGCTGGGCGCATCGCGCCAATCTGCCGGTGGTCTGAGATCATCGCGCCACGTCAAAGGCGGCTGCTCTGAGATCTCGAAATTGGGGTATTTGCCCTGATCTTTTCGATGATGGATGGCTCCTGCAAGGCCGAGTTGCGCAGGATCACGCGCGATTTTGTCCGAAAAGACACGGATGTCCCCCATAATCGGCTGGAGTTGCCTTGTGACACCATCAATATTCATGGCAGCTCGATTCAGATTATTGTAGAGCGCTGGGTCATTGATTAGTTGGCCGATTGTTCCTTCCTGGCTGTTTAACTGATTTGTAAACTGATCGAATTGGGACAGTACTGATTCAAATTTTGCAAGACTTGAATCAAGACGATTCACAATGACTGCACCGTTTTCTCCCAATGGGCCGGTGAACCCTTCGAGATTTTCAAGATTACGATCGGCGTGCTTTACGGCGATCTGAATCTCCGTCAACGTATCGCGTGTTTGCTTGACAACCTGTGGTATCTCATTAAGTCCATTTCTTAGATTTTCTTGCATGGCTTCGTCGCCCAGGATGCGATTTAATTTGGACATTGTGAGATGGATACTGTTGAGTGTTTCTTCCGATTTGTTGATGATTCGATGAAACTGATCCTCATCATGGTTAGTCACTAGGTTATTAAGTTGTTCACCCAACTTTCCAAACTGATTGCTTGCCGTGCTTACGGAATTAAGCGTGTTACGAAGGTCGTTCTCAAGACCACCGAGCATTTCGAGCGGATTTCGTGTCGCAACACCTTTGATCTCAGCATTGTCGGGAATCAGTTTTTGGGACGTTTTCATGCCGGGAACAAATTCCACAAAAGAATTACCAAGCAAAGAAGAATTGTTGATAGAGCAGTTTTCATCCTCATAAATTTGAGTCCCAGCGTTGAGGCTCAAAGTTACCATGACATCTGGAGAGTCTTTAACAAATTCCACTCTGCTAACGCGACCCACTAAGATACCGCTCTTTCGCACCGGTGTACCTTTGGCGACTCCAGGAGCATTGGTGAATCGTACTCGAATCGTTTTTCCGGTATGAAACATGGATGGAAAGTCGCCGAACAGCACAATCAAGATGGCCGTAAGTATGAGTGCCGATATTACGACGATTCCGACTCTAGCCTGTGCAACGCGTTCATCCATGATATAAGCCTTACTGAACAATTAAAGATAGTATTTGCTATTCAGCGAAGTGTGTAGTTTCATCGGGTGAACCTCTTAATCATCGATTGCCATTTCTTTGAGGCGTGATCCCGCTTCGCCGTGTATAAATTCAGATACACGTTTATCTTTTGCCTGGTCGATGGTGTTCGGATGACCATCAAAAAGTATTTGCGACTCACCTTTTTTCAGGCGCGAGAAGGGGTAAAGCATGATAATGCGGTCGGCAACCTTTCTCGCAGTGCGCATGTCGTGTGTCACAACAATACTTGTAACCGGGTAATGAGAACGTGTTCTGATGATAAGTGCATTGATGACATCACTCATGATTGGGTCCAGGCCCGTGGTCGGTTCGTCATAGAGTATTACTTCTGGCTCCATGGCCAGGGCGCGGGCGAGGCCAACGCGTTTACGCATTCCGCCCGATAGTTCAGCTGGTTTCTTTTCTAGCACGGATCCTGGAAGTCCCACCTCAGCCAAGCGTTTTTCGACCCGGTGCCGAATTTCAGCGCGATCACTTAATTGATGCTGTCGTAAAGCAAACGCAATATTTTGAAATACGGTCATGCTGTCAAATAGAGCGGCCGCCTGAAATACAAAACCGAATCGCATACGTTGGGCGGTTAACTCCCTTTCATTTGTTTTGCTTAGATCCTGTCCGTCGAAGAAGACCTCTCCCTCGGTAGGTGATATAAGGCGAATGATAGTCTTCATTAAGACTGTTTTTCCACAGCCACTTTCACCAATGACGGCGATAGTTTCTCCCTTCTTCGCTTGTAAGTTGATGTTGTTTAAAACAGTTTGTGTTCCAAAACGAATTGTCAGATTGCGCAATTCTACCAACGATTCATCCGAATTTTGTTTTCCCTTATTCATTGATAGATTTGGTCCTGGTATCCAAGCCTTAAAAAAGCTGGCCGCCCGCTGGCCAAATTAGTTTGTGAAACCCGATCAAAAAGATTCCTAAAAAGAGATCAAGCACAATAATCACCACGAACGCGTGCACAAATGCGGCGGTTGCAGCCCGTCCGACACCCTCCGCGCCCGGATCGCAGTGGAATCCGCGATAACAACCGAGAATTGCGATAGAAAAACCGAAGAATAAACTTTTGAATATGCCGCTGAACAGGTCATAAAGTCCGACAATGGAACGCGAGTTATGCCAGTAATAGAAAGCATCAATGTCAAGGATAAAGATGCTGTAAAAAGCACCGCCAATGACTCCCATAAAATTAGCGACCACTGTCAGAGCAGGGATCAGACAAAGACAGGCGAGCAGTCGAGGAACGACGAGATAGTGGATCGGATTCGCGCCCATGCTAGTGAGCGCGTCGATTTGCTCCGTTACACGCATGGTACCTAATTCGGCGGCCATGGCGCTTCCCACTCTTCCGGCTAGCATTGTGCCTGCTAACACGGGACCCAATTCAGTAACAAGCGAAACGTTAATGACACCACCAAGTCGCGTCTGCAGGCCGAGATGGGCAAACTGGGCATAACTTTGTACGGCTAAAACCATTCCAATGAATGTCCCCGTGAGGGCAACCACAGGAAGACTGCGCACGCCGACTTGATAAAAATTAGGAAGTAAAGTTTCTTTTTGTGGAAACCTAGTCAGTAGCCACGAAATGGTTTGTATGGTGAACAATGACACATCACCAACGGCTGTGAACCAATCGATAACAATGGCTCCACTGTCGGTGAACCACCGCATCGGACCGACCATTCGCCGTTTGGTTTTCAAAGTTTGATCTGCTAATTCCATAAAAAGCCAGACCGAGAATTTACTCTCGATAGAACAGGTTCATTGAGCGCGGTGATACGTGTCCTTTCTTCGGCAGAGAACCTTTCGGGCTTGAGGAATATTTGACGATCCGGTGGCCCTGGGCATCTAGGCAGTCTAGGGCACTTTGGTCCGTCGGTCGCGGTTTCCAAATGTGCCAAAAAGCGGTTTAAGAAAATGGATTCAGAACAGACAATCCGTCAATTTTCCAGCTGCTGAAGCAACCGCAATACCTTCTCAAGTTCCTTGGAAAATTGCGCATTGCCAGGTTGTTTCCGAATCAATTTGGAAAAAATTGTTTTCGCCTGCTCAAGATATTTGCCCGCTTCTTCAGGTTTTCCCGACTTGATCATTATTTGGCCCATAAGGATCACGGCAACGCCATGTTGGGCTTCAAAGTCATGATTGTCGGGATGTTGTTCACATATCAAATGCCACGTCTTCAGTGCGGTTTTGCATTTGGTGGTTGCTTGTTCGTACCGGCCAAGATCGTCTAAGGCACTCGCCCAATTGACAAGGACATCCGCCCTTAAAGCATCATAAGCTCCGGTTGGATCACTCATGGATGCGATCCGCGTGCTTGAGTGAAATGCTTTCTCATACCAAAGAACAGCAGTTTTTAGATCTTTCGACTCTACGTACGAATTTCCCAGGTCCCGGCAGGTTGCCACGAGTGGTCTGATCGTTTTTAAAGTCGCGGTGTGCTGCGGGGTCTCTACAATCTGCTCTAATTCCCGGTAAGAGGCCTCTAGATATTGTCGGTACCCTCGCGGATTACCATGCAGCCTTTCCCAGTCACCCCGGAATTTATAGCAACGTGACAAGCCGAAAAAAGCATCGTCAAGCGGTTGCGGCGTTTCAATTAACTGTTGGTAAGAGCGGATTGCCGCATCAAGATATTTTTGGGAAGGCGCCCATCTTTGTTGTTGAAGTGCGATCGATCCCATTTTTACAAAATTATCAGCGGCTAGAAGTTGGATATCCGTTTTCGTTGGCAAAACCTCCAAAAGGTTGTCGAAGATTCCGGCTGCCTTCTGGAAATCCTTTGTGGCGCGATCGAAATGATCAAGCCGCTGGTTCACAATGCCTAGCGAAAACCACGCGCGGGCTACTATCAGTTTGGAGCTAGGATGTGTGCCCGTGAGACTTAAACCGACACTTTGATCAACAAATGCATGGTTGGTTGTCAAATCTTCAATGAGAGTTCGTAATAATTTATTGGCAATTTCCAAATTTCCCAGCTCTGTCTCAATCCGACCCATCTGCAAGCGTGCCGTTGCAATGAAGTATGAATCCGTGTCGCGTTTTTGGCTTGATTCCACCAGCCCAGAATAATATCGAAGAAACTCTTGCAATAATTTTTTTTCAGTGATTGTTTTTGGTATGGCATATGGTGCATGTTCATCAACAAGGTCCTCCACTGCATTACCGACAAGTGACTCTGCTTGCTCCATGCGCTGAAACGATTGTGATTTTGAATTAGAAGCAAGAAAATATTGATAGGATAGAGCAACTGATCCGCCCACGATAAAAAGCGATGTCAAAGCAAATGCAACTAATTTACGTTGATTTAATTGCATCGATCGGAAGGATCTCTTGAACCCAATGCGTGGACGCGCGAGTATTTTCTTTCCTCTCTGATAACGCTCTAGGTCATCCGCCAGGTCATCGGCGGTTTGATATCGAAGTGCAGGTTTTTTTTCCATGCACTTCATGCAAATGATCTCAAGCTCCCGGTCTACATTCGTATTCAATTGTCTAAGAGGGGCAGGATATTCCTCAATTAATTGTCGAAGTGTCTCCGAGGATCGGGCAGCAAAGAATGGCGGCTTGCCAGACAAAATGGCGTAGAGCGTGGCCCCGAGGCTGTAAATATCGCTCTGTTCAGAAGCCTCCATTGCATCCCTCGCCTGCTCGGGCGCCATAAAAGATGGAGTTCCAAGAGTTTCACCGATTGCCGTAATGCTTTTTCCCTTCTCCGAAATTTTGGCGAGCCCGAAATCGGCGACCAAAGCGCGATCTGTATCATCATCAATAAGGATATTGGCCGGTTTTAGATCACGGTGAAGGATGCCACTTTTATGCGAGTAGCTGATCGCTCTCGTGACTTGTTCGATATATTTCGCGGCGAGCTGATTTTCGAGTGGCCGGCGTAGAGTCAGTCTTGCAAGACTTTTTCCACGAACATACTGCATGGAAAAGAAATGCCGCCCTTTATTTTCACTAACGTCAAAAACGCGTACGATATTCTCGTGCCGTAACTTAGCTGCCGCGCGAATTTCTTGCTGAAAGCGGTTTACCGCACCGGCAGAGGAAGCGTCGAGAATTCTGTTTTGTAAGATCTTGACTGCCACGATTCGTGGATTGCTGATTTGTTTCGCCCGATAAACGATGCCCATACTGCCCTTACCGATTTCTTCCAGCAACTCAAAGTCAGCAAAATGTAACGGTAAGATGATGCCTTCCTCACTCGGATCCTCTGGAGAAAGCGTTGCTCCGGGAGTATCTGAGATGTCCGAAGAATGAATCTCCAGGTAAGGAAGAATTTCCGCTTGTTGGAGATCAAGATTTGGAAACCTGGCTTGGCATGCTTCTTTACTTAGGGGCATCCCTTCTTGCATGCGAACAAAGCATTCTTGCTTTAAGATTCGCGCAAGTATTTCCGGTTCATTCAAACAGGGGAACAGATTTAAATAAGATTCAACCGAATGTGGTTGGTCGACAGTCTGATCGTTCTGCTTGTTGACGTCTTTCGGTTGATTAATGCGACCCTTCCACGCCAACTCAATCTCAATATGCACTAACTCCTCAAGCGTGCTGAGATAATGAGGATCACCTTCATCAGGCAGAAAGTCCTCGATCTTTCCCGGTTTGCCGCTGAGCAAGCGTTTTTCGAATTCCCTCCGAAGTTCCTCATCAATAGAGTCGGAGGATGGCAGAGGCTTCATCAGGTCCCGGTTTCCAACAGACTTTGTTTCCAGCGAGATTGTACTCTGCCAATAATTCGGCGTACCGTACGCTCTGAGCACTTAAGTTGCTGAGCCACCTCATTATTTGTGTGCTGCTCCAGCTTTAAGATGACTGCCGTACGTTCCTCCTCATCCAAAACCCCGAGCAATTGCTCTAATTGATCCGCAAACTCAATTGACTCTGCCGGGGTTGGTTCGGCCGAGATGACGTGTCCCACCCGCGACATCGCTTGGTCTGTTTTCTGGTGTCGCTCCAGATTCATCGCCCGTTTTTGGCGGCCATGATAACGTGCCTGTTGACGGACCTTGGTCAGTGTTATAGCACAAAGCAAGCGCCAAAGGCTTTCAGCATCGGCGAACTCAAATTGTCCATCTTGAGCACGACGTAGAAAGGTACGGCATGCAGATTGAACTACGTCTTCAGCACCTACACGCCGTCTGAGACCAGAAGAAAGGTGCTGAGAAGCCAAACGTTGCAGTCGCTCTCCGTAGAGATTCCAGAACTCGTGTTCAGCTTCGGCGTTGCCCTCAGCAAGTTGCACCATCCAGCTGTGCCATTCTTGATCGTTTTTCATTGTCCAGCTCTACTGGGATACGGTGGATACTCATCGTATCCTACCCCAATAAGCCAGTCGATTCAAACTAAAAGAAAGGCGTCAAAACCTAGACTCGATTCGCAAGGAATTATCCGATTGCTGTCGATCCAGGATCCATTCCTATTGGTCTGATTTATTCGGCGATTCTGAATCTTCTCCGGTAGCCGCTCCCACCGGTTCTTCACCATCACTGGTTTCAACCAAATCGGAAGTAAAATCAAGGCGTTTGATTTTCCCGTCATCGTCTTTGGCGGCGTCAACAACGATGCGATTTTTACCTTCAAATTCGCCTTTGAGGAGTTCTTCGGAAAGGGGGTCCTCAACATAGTTTTCAATCGCTCTTCGGAGTGGCCTCGCTCCGTAGTCAAGGTTGGATCCCTTTTTAATAATGAATGACTTCGCGTCATCTGTAAGCACCAATTGAAATCCGCGATCTAATAATCGCTCACGAACTTTGGAAAGCTCCAAATCAATGACCTCTTTAAGATCTTCGGACGTAAGATGACGAAATATAATTACATCATCAACGCGATTTAAAAACTCTGGTCGGAATACCTTTTCAATTTCCTCGCCCACGCGTTCTTTCATTGCATCGTAGGAAGCATCATCGTCGGGCTTCTGGAAACCTAGAGAGGACTCATTTTTGATCGCATCCGCACCTGCATTAGTGGTCATGATGAGGATCGTATTACGGAAGTCTACATTCCGGCCAAAGCTGTCCGTCAGTCGCCCCTCTTCCATCACCTGAAGCAGCATATGAAATACGTCCGGGTGGGCCTTTTCGATTTCATCAAGCAAAACAACCGCGTAGGGTCGCCGCCTGATTTTTTCAGTCAGTTGACCACCTTCTTCAAAACCGACGTAGCCAGGAGGTGCGCCAACAAGACGGCTTACATTGTGCTTCTCCATATACTCGCTCATGTCGACTTGGATCAGGGCATCACCATCACCGAACATAAATTGAGCGAGTGCTTTGGCAAGCAGTGTTTTGCCGACGCCAGTTGGCCCGGCAAAAATAAAGCACCCCGTGGGCCGCTTGGGGTCTTTCAGTCCACTCCGACTTCGTCGCACCGCCTTTGATATCGCTGTGACTGCTTCGTTTTGGCTGATAACACGCGCGTGCAATTCTTTTTCCATTTGCATTAAACGCATGCTGTCTTCAGTTGTCATTCGCGTCAACGGAATTCCCGTCATTTTCGACACGACTTCAGCAATGACATCCTCGTCAACGACACCGTCCGTCTCACGCGATTTTTCTCGCCATTCGCGCGTAATCGTCTCTTTTTTCTTTTTGAGCTTATCGGCCGTGTCCCGCAGCTTGGCTGCCTTTTCAAAATCTTGATTTGCAACAGCCTCTTCTTTTTCCTTATTCAGTTTCTCAACTTCCTCATCAATCTCTTTTAAATCTGGGGGTCGGGTCATGGCCTTTAAACGAACCCGTGCACCCGCTTCGTCAATCACGTCGATCGCTTTATCCGGAAGGCATCTTCCCGTGATATAACGATCAGACAATTCGACAGCTGATACGATAGCATCATCCGTGATTTGAACTCGGTGATGCTTTTCATAGCGATCTCGCAAGCCCTTGAGGATTTCGACCGTTTCCGAAGCATTGGAGGGTTCCACCATCACTACTTGGAATCTACGGTCAAGCGCGCTGTCTTTTTCAATGTACTTCCGATATTCGTCTAGAGTGGTCGCACCGATGCACTGGATTTCGCCGCGTGCAAGTGCCGGCTTTAACACATTTGATGCGTCAATCGCACCCTCTGCACCGCCTGCACCAACGAGGGTGTGGAGTTCATCAATAAAAAGGATAGTATCCTTGGTTCGCCGTACCTCGTTCATGACGGCTTTAATTCTTTCCTCAAACTGCCCCCGATACTTTGTGCCTGCCACCATCATGGCAAGGTCTAAAACAACGATTCGACGGTCACACAATAACTCGGGCACATTGCCCTCAACAACTCGCTGCGCAAATCCTTCTACAATCGCTGTTTTTCCAACACCTGCCTCACCGAGCAACACCGGATTGTTCTTCGTGCGCCGACACAAAATCTGAATTGCGCGTTCAATTTCACGTTCTCGTCCTATCACGGGATCCAGCTTTTTTTGCTCAGCTAGTGCAGTAAGGTCGCGACCAAAGCTGTCGAGCGCGGGTGTTTTTGATTTGCCACTTTTGCCACCACCACTTTGCGGGCCGCCTCCGCGTTCACCACCGCCACGTTCAGCCACCTCGCCGGTCTCAAGGCCATGGCCGAGCAGGTTAAGCACTTCCTCTCGCACCTCTTCAAGTTTCAATCCAAGGTTCATTAGCACTTGTGCCGCAACACCTTCCTGCTCGCGAAGCAGTCCGAGCAGAATGTGCTCGGTGCCGACATAGTTGTGGTTTAGATTTCGCGCTTCCTCCATCGAATACTCGATTACTTTTTTGGCTCGTGGCGTTTGCGGCAACTTACCCATGGTGACCATGTCGGGCCCGCTCTGCACAAGCTTCTCGACCTCCAGACGAATTTTTCTTAGGTCTACATCCAAGTTTTTCAGCACGTTTGCGGCGACACCGCTGCCTTCCTTGATGAGGCCCAAAAGAATATGCTCCGTGCCGATGTATTCATGATTGAATCGCTGCGCTTCCTGGTTCGCCAGTTGCATGACTTTCCGCGCGCGATCTGTGAATCTTTCGTACATGTTCTATTCTCCGTCTACAACACAAAGTAATTGTTTGTGTGTGGGGCTCTAAAGCCTATTTAAAGCAATGCCAAAAAGTGGACCAACAAGCATTTCTAAAAGCACACCGGACGCAGCGAGGCGACTGGATCTCGAGAAATTCTAGCCTTCCTCTGGTCATGGATCAAGGCAACTCTTTTTCACAAATGCCTTGTATCAGCGGTTTATGTCATTCATTGCGGGACTTACATCATGCATTCGGTCCAGCGTCATCTGAAGAGCGTAAACCGAGGCGGTGGTGAGAGAATTTTGTGGCCACCCACGTCACGCCGGACAGTTGATAAAAATAGTTGAAAAATGGCAGTTGACCATTGAGGGGCCTAGTCGCGGAACTCACATTGATCACACTTAATTTTAATGCATCTTAAGGTGAGTCTGCCTCTCTTTCCATCGCTTCACGATGGCAAAACCCACAATGTAATGGTGCCAAAGTGTCAGATCCAAAAATCAACCGCCTGCTCGACGCAGCCTCGAATCGCGCTAGCGAAGCGGTTCGTGTGGTGGAGGATATTGTGCGCTTTATTTTTGACGACCATATTTTGACCGAACATTGGAAGGTGTTTCGTCACAATCTGAGTTCCGTATTGCAGGCGTTTCCAGTTGAACTGCGACTCGCTTTTCGCCAGACGGATGCCGATGTCGGTTCATCCATTACCCTCGGCAGTGAGGTTAGACGGAGCGATGTGGATGAACTGCTTGCGGCAAACATAGCTCGCCTGCAACAATCGCTTCGCAGTCTGGAGGAAGCCGCCAAATTGATTGATATTTCTGCAGCGCAAAAGATCGAAGGCCTTCGCTACCGAAGCTATAAGCTTGCTGCTGCAAGTCAGGCCCTAGAGGCAAGCATACAACGATTACAACACGTTAACGTTTGTGCGCTGATCGGTGGTGACGATCCCGTAGAACAGGGATCACAATTGATTGATTTACTTTTGTCGGCGGAAGTCGGTGCGATACAACTTCGTGTAAAAGGGATGGATGACGCGGAACTCCTTACTCGGGCACGAATGTTGGTGGAAAAAACTCGGGGCAGTAAAACCTTAGTTATTATTAATGATCGACCCGATATTGCAGTCCTTTCAGGTGCGGACGGTGTGCACGTTGGGCAAGATGATCTAAGCGCAAAAGATGCTCGTCAAGTTGTAGGGCCGCATCGACTTGTCGGTGTTTCCACTCACAATTACGAGCAGTTAAAGGAAGCCGTATTGGATGGTGCGAATTACGTTGGAATCGGTCCTGTGTTTGAATCAAGGACGAAGCAATTCACAAGTTTTGGTGGGATTTCCCTTCTCGAGCAAGTTGCAAATCAAACAGCGATTCCAGTTTTTGCGATTGGCGGTATCGATCTTGAAAATGTCGATGCCGTTATCGAGGCGGGTGTGACTCGGGTGGCCGTCGCCTCAGCTATTACAGCGGCCACAGATCCCGAATATGTAATTGCCACTCTTCATCAACGACTTGATCGGGCAACGTCTCAGAACGAATCCGCAAGTAAGAATATATCTTCGGGTTGAACCGGGGCACTGGGGCATCGATGGGTCAGGTCATTGACGCATTGCTTGTCTTATTGCAGTCATGGCCTCGGGGTATTGTCGCAGAGATCGCACGACTTCCGAACGAAGATACCGTGGAGGTTCACTCGGATCAGCGTCTGCAGATGTGGTAGTGGGTGGCAAGAGTCCCTGGTCGCGAAAGGAAAGAACTAGCGATTCGGGGATTTTGAGCGCCTCGGCCAATTGTGTTGTCGTCAGTGGAGGTTCTTGCGACATTAATTTGCTTATTAAATTTTGGGAAAATTAGCCTCGTCACTAGACCACCGCCTCGTTTGGGAAGCAGTCATGATGCTGCTTTCAAATCTCAAGCCAGGAGGTCGCGTTAGCGGGCACTCATGTCACAACTCAAGCCACCGGCAGCCGGCACATAAGCACTGCGGCAGTAATCCATCACCATGCGATGGGCACTAAACCGCCATGCGAGCGAGCCAATTGAATTCATCATCATAGAAATCCATTGCCGTGGTAATCCATGGTCGTCACGGTCGTAGAAGATAGGTATCACTTGATTGACAAGCACATCGTAAAGGGCATCGGCATCCCTTCGATCAGTCTCTTCACTTGAGGAATGGGAGCGACCATTGCCAATTGCGAAGCCGTTAACTCCGTCGTATGCCTCGGCCCACCAGCCATCAAGAATGGAGCAATTCAGCCCCCCGTTTAGAACAACCTTTTGTCCACTTGTGCCCGAGGCTTCCAACGGGCGTCGTGGATTGTTTAACCATACATCAACACCCTGCACGAGATGACGGGCAACATTAATGTCGTAATCTTCAACAAATACGACACGGCCCGCAACCTGAGGATCATGACGCAGGTTAGCAATTTGCTGGATTAATTTTTTGCCAGGCTCATCGGCCGGATGCGCTTTTCCGGAAAAAATAAATTGAATCGGTCGATCACCATCCGCAATCATTTCATGGATTTTTTCAATATCCCACATAAACATGTTAGCACGTTTGTAGGTTGCAAACCGTCTTGCAAACCCAATAGTCAGCACGTTCGGATCGAGGACGTGCCTTGCAGCCTCAACCACTTCGTCAGCCTCCCCGCGACGACGACACTGGCGACTCATGCGTCGGCGTACGAAGGTCAGCATCAAATTTTTCAATGCATAGTGCGTCTCCCATAGTTCACCAGGATCAACATGGTAGATGCTTTGCCATACTTCTGGTTCACCCATTCGCCGCGCCCAACCTGCTGGAAAATAACGGTCATAGAGTTGCAGCATCTGGTAGGCCAGAAAAGAAGGAATGTGAATACCGTTCGTAATATGGCCAATTGGAATCTCTTCCTCGACTCTCCAGGGCCACAAATGAGCCCACATCCTACGACTAACCTGGCCATGCAGCGCGCTGACAGCATTGGCGCGTCGAGAAAGTTTCAGCGCGAGAACCGTCATACAGAAAGACTCTTCTCCATTTTGCGGGTCGACTCGGCCTAAGCCCATCAGCTGTTCAAGTGAAATACCAAGCGATTCACGTAAAGGCCCGAGGTGTTCCTCGACAAGCTCTGTTTCAAATCGATCGTGGCCAGCCGGAACTGGTGTATGTGTTGTGAAAACAGCTCGCTGGGCCACCTCACGAAGGGCACCGTCAAAGTCGAGACCGTCTTCATGCATGAAATCGCGAATTGCCTCAAGTGCTGCGAATGCGCTGTGTCCCTCATTCATGTGATATACACTCGGAGAAATGCCGAGTGCTTTCAGTGCCCGCACGCCACCCACACCCAGCACAAGCTCTTGGCGAATTCTCGTTCGAGTATCTCCTCCGTAGAGTCGAGCGGTGAGCTTTCGATCCTCAGGTTTGTTCCCCTCCACATCGCAATCAAGTAGATACAAATCTACTCGCCCCACATGCATCAGCCAAACTTTTGCATAAAGCTTTCCATCTCGCGTATCAATTTCAATGGTGATCGGTGCGCCCTGTTTATCAACCGCTGGTTCCATTGGAAGGCTATCAACGCGTGTATCCTGATATTCTTCGACCTGATAGCCATCTTCATCGAGTCTTTGACGAAAATAGCCTTGGTCGTAAAAGAGACCAAGTGCAACGAGCGGAATACCGAGTCCGCTGGCACTTTTAACATGGTCTCCTGAGAGCACACCCAGACCGCCGGAGTAAATGGGGACCGATTCGTGGATTCCGAATTCGGCCGAAAAATAGGCAACTGGCCGAACTCCCAAAATGCCCGCGTTAGTCGAACCCCAGGTTTGATTATTCGTCAGATACTCTTTTAGTCTGCGATAGGCCTGATTGATCCGGCTATATAGGACAAGTTCATTGGCCCGGGCTTCCAATCGCTCTGGAGTAAATTCTGCAAGCAACGCAATAGGATTATGATCAAGTTGTCTCCAGCGTATTGGATCAAGGTCGCGAAAGAGATTAACCACTTCCGAATGCCATGACCACCACAGGTTGCGTGCAACGGCCATGCATTTCTCGTATAGCGATTCGGCGGACAATTCCGATTCCAGTGTGAGCGGATTGGATTCGGACGTGGATTCTTCGATCTGACTCATGGCATGCTTTTCTATGACTGGTGAAGATATGCGAGTAAACGCAGGTATAGTCCGGCATTATACAGCTTGTCAAATGCTGGAAAACACCCTGAAGACCAGCAGTACGGGAAGCGCTGTATTGGTTGTTGAGTTGCCCGGCCACGTTCGGGCCGTTAAGCTGAATCAATTGTGGATTTCTACTTAAAGGCCCTGCAATTTGCGGGACAAGCATGAATTTGAACTCAGCAACTGACGGAAGCAGTTTGGTCGTGCGACCCGATAGTCCCGAATTCATAGTGCTGGCAGGGAGTCTTGCGGCCCAGGCCGGGTCGCTGGATAAGTCCGGCGATTGGCCGCGGCAACAACTGGAGCAGTGTGGTCAAGCAGGGATATTTCGCTGGTTTGTTGACTCCGAGAGGGGCGGGGCAGGATGCTCGGACGTCGATGTTTTGCAGGGATATTTGAGTTTAAGTGCAGCTTGCTTGACTACGACATTTATTTTGACCCAAACAACCGGCGCCTTGCGAAGGATCGCCGCAAGCGAGTCAGCGATCGTTGATCGGGTGCTGGAGGACCTTCTTGCGGGACGTGCTCTGGCTTCCCTTGGAATTTCACATTTGACCACAAGCCATCGTCACATGAAAAAAAGGACCTTGGCGGCGGAGCCGCAAGGCGATGGATTCGTTCTAGACGGTTTTAGCCCTTGGGTTACCGGAAGCCCCCATATCGATTGGATCGTCGTGGGAGCGGAAATCAACGATGGGCGACAAATTCTTGCCCTGCTGCCGATGGATCTGCCGGGTATCTCAATCGACACACCGTCTCGACTGATGGCCCTGAATGGCAGCCAGACCGGCGCTGTTCGTTTTGACGGCGTTGAGGTTGCAGCAGATGCGATTCTTACGGGCCCAAAGCATGAAGTTCTTGTCGGGGCCACGGGCGCTTCGACCGGTGGATTGCAGACTTCAGCGTTGGCAATTGGTCTGGCGGATGCAGCAATTGGCATCATTGAGCAGCAAAGCCTGGCCCGAGGAGACCTGAAAGAGCCTGCGGATCGTTTGCGTGCTGAGCAATATCAAACTCGAGAAGAACTTTTAGCTCTGGCGAAGGGCGATCAAGTTTGTTCTGCAGGCGAGCTTCGAGGGCGGGCTAACAGCCTTGCAATTAGGGGATCACAGGCAGCCTTGGCAGCGGTTAAAGGCGCTGGTTATGTTGAGGGGCATCCGGCAGGACGTCTATGCAGAGAATCGCTTTTCTTTTTGGTATGGAGTTGCCCGCAACCGGTAATGGCAGCCAATCTCTGTGAATTGGCTGGCCTGACAGAATAGATCGCTACGCAGCAATTTTTTTCAGCTGCATTAGGTCGGTTTGCCGCTTATGCATGCCCCACGTGATCAATGGCGTTGCGAATCAAAGCGACCACATGTTCGTCATCCAATCTGTAAAAAACATGTTTACCTTCTCGACGGTGGCTTACAATCCGCTCACTACGAAGTAGTTTCAATCTTTGCGAAATTGCTGGCAGGTTATCATTGAGGATGGAGGAAATCTCCGTGACACACATCTCTCGACCGATGAGGAGGCCCAGCAATCGTAAGCGGTTCGGGTCACCTAATGCACTGAACATGGCCGCTGCACGCTGACAATCCTCTTCACGCAAGAGCTCATTGTTCGGGATCCCGTGATCATCTGCTGCACAGGTGGGTTCGATGTGCTGATTTGAGTCCGCTGCGGTCATGACTCAGTATTTCACCAGAGGAAGATGGGTTGTAAGTATCAAAAAGGCTGCTCTACCCGATTTTAGCTTTCTCGTGCGGTTGGAGTTTACCGAGACTCCTTGACGAGCAAACTATTCTGGAAGCTAATTGTTGTTGAGAGAGCCCCTGCCGCATCATACCAGAACCGAGGTTTCCTGTGCAGCCATTCGTTGTGATCGCTATCTATTCGGTGTTTGTGGTGCTGAGTTCGTTATTAGGTGGATTTCTTCCCGCAATGATCCGCCTAACGCATCGCCGGATGCAGTTTTTGATCAGTGGAATCGGTGGACTGATGTTAGGGATTGGTTTCTTTCATCTCCTTCCACATAGCCTCCATACCTCCATCGGTATCGATCGCGCTGTGTTCTGGCTGATGATGGGTTTAATCACAACTTTCTTGTTGATTCGGGTTTTTGGCTCTCATAGCCACGAGTCCGGGGCATCCGAGTGTGGCGGCGATGCGCATCATTCGCATGCTACCGAATCCCCGCATGACAACGGGTCGCATGATCAGCATCCAGTGAGTGCAGCAAGATATCATTGGTTGGGCTTGGCTTTTGGTCTTTCGCTCCATACGTTGCTCGACGGAGTTGCGTTGTCGGCTGCAGTGCTGGGTGACACATCGCATGCGGCGGGAACCATATTTTTAGGGTTTGCCGCATTCCTAGGAATTTTACTTCACAAACCGCTTGATTCACTCTCGATTACTGCATTGATGGCAGCAGGGGGGTGGTCTGTTTCCTGGCAAGCGGTGGTCAATGTGGTCTATTCGATGATGTGTCCCCTGGGAGCACTTGCTTTTTATCTGGGGGTCCGTGACACACAGCACGAGTCTGTTGCGATCGGCTGTGGCTTGGCTTTTGCGGCGGGAATTTTTATCTGCATTTCCCTGAGTGATTTACTGCCGGAATTACAGTTTCATTCGCACGATCGGTTGCCATTGACCGCGCTTCTTTTGTTTGGCGTTTCACTTGCGTATGGTCTCAAATACTTAGAACCCCCCCATATGCATGATCCGCCAGCCGAGTCGGGATTGCATGACCATTCCGACGACCATTCTCACAATGGACATGATCATGAACACCACGATCACCCTCATGATGGTCACAAGTAATGACCGTTTTCGAACGGAACTGATCGCGGGTCGAATTGCTGTGCACAAACATCGATATCTTTCGCTATGTATGCGATGTAAGGCGACATGCACCAGGATTGCTGGCACGGTGATAGGGGTGTATCATCCGGATCAAGCGGGGCTAAGTGCAGGGCAACTTGAGTTTTAAGATTGGCATGAAGGTTGTCATAAACCGAAGAGACGATTGAAGGGGCGCGAGGAATGACTGATGAAAGCGGAGGGGTTCACTGGCACGCACAGAGCGTCTCGCGTAAGGACCGAGAGACTCACAATGGACATTCTGGATGCGTGGTCTGGTTTACTGGACTTTCTGGCTCGGGTAAGAGCACGATTGCAAATCTGGTTGATCATAAGTTGCATCAAGCGGGGATTCACACATTTTTGCTGGATGGCGACAACGTACGACATGGGCTTAATGCGACACCATCCCAGCTGGCAAAGCAATATGGTGAGCAATTCGGTAAGCGATTCGGCCTTGGTTTTTCTGAGGAGGATCGGCAGGAAAATATCCGTCGCATCGGTGAGGTTGCCGGTTTGTTTGTCGAAGCCGGACTGATTGTGCTTACGGCCTTTGTAAGCCCTTATCAAAAAGATCGCGATGCCGTCCGATCCAAGCTGGTTGAAGGCGACTTTATCGAGGTTTTTGTGGATACACCCCTCGAGATTTGCGAACAGCGCGATCCGAAGGGGCTCTACAGGAAGGCGAGGGCAGGAGAGATTCAAGGAATGACCGGAATCGACGATCCCTACCAGGCGCCGATGCACCCTGAGTTGGTGCTGGATTCGGGCAACATCCCTGCAGACTCTTGCGCCGACGGCGTCTTGAAGTATCTTCGGGATATGCGAAAGATTGCGCCCTCGTCTTGAGTCGCTGCTAGCATCGCTGAGGTGAACAGATTGTAAAATGCCAGGGCTCAAACACTGTGTTGCTCCGCACAGTCTAAAATTCTAACTGAAACTTCACACAGTCCGCCGTTGACGAAAAAAGGTAGCCATCCTAAACTTGAAAACATAAGCTTGGACGCTTGGGGCACGATTCTAAGACGGTCAAAAAAGGAAGTGTGGACCGATGAAAAGTACGGATACAATCGATCTGAGTTCGTTGAATACCTCAAATGAGGCTTCTGGAACACGGGAACTCACTGCACAAATTCGTCGGGATGTAAGGCGACATACTGGCGGAAGGGTGCATAATCTCACGGTCGTGATGACCGGTACGCATGTCGTGCTCGAGGGATTCTGCTCTAACTTTCATTCGTATCAACTGGCTCAGCACGCTGCGATGCGAGCGGCGGAAGATTTTTCGGTCGATAACCGCATTGAGGTACTTTGAACCTTGGAGCGGCTTGAGTTTCCTGCGGATCATCGAGTCCCAAGATAGACCGTCTGCTACGCGGAAATCCCCAGCGGGGTTTTTTGTCGCATAACCGCTGCTGCAGGTGAGTGTAGAAGTTGGGTCACCGCCGCATATACTCGTTTGACCGTCAGTTCTCGCATGCACTGATGGTGTTCGAGGGGACATGTTTTCTGCATACATGGACCACACGGCACTTCATGTTGAAGTGAGATCATTCGATCGTAATCAGTATCCCCCCAGGCGGTGTGCGTAGGGCCAAAAAGTGTTACCAAAGGTATCCCGAACGCGGCAGCAAAATGCCGCGGTCCGCTATCGCTGCTCACCATCAATCGACTTCTTCGGATACAAGCTTTTGAAAGCCCGATACTTAATGACTGGTCTGCAAGGCTTTTGACTCGTGGATGCGATGCGGCCAGAACTGTTTTTGCTGCCATCGCGCGCTCTTGTGGACCGCAAAGAAACAGAACGGTCAATCCATGATCACGCGCGAGTTTTACGGCAAGCTCTGCCGCATAATTTACCGGCCAGGACTTGGATGCCGCTCGACCACCCCACCCGCCAGCGTTGTGGAAGACGATCGTTTCAGACCCGCTGGGCAAATGAAGTCGCCTCCATACGACATCCGCAGCGCGTTCATCTGCAGTGCTGGTCTCGAGTTGGAGCGGCCATTGCTTATTTTGAGGACACCCCAGAAAACGCGTCAATTTTAGATAACCGTGCATTGTGGAAGCCGGCACGAAACGACCGCCCTGTTTGTCGAATTTCAGTTTATCCGTGAGTAGCGGTCCACGGCCATACTGTGCATAACCGATACGTTGTTTTGCACCGCTGAGCCAAGCCAAAATGCCAGTTCGCAATGAATTTGTTAGAAGCAGAATCGAATCCGGTTTTTCCATTCGCAAGCGTCGAATAAGATTGCGACCACTCAGCTGTAAATCGGAAGACCGCGGATCATAAAATAACTTTTTATCAAACCAGTCGCTTCCACTCAGCACATCGGCAACATAGGGCCGCATTACACCGAGTAAATTCAGCTGCGAGCCGAAGTGTGAGCGAATGGCCTGGAGGGTCGGCGTGGCCATCGTGACATCGCCGACCCAATTTGGGAGAAAAACGGCAAGTTTCATAACGAGCGAGCGTAGCTTGCCATGAGAGATGGCTGCAAGTTCAATGTGTGCTAGCATTTTTGCTCTTGGGGCGATGCGTGAAGAGCGATATCTTTATTTCACCACTCGTTTCTGCGCGTAAAGGGCCGCTGTTGGGCGACTATAGGATGAACATATCGCCTCTCACTGTACTGCACATTTCCACCGAATTCGGTTGGCAGGGGGGTGAGCAGCAGGCTTTTTATTTGGCGGAGGGTTTGCGGCAGCGAGGGCACCGGTCGGTGGTTGTGGCCCGCAGGAATGGTGCATTTGCCCGCAGGATGCAGGCTAATCATTTTCCGGTGCATACCTTCCGACGTCGTGGCCGTGGCCCAGATTCACTCTGGTTACTTCGACGTCTCGTAGCCAAGTTGCGCCCCGACGTATTGCACGCGCATGATGGACATGGTCTTACTGCAGTTGGGCTGGCAACACTCGGCCTCGACAGAAGACCACTCCGTGTCGCTTCGCGTCGTGTGGTGTTCCCGATTCGCTCACCAGCCAAATTCTGCCACTTTGCCGATGGAGTCATTGGAATATCGACGGCAGTTATGGAAGTTTGCAGAAGAGCCGGTATCCCTGAGAGCAGACTGCAGATGGTTCATAGTGGGATTGATCGAGATAGGATGCGAGGCGGAAGTCGCGATCGAGGCCGTCAAATTTTAGGTTTACATGATAACGAAAAATTGCTTTTAACCGTCGCTTCATTAACGGCGTGCAAAGGGCACGCCCATTTACTGGCTGGGATGCCTCAAATATTGGAAAGATTCCCGGAAGCGCATCTCGCTCTGGTGGGGCAGGGTGAATTAAAAACATCTCTTTGCAATCAGGTGACCGATCTAGGAATTGCGAATCGTGTTCATTTCCTTGGCTATCGGACCGACATCTCCGACCTGCTATGTGCTGCAGATCTGTTTGTCATGCCCTCCATTGAAGAAGGTCTGTGCACTTCGTTGCTTGATGCCATGGGTCAGAGTATCCCAGTGGTGACTACATCTGCTGGGGGGATTAAAGATGCAGTAGGTTACGATTGCGAGGATGGTCCATACGCATATGTGGTTCCACCGAAGAACAGTCAACTGCTTTGCGACGGAATCATCGATGCGCTCTCACAACCTGCAAAGGCAAAGTACCTTGCATTGCAGGCAAGTAAGCATTTGGCCTCAAACTTCACGCATTGCCAAATGGTCGAGGGAACTATTTCTGCCTATAGAACGTGGCTCACAACGCCTGCCAAACGCTGTGCATGAAATGCCGATCGTTTATGCCGAATGTCGGAATTTCTGCCCGTCCGTAACTTGACCTGCAAGGTTCTGTTCGATTTGGCGACATGTAAAAATCGAAATTCTGCCGGTCAACAGGCCTTTGTTTAAAAAAAGTTGCAGTAACTTTCGATTCCGTTCGCGTGCGGCCAAATCTTTTTCGCTGAGAATCAATTGTCGATATGTCCGCCACCAAATAAGTGGGTAAGCGACTGGGAGCAGTGCTGATGAAAGTTTCCGGTGCCGATTAAATGCGGTCGACTCAATTTCAAACCCACATCGCCGAAGACCGAGTTCAATATTGGCCAGAGGTGCGGGGTGGATGTGTTGCATATAGATTTGCTCCGGATCATTCTCGCTGTAGTCGATCGGTCGAGGCGCACAATCATCAAATCCGCTGAGTAAGACGTTGAGTCTCGACTCAATGGAATGACAATTGGGCGTGCTCATCACAATGCGACCCGTCGGTTTACAGATACGGCAACACTCGCTGATAAAGTGATAATGATTTTCGACGTGTTCAAGGACCTCAATCGAAACGACCAGATCAAATGTATTATCCTTAAATGGCCAGCGGCCATTAAAATTGGTCTGCGTGAACGGGATATCTCTCAGACAAAATTCTTTTTCGTTGACGTCGGTGGCGTGTACCGAGAAACCATTTTGACGCGCCCATTTTGAGAAAGCACCTTCACCCGCTCCCACATCAAGCAGGGAGCCACGTGGCAATTGATCGACCACTGCTTGCACTTTTTGATGGATACCGGGCATGGTCAATGGGCGGGGCTGCTTTTCCGATTCGTCGTGGCCGAATTGCGAGGTGCTCTCGTTCATGGTCGGATTGTCTGTTGGGGACGCGGGCGAGCAAGTTGCTTCATTCATTGCGGTAGCAAAACGTTCTCTTGACGTTTTTGCTGCCGGTTGAAGAGCTGAGTGGTGCTGGTGACGCCGCGACCAAAGCAACGCGTATTTGATGAATGCGCCCTGCGCAGCAAGACAGGAAAGCAAAAGGCCGACCGATCCATCTCGGAATCCTTGTTTCCAGATGTAATGTCGAAAAAAACGAAACATTGGTCGCACAATCAATGCAATCGCTCGCGAATCTTTTCCTGCCGCTTGCAGATCGTCGGCACCCGAGGATCCATAACGAATACTTTTGGCGAATATTTTTTCCAGTGAATCGCCTGCATTATGTTGGATTGATGCTTTCATAGTTGCTGTTTTTTCGCTCGCAACCATTAGATGTTCGTGGATTCGTCGCTGATCGTAGCGGCATCTGTCGCGATGAAAAAGTCGAAAAGGTGCATCGTGTTGCCAGCCGCTAAAGTGAACCATCTTGCCGAGAAAAATATTTTTGCGAGGAATCTGATAAGCATCAAAGATAGGTTCGGTGCTTAGGGTTTGCTTGATTTCCTCTCGTAGTTTTTCTGTGAGTCGCTCATCTGCATCGATCGCAAGGATCCACGGGTGAGATGCCTGTGGAATCGCCCAGTTTTTAAAGCTGGATGGATTGATGTACTCACGCTGAATGATGCGGAGAGAAGGCTCCGCAAGAGCGGCATGCTGGATATATTCGAGTGTTCCATCAGTGGAACCTGAGTCGGCAACCAGAATTTCATCGGCTACGTTCCCCAGTGATGCGATGCACGAAGCAATCTGGCTTACCTCGTCTTTACAGGGAATTAGCACGGTGAGTTTTTGACGCATCAGAAGAAAGCAAGTGCGGGGGAAGTAGCGATAACCTTTTCTGTGATTTCGTAAAAATGATGGGGGTAATATAGTCCACGGAGATATCGCTCCAAATGCGAATTATCCTACTTTTTCACCCAAACCAGCGCTGACACAGGAATGTCTATTGTGAATCCTCGCTGTTCTTACCTATAAAAAAGCACCGAAGGTCTTGCGATTGCTTGTGCCGACTCGGATGGATTTTCAGAACATTTCTCATATGCAGCGTACCTCGCCATGGATGGTGCACACGATTACCACAATTTTCAATCGAAATTGCGCCAACGTCCGGTTTGGGACCAAGTTCGCAGATATGTTCAATCTCAGCAGATCGATAGCGTCGCAGAATCAACGAGGCGAAATCAGTCTCCAACTCCAGGCATCGTGCCTCTTTCCATCAATCTCGATCTTACCACAGCGTGCAATTATCGCTGTGATCATTGCATTGATTGGGATATTCTCAATTCAGGTGTTAAGTATGACGAAGAGCAACTTCGTGCTTCGCTGAAAGAGTTGGCAGATAAGGGAATGAAATCGGTCATTCTTATTGGCGGTGGAGAGCCAACGGTCTATCCTCGTTTTGTTGAAATGGTGGAGTACTTAAAGCGGCTTAATCAGCAGGTCGCTATCGTCAGCAATGGAAGTCGGGGTGACAGACTGCTTGCGGCGTGCGAATTTCTTAAGCGTCCGGATTGGATTCGCCTTTCTCTTGATGCAGGAACCGATTCCACGTTTCAGGCGATGCACAAGCCACGAAAACCCATCTCGTTGGATGAAATTTGTGATTGGGTTCCAAAAATGAAGGCAGCCAATCCAGAGGTTCAGATCGGATATTCCTTCATTGTGACCTGGCGCGGGGCGGCGAGGGATCAGGTCGCGGTGATTGAAAATATTGATGAATTGGTGATTGCTGCAGATCGAGCACGCGATTTTGAGTTCGATTATTTTTCAGTGAAGCCGTTTCTTGTACGACAGGAAGAAAACAATGCAGAGGTGATGAATCCCAGCACTGCAAAAGATGCACTCGATAAAGTGATTGCCAAAATACGTGCGGCGGTCAACGATGCGAAAAAGTTGGAAACGGATCGTTTTAAGATTGTCGAAAGCACCAACTTGCGGTTACTGGAGGAGAAGTCATGGAAAGATTTCACAAGACAACCCAAGCGGTGCCATATGCAAGCCCTTCGTCAGGTTTTGACTCCCCTCGGGTTGTTTAACTGTCCGGGGTATCGAGGCGTCGCCGCGGCTCGAATCGCAGGACCAGCAGCCTATTGCGATCAAGAGGCGATAGAAGCAACCACTCAAAAGACGGTCGAAACGCTCGGCAAATTTGATGCCTCAAAAGAATGCGCTAACGTGACCTGTCTTTACAACGGAACAAACTGGTGGTTGCAGGCACTGATCGACCAGCCCGAAAAGTTGGATCAGGTTCAGGTGACCGATGAAATCACCGATTTCTTTCTCTAGTCCAACGCTTAGACAAAATGTTTAATTGTCCATTGGACTACAAGTGCCGTCACAATACCCCAGGCAGTCAGGTTGATGCATAACATGTGGTGTCTTGCATCCCGTCTGCCATCACGTAACCGCCATAATTGAATTCCGCGAAAAGGAATCTGATAGATTACGAGGCTAAAAATGAGAAATCCTGCCGGATTGTAACGCCATGCATTACTCCAATGACCATGGCCGATTTCAACAAAACAGCGAGTCAAGCCACAGCCGGGACATTCAATACCGCTTAAATTTTTCCAGCTGCATATTCCGGGAAGCGTTCCCCAAAAAGGGATTTCGATTTCTTCCGAATTTTTCAGCTGCAGCCAACCCGATAGAACGATGGTAAGCAGTGCTGCGATCAGTATGATACCGTGATATCGCATTCGCGTTGAGCGTTGGGTCACATCCTGTTTGAGTTCATCATCGATCGCGCCTTTCGAGGACGATTCGGCTATACCAGAAATACGAGAATCAAAAGTCATGATGCATCTTTGCGCTGGTTTTGCTTTTGAGCCGCTTCAAATAGTTCAAGTTGCTCGCGGATGAGACCTGAATGCGGATCTAGTTGAGCCGCCTCCCGTTGAAAGCGGACCGCCTTTTCGAGGTCGCCTTTGGCATAATAGCACCTTCCGAGCGTATCGAGGTATCCTGCAGCATCCGGTTTAATCTCAAGTGATCTGTGTGAATTCCGAATGGCCTCTTCCGCAAGTTGGAGATTCTTTTCGCCAAGTGTGTTCCCAACAAGCCATGCAAATTGATTGAGTGCCATCGCCGAATTCGGTGTTTTTCGAATTCGCTCGCGAAATGAATCGATCGCAGTCTCAATCCTTTTTATTGTTTTTGAATTCTCTTCAATGGTCTGGTTCGGCAGTCGATATATCGCGATTAACACGTCGGCATCGCTTGGATCTTCTTCAACAGCCTTGAGTAGCTCGGTCTTTTGCTCAGCACGATCACCCTCATCTTCGAAGTGACATGCGCGAAAGAAATGCATGCGCGAATAGATGCTTGCAGGACTGCGTTTGAGTTGCTGCACGAACTGGTTTTTCACGTTGGGGCTTGATTTCAATAATAAGACGAGTGGCTCCAGTACTTCAGCCGCTTTCTTGTCAGCACCTTGGCCGTGCAGCATTTCAGAGAGTTGGCTGATTGCCATATGGGTATATATCGACTTCAGTCCATCAATTTGGATCACTTTTCGGTATTCATTCTCTGACCAATCAAACCAACCTTGGCGTTCCAGAGTCGATGCGGTCACTAGATGTTTTGCGGCCGTCGTGGGATTCAATTTTTGCGCCTGATCGGCAATCTTATCTGCTGCATCTTCCGCGCCTAAGGTTTGTTCGGCGTGGGCAAGCACGTACAGAAGCAGTGGGTCAGTCGCAAAAATATTATTAAATTTTTCGCCTATGTTTTTGATGACGCGAGCTGCTCGCTTTTTTAGCTGATTTTGTTCGGTACGCTCCCCGATCATCTTTTGAACCAGCAATCGAACACTATCTTCATCTTCGGGTTGGAGCCTCACCACTTGCAGGAGAAAGGGTTCTGCCTCCGAATCTCTGCCTGCTTGATCCAAAAGTTGCACCAGGTGAAAAAGGATTCGTTGTACGATTTCGTGGCTGGTCTGATCGTTGTTGCCTTTCCAGATTTCGAGTTCGCTGTCGGCGATTTTCTTCCAGTAATCAATCTTTTGATCGATTGGGATCTCGGTTACCAAATTTTCTCGCAGCCATTCTGCAGCAGGTCGTTGCGATTCGGTTAACTGTTGCCCGATAGTCGAATGTCCGGCATCTGACGAGTCTTGATTTAACACGCTTTCCAAAATCCCGAGTGCCGCTAATTTGGAAAGCAAGGTTGATTTTTCATAACGCACAATACGCGCTAATGCGGCCCGCTCAGAATCGTCAGCCTGCTTGGAAAGCTCATCAATGATTTCTTTTCTTTCCGCATCGCTTTTTTGATCATAATTTTTCATTGCAGCGCGAATATGTTTCGGGTCTTGGTCTTGGACCCAATCAATTTTGATCGCGGTGAGCAAATAACGGGCCCGCATTGCGATTTCAATGTCATCACTCAAAAGGGCACTGGACAACGCATCGAGCGCCGGCGGACCGATTTTCATTAGTTCGGTCTGTGCCTGTTCACGCAGTACGTAGCGAGGATGTCCCAGTTGTTTAATTAGTTGAGAGACGCCAAGGGGAGCCGATTTGATACCAACTGCAGGATCACTTGCAACGGCGTTACTTGTAAAAAAGATTACAATAATGCACCAAAAAATCGCTATTCCTGACGAGCGAAGGAGATTTGTATAGAGGTTACGGATGTGAAACGGGCAATCCAGTAAATGGACACGCACTGGCATCGATTAGGACCCATGCATCAAAGGTTTAGGTGTTACATCGCCTGAAAGTTGCACCGCTCGAGAGAAACGATTCCGAGAAAGCTGTATACGATCACTCACCTCGGTGAGCTTCTGACGCGTCGGATGCATGGCATCAAAAAAAGTCTTCGGAATAAAATTAGGAATGCGCCGATTCATCTTCCATTTTTTGAATGTATTGTCTCAACCGCTCTATTTCGTCAGTTACATGTCGAATTTTTAGCATGTTTTGAATCCGCTTGACGAGTTCGACACGGTTTACCGGTTTACTAAGAAAGTCGTCGGTCCCCGCCTCTACGGCACGCTCAATATCGCCGAGTTCATTTAATGCCGTGACCATTAATATCATTATACCGCTCGTTGTCGGATCGTCCTTGAGTTTCCGACAAACTTCGAAACCAGATAGCTTAGGCATCATTACATCCAGTAAGATGACATCTGGTTGAAAACCAGCAACCTTATCGATGGTTTCCTGTCCGTCGCGCGCTATCTCAATGTCACATTCAATGCCTGTTAAATAGGCCTCAAGCAGTTCGACATTCGGCTGGTTATCATCTGCAATTAAAATTTTACTTAAAGCCACACGCACACCCTGGTTGATTTAAGATCCGAGTTTTAGACACTTACGGTTGGCCGGTTGGCACTACCTTTGAAATAAGATTTCATTATAGGCTTGCGGTGCATTTGGGCAAACAGGCACTCCGGTGATCACGCTTCCTCGCGCAAAAACCCATGTTGCATCCCCGGTCAAATTGTAACGGGGGTATGTGGGCAAGCTTACGTGGTTTCAGAAAGAGTGGCTGCTGGTACCGGAAAATCGACGCACAGTTCGTTGATTTCATGATGAATCTGCTGCAAAACAGCTTGATCCTCTGCACCTCGAAGTGCGGTCACGATCCAATGACCAATCTTTCGCATTTCCGCTGGTCCCATGCCCCGTGTCGTCAACGCGGGCGTGCCTAGGCGGATGCCAGAGGGGTCCATGGGCTTTCTTTCATCAAAGGGGATCATATTCATGTTGACGGTGATCCCACAGGCTTCCAGCGCTGTCTCTGCTGGTTTACCACTGAGACCGAGCGGGGTCACATCGGCCAGCATTAAATGGTTATCTGTGCCGCCACTTACCAGTCGCAGTCCGCCTTCCGAGAGTGACTCAGCCAATGCTTTCGCATTTTCGATAACACGGGCGGCATATTGCTTAAAATCTTCTGAGAGCGCTTCTCCATAGCAAACAGCCTTTCCCGCAATGACGTGCATCAAGGGACCACCCTGTGTGCCAGGGAAAATATTGCGATCAATCATCTTCGCATCGGACTCTCGGCAAAGAATCATGCCACCCCGTGGTCCGCGTAAAGTCTTATGTGTGGTCGTGGTCACAAAATCTGCAACTGGAACCGGATTGTCGTGGAGTCCGGCGGCAACCAGTCCGGCGTAGTGTGCCATGTCGACCAACAAACGTGCCCCTACTTCATTTGCAATTTCTGCAAACCGTGCGTGCTGTATTTCGCGCGGGTAAGCACTGGCACCGGCAATTATCAATTTTGGCTTGTGCTCACGAGCAAGTTTTGCAATTTGGTCGAAATCGAGACGGTGTGTGGAAGGGTCAACACCATAGTGGATAAAATGATAAAGCTTTCCCGAAATGTTTAATTTCATGCCATGGGTTAGATGTCCTCCATGGGCAAGATCCAAAGCCAGAACCGTATCTCCAGGTTCAACACAGGTGAGATAGACTGCTCCATTGGCCTGTGAGCCTGAGTGGGGTTGTACGTTGGCATGCTCAGCACCAAAAAGCTTTTTTGCGCGATCGCGGGCAAGGTCCTCAATCGTATCGACAAATTCACAGCCTCCATAATAGCGCCGGCCAGGATAGCCTTCGGCATACTTATTGGTCAGCACGCTACCGACCGCTTGCATGACCGTGGGACTCGTGTAATTTTCACTCGCAATCATCTCAAGACCATTTTCCTGCCGGACAATTTCCTGGGAGATGGCGGACCAGACTTCAGGATCTTGGAGTTCAATTTGGTTCATGCTGCTATCTCTAGAGTTACGGGAAAAAACGGGCCCTGTATCACGGACACTCAGACGTTATTGTTTCGTTGCCCGCAGGGTTGTCAATTGGCCAATCAGGCTTTAGGTGGGTCAATTGAAATGCAACGGTATCGGTAGGACGCTTTTTCAAGCCGATCTGACTAGGGAATATCCGTTGTTGTGGTTTTTGTCCTCCGCACGTCGATATCCAGCTTTTCGGGCTTCTGGATGTAAACACGGATCGTACCTTCGTTGTCGGGGAGTCTGTTTGCCTTGTTATTGATACGTAAATATAGCGTTCCCGATTGATCGGGCGTCCAATGTTTCTCACAGCCGATCAAATGGACACGCGACGCGTTAAAATAATCGGTCTCGGTTTTTCCCGGGGGTATGAGGACCGCTTGTAGCACTCCGAGTGGCTGTCCTGAAGAATAGTGCAGCGTAATGCCCCCCGGATCACTGGACCACCGTTCCTCTGCAGTGGCTCCTCGCATGCTGAATTTACCATCGGCGCGAATATGATAGGTCTCACCTGACTCCAGGAACGCTTGGGTGGGCTGCCAGCCGGATGCGGCACTTATGGTTGTCACCATATCCGGCTCCGAGGCTTTTATTGGTTTTCCTGTTCGATAAGGAATTGCAGAACGATCAAGGTCGTACGCATAGTCAATCTCACGGACAAATAGCAACCACTCAGATTCGAGCTCTTGCCAGTCATCATGAAAGGCCTGCAGGAATTTGTCATTGAAATCATTCCCCGTAACGGAGCGATTCAATTTACGAAAACGGCTTTGATATTTCGGATGCCCATCAAGAAAAGCCGCAAGTGCCCAACACCATCCGTAGGGCACATTTTTGCTGTGGGCCTCAACTCCGTAAGCAAGGATTTGCTTGATATTACGGGTGCGGCCTTGGTCAACCTCGTCGCGAACAATGCGTATCCGCCCCAACATTGGAACATGCTTTTTTTCCAGCGGAAAATATCCGACCTCGAGTCGGCTTTCGCTCGTCTCATCCCACCAATGAGTTGCCAAAAGTTCAGCCATGCCTTCTGCATGCCACGGTGGACTAATGGTTTCAAAGAATGTGGACATGAATCCATGCACGCCTTCATGAAGCAACAGATGGCGTCGATAATAATCACTCTTCTGGTCGAACATCCAAAGCATTTTTTCTTGAGAGAATCCATTGCGAAATGCTTGTATCGCATCAGGGCAGAGGCCAGTCTGTCGAAAACGCTCTCGATCGTTCATCAGACAGCCAACCATCTGCCATTTTTCAAAGTCATTTTTCGAAATATCGAATGCTTCGGCCCATTGGGGAACGGCTTGATCAAAAACAAATGGCATTCGATCAACCTCTTTGCTTGGTGGTAAGTCCGTCAACAGAAGCAAATGTTTGCCGCGAATGAGGCGGATGCCAGCCTTTTCATAACGCTCGATTTGGTGTGGAGCAAGAATGTCAATCTCAGAGAACAACGGATGGAAGCTACCGGATCCCATCCCGTTGGCTTGCGAAAGGTCAGTGGGCAATGCCCCAAACACGAATATCAGCAATGATATGCCAGAAAAGAATCGGTCGAAAAATGGATGAAATTGGCAGAGCATAAAAACCAAATATTAGAAGCAAGCAACGTCTAGCACACACCGTCACCATTGTACTTTCGCGCAATTCAAAAATCTCTCTCCGTGATTCAGTAGTCTACTGGTCTGAGAGCTTGCAGATTTTAATGTTGCGAAATTCGAGGGGCAGTCCGTGATCTTGGAGACCGATATACCCGGCTAGCGGTTGCGGACGGCCGATTTTCTCACTCATGTTAAGATCGATTATCTGCTTGCCATTCAAATCGACCAGCAGATGGTCGCCCCTGCAGTTGATCCGCATTTTATTCCATTCACCAGCCGGTTTTGCCGCATTGCTCTCAGGTGCGCGAATGCCGATCACGCCACCACAGTCGTGCGGCGTCAGCGCGCCTTTTTTTTCATGTGAGTCTAGAATCTGGATTTCAATTCCCTCGTAAACCGGATTTTTTTTGTTTTTCACTCCCAAGAAAATACCGCTGTTTCCTTTCGGTGGAATTTTATATTCCAGTTGCAAAATGAAATCGGCATACTTTTTATCGGTCCAGAGATAATCTGCATACCGTTGCCAACCTTCTTCACCCGGGCGGGGCTCGATTGAGAGTGTGCCATTGGCAGTTGCCTTCCAATTTCCGGTTGTCGACCAACCGGCTAAATCGTTCCCATTGAAGAGTGCCTGCCATACGGATCCAGATTCTCCTGTCAGCAAGACAGGGGAAAATATTGCAATCATTGCGAGAAGCACTATAAAACCAACTGGTCGATAATGCATGGTCCGCTCCTTGGTAGGGTGCCCAACACGTACGGCTATCAGGGATCTACCTACGTATGCCCCGGGGAAATGAATTTACTTCTTCAGCTATCCTTACTCTATGCTAACCTAGATTGGTATCTCAGAAAATAACGACTAGAATAAAGTCCAAAGGCAAGATCGGTGATGCGCAGTGCGGTCCACCCGTCGGGAAAAAGAGATATTGGGATGAGTACAAACGAGAACTGGGATCAATGTCCCGTTTGCGCGGCGCCCGTGATGATTAATCCGCAAAGCGGACAGCTCGAAGACTGTGGAGAGTGTACCTCGAAAAAGTCCTCGACAGCTGGCTGGCTCGGAATCTGGTTTATATTTCTGCTAGTATTGGGGGGAGCAGCAATACTCTATTTTTCCATCCGGACACTATTTCCAACAGAAGAATAATTTGTTGGGGTAGGCAGTAAAATCTTTTGTTACGTCTTTTATTATGTAAAGATGGTCTTGCCACTTCATTAGAAGTTAATCGTGCGCGATATCCCCTGAGGAAATTTTCATCTTAGCGGTTGGAAAATCACCGAGGCGGATCATCATGATCTTTGAAATCGATTTATCGGCAGCTTGCTCGTTAAAAAATCGGTGCCCAAGACTCCCCGGTTGATTCGCCTGCGGACCAACAATCAAAATTTGGCCCTGATGCAGATCTGCGTCCACTTGCAAACGTGGCAGTCTTTTTTTCTCTCGGCTGGTTTGGAGTTGAAACATTCCTTCACCCGGCACATATTCGTTGTGAAATGCCCCAAAATGTATCTCAGGTGTTAGTCGCAAAGCTACTTGTTCATCATTCACGTCACGAATTTCTACAATAAATTGCGCCTGCCCGTCGTTCAGTGTCTGCCCGATCAATTTGCCGTCGTGCATTTCTAGCATTTGAAATTCCTTTTGAATGGACGATGCAAGTAGTTCACTTTGCTGTCCAGGTTGGAGGAAAATTTTTCTACTGATGGCATGAGTAGATTGTAAATTTCCAAATTCTTCCAATGCAATTTTACTTGTTCTTGCCTGATGGGCAGTTTGGAGAATGTCTTGTATTTCACCAGAGGTTTGTGTTCCTATAACGCCGACTCGAAATCCATTTTTATGAAGCTCTCGTCGAAATTTCGCATCAATGGCTAATTCATCGACTTCTTGCCAAAGTATGTTCGTCGCTTCCAGATCTCGGGGTGGAATCCTAACAAAGACAACCTCCAGCTCGGTTTGAGTCGGCGCCTTTTCCAATGCAGCGAGTGGCGAGGCATTTTTCATTTTTGGTTGCTTTATCGATCGACATCCATGAGATCCCGATATTGCGGAAATAAGGTAAACACAGATCCATAAGCGTGTGATAAATGAGGGGATCCGGAGAGATTTAAGGCATAACTTGGGTTTCTGCTTCGGTTGCATCGACGAGGGATAAAACATTATCAGGCGACCCCACGCAATACACTGTCGTTACTTTGCTTTTCAATTAAGCGTTCAATTGTTCGCAGCGGAGCATGTTCATGATTCCAAGAATGGGCATGTTCTCGTGCCGATTCTCTATAATGACCGTAATGCAGAATCATTTCCCGAATGAGGTCGGGGATTTGATCGAAATCGCTTGCAATCAATCCCACCGCGCCAGAGGGTAGTTCTTTCGCACTTCGCTTGATAAATGATATCTGTGGGCGCCCTGTCATCATCGAATGGTTGTGGTAAGCGTTCGATATTTCGATGCGAATTGAATCAGACTGAGGATCGATTCCGACAATACTGAATACAGATTTACCTTGTTCTCTTTCGCACAAAATGGATGAATGGGGCCGTGCCTGTGTCCGCCCAGTGGCGTCTTGTTGTACAGCACGAACTCTTAAGAAATGACCTGGTCGTGTATCGAGCCAAGGAATTTGAACGATGGCTGCACCGGCCCCTGCAGGTATCGCTATGGATGTGGTTGTCGGGTTCGTATCGCCAGCAATAAGAACACTCTCAGGCTTGCCCGATGCGTTGGGGTCTCGCAGGTTGTCATCTGCATTGCAAAGAGGCGTCTCCAAGTATTTTTTGGCGATGATTGCTTCACGCCGGAGAATGCCTTCCAAGTGCTGGTAGATTGGCTCTGCAAGTTGCAAGGCCAACCAACTACCGGCCGTGACAATCACCGGGACACCGGCCGAGAGCATTTCAATCAGCACTCCACTTGCTCGAGCATGATAGCGAGCATTGTTGTAAGGGAGCAGGCCGATGTCAGTGTGGTGAATAAATTCAAGGTATTCTTTTCGCTTTAGTGGATGAGGCACCACAACAATTGGGGCATCGTTTGAGGCTGGTGTTTTTGCCCTAGCAATCTGTGTCTGGTCGAAATCAGACAATTGCCTTGCAATGGTATGATGGTTCCCTTGCATCCAAACTTGCGCATTTTGTTCCAGGGTATGATCGCGGTGTAATCGCTCGAATAGTTGGTTTAACTCTCTTTTCCCTTTTTCTCGCCGCGGGGCTCCTGCCAAAGTCACCCGCAAACGTTTATCTCTAGGTGGTCGACTTGGTATCTCAAAATCTTGAATCAGGCTGATGGGATAGGGAAGGGGTGAGAATTTTGCGACCTGAAGCCGATTATATTGGTCGGCTATTTGTTGCGTAGTTGCATAGAAATGAAGTCGATGCGTTGGAATCGCAGCCAGAGCGTGTGAAAACTGCCTCGACATGCATGCTATTCGTTCTCTTTGGCTCTCAAACTCAGGAGGCCGACCGTCAAAAATATCGTAATGAAATTGCACGTGCCAATGCTGCGTTTTTGTGGCATTGTTCGAGGCCAGGAATGCGGCGAGTCCTAGGAAATCAAAATCGGATACGGACGGAAAGAAAATAATGTCATCCTGATTCCATCCGATTCGATCGAAAAGATGTTGGCACGCATCTTTGAATGCGCGAATTCTTCGTTTACGGTCCCACGTTTGAAAAAATCGCGACCAGGGTTTGCCTTTGGATGGCTGACGCTGTTCACTCGAATTCAAGTTATTTAATGTCCGACCGTCGATACCGACAGGTTCAGTTCGTTTGCCATCAACGCCAACCGTATGGGTTCGGTTCCACGCATATCGGAAAATCGGATAACAGCTCCAATTTGTCGGTAGCGCGGACCTTTCTTTGAAGAATGCTTGGGCAGTGGCCAAAACCACTTCGTGTTGAGAGTTTGCGGCCGCCTGCAGAATCTCCATCGCATACTGGTAGTTATGTCCGCCGACAGACTCCAGCCAATTATCGATGAGTATAAAACGCCGCATGGCCAAAGCCCATGTTCTAAAGATCTAAAAACCCGTCGGATCCTATTTTTCCATCTGCAAAGCGTCAAGAGACACTCGAGTAGAGCACCCGGCATTTATGGGTTATCAGCAATTGAATGCAACGATAGCGTAACTATGTTCACGAAGTGAATGGAAATTGATAAGGATATTCGCCGCGCACATCGGGCAGAGGCAAATGGCAGTGAAGAGGATGACAAATCCAGATATCCTTCTGGCCTTGGCTTTACTCACGCTAGCGTTGCCGTCAAATAACAGTAGCTGTCTACAAATCACTCTTGGGAAAGCCTACGGGTTTGACTACAAACCGCTTGCATCGCATGGCTTGAGGCTGTGTCTTGTTTTGTACGTTTTGTAATTGCGAAGCACATCATCACAGTCACTGAATAGATCTGAGGACCATCCTAATCGTGTCTTCTATCGTCAATCCGCTGATTATCCTCACAAATTTTCATTCGCGCTTTACGGGCGTCTCGGCCACCATTTCAAATTTGGCGGAGCGGCATGATCAGCAGTATGACGTGGTTATCTTGGGCAAGCGTTTACCCGTCTCAACGCGGCAGATGGGTCGATGGCAGCTTTTTCGTCTATTCAGGCAAAATGGTTATAAAAAAATTTCGATTTGGCATGCTCGGCGTAATTCAGAGATGCTATTCGGGATTATCGCAAAATACGTATTCCGTCTTCCGCTGAGATTGGTCTTCACAACCGTCGCGCTCCGTCGTCATTCCGTATTTCCTCGCTGGTTATTATCCAAAATGGATACGGTTATCGCCACGACCCGTGAGGCCTCCCTTTATGTTGATCGGTGCGATGCGGTTATTCCTCATGGGATTGATACGAACGTATTTATGCCGCCGGAGGATAAGCAAAATGCTTGGCGGGAATCTGGTCTGCCTGGGAAATACGGGATTGGAATTTTCGGACGTGTTCGTGCCGAAAAGGGCACCGACTTATTTATCGAGGCGATGTGTCAATTGCTTCCCAAATATCCAGATTTTACAGCGATTGTTGCCGGGCATTGTAAGCCCCGAGATTTACCCTTCCTGGAAGCATTGAAAAAAAAGTTGTTTGACGCTGGTGTTGACGATCGCGTTATTTGGCTCGGTCAGGTATCGGCCGAAGAGAGACATAGATGGTTTCAGCGTATAGTACTTTGCGTCGCCCCGCCTCGTTACGAGGGTTTTGGTTTAACGCCCATCGAGGCAATGTCGTGCGGTGCCGCGGTCGTAGCCACGCGAACCGGTGTCTTTCCAACGCTGATTAACGAAGATGAGACTGGTCATCTGGTCGACATCGGAGATACCAAAGCGTTAGTTGCTGCAATTGGGCATTGCCTGGCTGATCCCGATCAAACCATTCGCAAGGGAAAATCAGGTCGACAGCACGTATGCAGTTACTACGACATTCGACAGGAAGCAACAGCCATTGAGGCGGTTTACGAAAAAATACTCATGGGTGATTCCTCACTAAAGGCGATCAAAAATGACTAGTACATCCACAGTTAGTTCGAGCACCCTGGTGCATCGCCGCGTGGCAGGGCAGCCTGCGGAGATACACCCCCCACGAGCCACAATTTCAGCGGTTTTGATTACAAAAAATGAAGCAAGTCAGATCACACCTTGCCTCCGCAGTCTTACCGATTGGGTCGATGAGATTGTTGTTTTAGATTCGGGTAGCACGGACGCCACTTTGGATATTGCGAGGCAGTATGGGGCAAAAGTTTTTATCCGTGAAGATTGGGAGGGATTCGGAATCCAACGGCAACGGGCCCAAGATTTAGCGACCAGTGATTATATTCTGGCAATTGATGCCGACGAAAGAATTTCAGAGCAGTTGCGAGAAGCCATTGAATCCGTTTTGAAAAATCCCAACAAAAATTGCTTGTATCAGATTGTTCGGCAAAATGCCTTTCTCGATAAGGATGTTTTTCATAACGGCTGGCGACGAGAAAAAATAGTTCGGCTTTACGCGAAAAATAATTTTGGATTTAACTCCCGGGCGGTGCATGAATCAGTTGATTCAAAGGGAATACCAACAAAGACACTTGGTGGATTTTTAATCCATGATGCCTGCCGGAATTACGAATATTATCTGGAGAAACATCTAGCATACGCGCACTCTTGGGCGCGTGATCAGGCTAAATCTGGAAAATCTGCCAACTTGCTCAACGCAATTTCTCATGGTCTGACCACCTTTGTAAGGCTCTATCTATTGCAAGGTGGGTTTTTAGATGGGCAGCATGGTTTGTTGTTTGCCTTTCATTTAAGTCAGTACTCTTTCAATAAATACGCGGCGCTCTGGTATTACAGCCGTCAGTTTCGGAGAGGAAAGAGCCTTCAATAGTCGACCATGTTCAAGCGGTATTTTCATCGTTTCGCTTTTTTTCTGCCGCGAGATTCGTTTCCAGATCGCCAGTCCCACATAGATTGAGCAGGTCTTTCTTGCCACACTTCGCCGCTCGACCGCGCATGTGGTAGCACTGATATCAGCCCGCGACTCATCAATTTTGCGAGAACCAGGGGCCTGGGCGAACTTCTTGCTACGCAGGGGAGGGCCATGTGCAATCCGTCGAGTTCGTGAAAGGAATCACGTTGACTCCATTTGCCGATATCTGTAGCGTCTCCAGTCTCTCGAGACCCCCGATAGCTACCCTTTTTTAGGCCCATAAAGGCCGACCGGATATCCGACTATGAAGAATCTTGGACGTGCTATTAAGCAGGCACTCCGCCAGCGGTTTACGATCCTTGGCATTATTCTGTCCTCCTTTGTGATTGCGCTATTTTGGGGTGTAAATATCGGTGCTGTGTATCCGTTTGTCGAAGTGATTATCCAGAACAAGTCGATGCACGATTGGGCACGCGATCGGATTACCGAAAGTAAAGCAAATTGTCTCGCGATCGAGGAAAAGATAAAAAACCTCGAACAAAAAGTGCCCGATGCGTCTACCCAAAAAGAGCGGATTGCCATCGAAAACGAAGTCGCTCATCTTTCTTTACAGCATCAAGCTGAAGAAAAAGTAATCGTTGCTACAACGGATATGCAACCGTACATCGAACGTTTTCTACCCAATGACCCATTTGAAACGCTCGTCGTTATCGCTGTTGGGCTAATCATCTGTACGATTATTAAGGATCTTTTTCTTGTTGCCAATCTATTGTTGGTTCAGCGTTTTTCCGAGCTGACAACACTGGGACTCCGGAATCAAGTTTTCCAGCACACAATGAAGATGGGGCTGGGCGTTTTCAATAAGGATCGAACCGGCGACTTGATGAGTCGGTTCACGGGTGACATTGCGGTAATCGGCGGAGTGGTCTCGTTTCTTTTCGGCCGAGCTATGAGAGAGCCTTTGAAAGCAGTCGTTTGTTTGGCTGGTGCAATTTGGGTGAGTTGGCAACTGATGTTGTTTTCATTTGTTGTCGCACCCGTTGCTTTGTTTTTCACCTACACTCTCGCCAAGTCAATCAAGCGAGCAAATCGTCGCTTAATGGAAGAATCAAGTTCGCTGTTTCGCCGACTGCTTCAATCATTTGGTGGAATTTACGCGGTGAAGGCATACACGATGGAGCGGCAGGAAATTAATCGGTTTCGCCGTACAACCCGTGACGTGTATCGGAAGTCTATGAAAATCATGTTCTACCATGGCCTGACGAAATTCAGTGACGAAGTTCTGGGAATCTGCGTGGTCGCGATTTCGATACTTGCTGGCGGATATTTGGTGCTGAATAAAGAGACCCATATTTTCGGAATGGCGATGACAGAGCGCCCAATGAACCTGCCTTCCTTGCTGTTGTTTTATGGTTTTCTCATTGGTGCTAGTGATCCGCTGAGGAAAATGTCCGGCTTTGTAAACCAGATTCAGGCTGGATCTGCAGCAGCCGACCGTATTTTTCCGCTTTTGGATCGAGAGTCGCCGATCGTAGAAATAGAAAATCCCATTTCTGTCAAAGATATTCGCAAGCCCATTGTATTTAAAAACGTTTCTTTCTACTACGAAGAAAATGAGTGGGTGCTTAGAGATATCAACTTGAAGATCGACTGTGGAAAAACCTTGGCGATTGTCGGGCCAAATGGATGCGGCAAGACGACCTTGATGAATATGATCCCGAGATTCTTTGATCCGATCGAGGGGCAAATATCATTGGGATACGATCCGCTTCGAGATCTTAGTATTCAAGACCTTCGCCGTAAGATTAGCATCGTTACGCAGCAGACCATTCTATTTGATGATTCTGTGATGAATAACATTCGTTATGGTTCGCCCCGTGCCTCTGACGAGGATGTCATTCGTGCTGCAAAAAAAGCGCACGCACACGGATTTATTCTCGACAAACTTGAGCACGGGTATCAAACGAACGTGGGTGAGTCAGGCGGACGCCTTTCGGGCGGTCAGCGACAGCGTATCTCTTTGGCGAGGGCAATACTTCGCAACCCGCAAATTATGCTGTTGGATGAAGCGACCAGTCAAATTGATCCTGAAAGTGAGCAACTCATTCACAATGCTTTGCAGCAATTTACGAAAGACCGAACAACAGTAATGATCACGCATCGTTTATCCACCTTGTCATTGGCCGACCAAATATTAGTCATGAATGAAGGAAAGATTGTTGATTTAGGAACACATGATCAATTGGCGTCGCGGTGCGAACTTTATCAGCGACTGTACCAACTTGGGCTGAAAGAATCTGCATGATGCAAGGAATATTGGGAAAATCATCAGAGGTTTTACAGGCCTGAAGGATTGAAAATCAGGTAAATCGGAATTGAAAGGGAGTGCACGGTGAACCTTTTGAAGGACAAAGTTGTTGTAGTGACCGGTGGCGCAGGTTTTCTCGGTCGTGAAGTCTGTCGGCAGGTCGAGGCTTGTGAGCCTAACTCCATCGTTGTGCCGCGTAGTAAGGCATATGACTTGCGGCACAGAGAAGCAATCGAACAACTTATGGCCGATAGCAACCCCGATATCGTTATCCATCTTGCTGCCATTGTCGGTGGGATTGAGGCTAATCGCTTGAATCCAGGTAGATTTTTTTACGAGAATGCAATCATGGGCGTTGAATTAATCGAACAGGCAAGACGATTTGATGTGGAGAAATTTGTATCAATCGGGTCGATATGTGCCTATCCAAAATTTACCCCAGTACCGTTTCGTGAGGATGATATTTGGAATGGCTATCCTGAAGAAACGAACGCTCCCTATGGACTCGCAAAAAAAATGTTGCTTGTACAATCGCAGGCATATCGGCAGCAATATAATATGAACGCCATCACGCTTTTCCCCGTCAATCTTTATGGACCGGGCGATAATTTTGATCTGCAATCAAGCCACGTGATTCCCGCACTCATTAGAAAAGTATGTGAGGCAATGCAGAGAGGGGAGAAACAAATAGAAGTTTGGGGGACTGGCGTGGCGTCGCGAGAATTTTTATATGTCGCGGACGCAGCCGAAGGAATTGTGAAAGCGACGCTCGATTATGAGGATGCGGATCCCGTAAATCTTGGTTCGGGAACCGAAATTAGCATTCGGGAACTCGCAGAGATGATTTGCGAAATTTGTGGGTTCAGTGGAAAAATCGAATGGAATCACGACAAACCGGATGGTCAACCTCGCCGATGCCTGGACACAAACCGGGCAAAAGACTACTTCGGTTTCGAGGCGAAGACTGAATTACACGACGGGATTCTAGAAACCGTCAATTGGTATCGGCAGCAAAGAAGCAACGTGGCTGCATAACTGGAATTTTTCACAGCGAATCAAAAAGCTGTGGTGCCTAACAGGTGATCCAAAAAGGGTGCAGATTCTCACCCTCAACCAAATTTGACGCAAGAAAGAAAATTTGGTTCTCTACCAACAAGCCGGGTTGGCCTATTCCGTTTCAGAATCCACTTCTTTGCTCGAATCGGCTTCGGTGCCCTCTGCTGCGTTTGAATCATCCGTTTCGTTTTCCGGATTCTCTATCTCCGTCGAAACATCCTCTGCGGATTCGGTGCTTTCTGGGGAATCTGACTCCACTTGAATCGGCTCAGGCGCCGCCTCTTTAATTCGGTCTCGAGTTCCGACAAATTCTAGAATCACTTGTGTTCCACCATCGCCAAGCCTCGGCTGAGCTAGTCGCATGATCCGGGTATACCCTCCGGGGCGATCTTCAAAACGTGGCGCTACCGTATCGAAAAGAATCGAGACTGCTTCTTTGTCGCCCAAGATTTGGATTGCCCGTCGACGTGCCGTAAGAACGGGGGCGATTGCCTGATTCCATTCGTTCCACTGCGAACTACTTCGCCATTGCCTCCACTCCTCAGAATTTCTTTCTGCAGTGGAATCGAGTGAATCAGCTTTACGTTGATCCTCGAGAGTCTTTCTTGCAATGGTGATGCAGCGCTCAATGATCGGCCGAACTTCTTTCGCTTTCGCAATTGTTGTCACGACCCGCCCCTTTACTTCAGGTGGGTTGTCATCGAATTCGGCATCTCTTTCAGTCAGCAGTAGACTGGAAGCCAAATTCTTTAACATCGCTCGGCGATGGCTGGGCGATCGACCTAAAATGCGTCCGCGTCTTCGATGTCGCATGGGAAATACCTGAATTCACTTTATGGAGAAA
>JAYZMM010000133.1:0-5227 GCA_036153155.1 Planctomycetota bacterium
AATGCTCGCCCGTTATGGGATTATTGATCCGCGGGCGGCAAATCCGGCCAACATGCCAAACGTCGCACCGCCGCAGATGGGCGACACCGGGGCCACTTCCCCCAATCCCACGACGGGAGGCGAGCAAAAAATATGGACCCCTGACGGGGCCCCCACAGGTGAATCGAAGAAGTCGGCCATCTGGACACCTGACGATTAAACCGGTAATTCGCGGGATAGACGGATTTGCCTGCCGAGGTTTGCCTGATGCAGAGAATCAATGTGTGTGTCATCTACATTCCCCTGCACATGCCATGAATGAAACGCAACGTGATTACCGCTATATGCAACGTGCGTTGGAACTTGCTCGACAAGGGGCCGGTCGGGTTGAGCCGAATCCGATGGTCGGGTGCGTCATCGTGCAGGGAGAGAAGATTGTCGGAGAAGGATTTCACACTGCGTTTGGACGCGATCATGCCGAGATTGAGGCCTTACGCAACGCAGGAGCCGATGCTGAAGGAGGGACGCTGTACGTTAATCTAGAGCCTTGCTGCCATCATGGGAAAACGGGGCCCTGCACCGAAGCTATCCTGGCGGCAAAGCTAGCCCGGGTTGTCGTTGCCAATCGAGACCCCTTCCCGCAAGTTGCCGGAACAGGATTGGCATCACTGCGAGAGCATGGTCTGGATGTGATGACGGGAGTTGCTGCCGAGGAGGCGGAGGCTCTGAACGCACCTTACTTCCACTATCTGCAGACCAGCAGACCCTGGGTGATTGCAAAGTGGGCCATGTCACTTGATGGAAAAATGGCGACTACCGGTGGAGACAGCCGCTGGATTTCCAATCCGCGCTCCCGAAGCATCGTGCATCAGATACGTGGCAGAGTCGACGCCATTCTGATCGGCCGACGAACAGCGGAACTCGACGATCCACAACTCACCGCACGACCTCCCGGGCCGCGAACCGCCGTGCGGATTGTGCTGGACTCAATGGCACAACTCTGCACCGATTCCAAGTTGGTACGCTCTGCAGGTGAGGTCCCCTTGATGGTTGTCACCGGTCCTCAAGCGCCGCTTGAAGCGAGATCTCGACTTGAAAATGCCGGATGTGAAGTGATATGTCTGGATCAAGAACCACAGGAAGGCCAATCTGCCAAACTGCATCAGTTACTCGAACGCCTGGGCGAGCGGCAGATGACGAATCTTTTGGTCGAAGGCGGCGGAAAGGTGCTGGGAAGTTTTTTTGATGCCGAGTTGATCAATGAAGTCCATACTTTCATCGCCCCCGTGCTGATTGGCGGTGAGGGGGTTTCGCCCCTGGGAGGCAGCGGCGCGGAGAGTATGGATAGCGTGATACGGCTGGAACACTTCCAAACCGAACAAATCGATGAAGACTGGTACATTTCGGGGCGTTTTCTGCAGAATAAAGATGTTTGAATCGTTAAAAGTCTTCCCAGACTGAGGATTCTCTCCCTTCGCACTAACCTCCTTAAACCGAGGTAAATTACCTTTTTCTTGTAATAAATTTTGGCCCTGACTAGAATTTTGGTGTGGCAGTCCCTGCGGGAACGACCGGTGGGGTTTGGCGCTTCAAACGTTGAGACGTTGAGAACAGGCGCGAAGCGGTTGAAGCGAGTGTGCTGTGCGGCACGCTCATACATGCACCACACCTTGGAACCCTTGGAGTGGAACTGTGACGACGCATCGTGTGTCTGCTGGGACAGGCAGGCCACAGACTGGTGCGGGCGTTAGAAGAGGCACGAGTTCACTAGATTCAGACATGGATTGTCAGCGGACCCACTGCAATTGATGCAGCGTTTCCCGAGTCGGCTGAACTCAAGGATGGACGAGGCAACGGATCGTTGTCGTTGTATTGCACTCTTCAAAATGGAGCCAGTCTAATGAGCACAGTGTCCCCTCCCGATCAAAAAGAAAAAATGTCGCCTGCCGGTGGTCAAGAAAGCAAGACCACTGAAATCCCCAAATCTCTCAACTGCATCTCGCAAGTGCGTCAACGCCAGGGCATGACTCTTCGCACTGTGGCCCGGCGGTGGAATCTCGAAATCAATGATATTCGCCAGATGGAACAGCCAAACGCTGATCTCCGCATCAGTGAATTGCATGCTTGGCAACGGTTGCTTGAAGTTCCTCTCCACGAACTGCTTGTAGACACCGAGGGACCGCTTTCCCCGCCGGTGCTACAAAGGGCTCAACTGATCCGCTTGATGAAAACCATTGTCACCCTGCGTGACAAGTCGACCGAACCAGAAGCGAAACACCTGATCGAACGATTATTGAATCAAATGGTTGAAATCATGCCTGAGTTGAAAAACGTCGGCCCCTGGCATGAAACCGAAGAGCGGGTGGATCACCGGAGTCCCCTGGTCTATCAACTCCCGGAACCTTACTGACAATTTCTAGCGATCTGGATGTTGGTACCCGTTGATCATGCTCGCCGGAGTGCACTCAGATGCCGATGAAGCGCGCAAACGCTGCGCGGGCCTCGGCCACATCATCGGTTCCACCGACGATCGAGCGGCCATCGGGAAACAGTGTGAATTCAAAACCTTCGACTGAAAATCTGAGCAAAAACTTATTGACCATCACCTCGCCGCTTGATTGAAGTTTTTCTGCCAGTTGCGTTAAGTCAAGCGTCGTTTCCGCCAGCGAACGTAAATGCACGGCATTGCGACCACAGAGGATGGCAGACTGGCTGCCGCGGCGCCCCTCAAGCCAGGGCGCATCTCCACCGTGGCATGCAGGACAATCGGTTGCGGCGCGAATCGCCTCCGTGCCAACCTGCCGGATGCGATTATCCCAAAGGTCAATGACGAGCAGTCCGGGTTGGATCGCTTCGGGATGCCCACTGAGTATCTTTATCGCTTCCACTGACTGAATGCTGGCTACCACGTTTACGATACCACCCAAAACACCCGCGGTGTCACACGTCGGCATCTCACCCGCTTGAGGTGGTTCTCGCAGGATGCAACGCAGGCATGCGGTTTGCCCCGGAACGATCGTCATCGTCTGGCCCTCGGCTCCGATACATCCCCCAAAAATCCAAGGCTTCGACAGGCGAATCGCCGCGTCATTCAGGAGCATACGTGTCTCAAAATTATCGGTCCCATCGATCAAGAGATCCATCGAGTCAGCAAGCTGCAAAATATTTCGATGATTGATATCCACAACCTGGGGATCAATTTCAATATTCGCATTGATCTGACGAATCTTTTTTTCTGCCGCAATCGCCTTGGGCAGCCGATCCGCGACATCCTGCTCATCGAAAAGCACTTGTCGCTGTAAATTATTTAATTCTAGAAAATCGCGGTCCACAATCCGCAGATACCCCACCCCGGCACGCGCAAGTGTGTTGGCAATCACTGAACCAAGCGCACCGCACCCGCAGATGAGTGCGCGGCTCTGCCCAAGTCGTTCTTGCCCCTCGCGGCCGAGCGGTGGATAACGCCACTGCCGTGCATAACGATCGAGAGGATCTTGCGATACGGGATCACTCATAGGGTGTTACAATCTTATCGGCGAGAGAAAAAAAGGATCGTCCTAATATAACCCGTTTTGGGACGATGCGATGTACCCTGCGATGGGTGGACATGCAGCGGTACGCTGTTGCAAATCGTCGCAGACCCGCCGAGCCGCATCAATTGATACTTCCGGATCGACGCGGCAGCATACCATCTGAGGAGTATTTGCTGCTTGAACTGATATATCGCTGAGCAGCGTTTCCTCGACGATTAGAACCTGAGCCCAGGGTGGGACCGGCCTGTCCGGACGATACACCACCGACCGCAGCAGTGAAGAAGCCGGGGGTGGCAATGGCGTATCCATTGCAAGTCCCGCTGGCAGGATCACCATCCCGACCGCGGGCCAACGCGCGAGTTGCTTCAATTCGACAAAGACGCTGGAAGGATCTGTAGACTCCAGTTCCACTGCCAGCAAAATTCCTTGTCGGGTCGCCTGCGCAAGAATTGATGGCGCGGGATCACGCACAAGTAGTACTGATCCCGAGTGCAGACATCGTGCTAAAATATCCTCTTCGCTTTCTGAATTTTCCACCGCCTGTGGCAAATCGACCATCCGCATTACATAGCGGCGATCTGCGTAATACAAATCAGGGCCGCGGATACTTAAGGGCCGAATGCCAACCATCAGCGATTCGCGTAACGCCGATGTACCGTCTTCGCAAATTTCAAGGTCGAGCTGATACGTGAATGGAGACCCAGGTTCCCAAAAACAAGGGTCGGGAAGAAACCCCTTAAAGGTTTGAGGTATTTTTCCGTCAAGGGCGCGAAGCGGATAACGGGCGGGCAAGGTATGCGCCATAGCACAGAAGGGGCCGCTCAAGACCGCGCTGATAATTTTTACGCGTGCATCTTCCGACTTCACGAAGCATTCTGCCGTCAGCGTATTAACATCACCCCAATGTGGTGTAATGCGTCCGGAACTCAACTGATTCAACGTAATTATCCTTTTTTCTTTTAATCGAGAAGTGTAGCATCCTCTTGGTCAATTTTTGAAGCTTGGAGAGCCTCGGCAAGGCAACGGGCTGTCGGATGGGGTGAATTTTTTGCCAACTCCTCCGGGGTCCCGACACCAACGACCTCTCCCCCGGCATCGGCGGCCCCAGGCCCCAGATCAATTAAATAGTCTGCCTGTTTGATCAATTGCAGGTTATGGTCGACCACAATCAACGAGTGACCCACGTCAATTAACGCTGTAAAACAATCGAGCAATTGCGCTACATCCGCAAAGTGTAGGCCAGTGGTCGGCTCATCGAGAATATACAACGTACGGTTCTGGGATCGCGTGGAGATAGCCGTGGCCATCTTAAGCCGCTGCGCTTCCCCGCCCGAAAGCGTATTTGCACCCTGACCAAGTGGAAGATAACCGAGACCAACATCTATTAACCGCTTTAGTTTCGCCTGTACCTTTGTCTCGCCGCGGAAAAAAACGAATGCTTCGCGGACCGTTAAATCTAAAACGTCCGCAATACTGTGACCCCGATAAAGAATTTCTAATATCTCCGCTCGATAGCGTGTCCCTTGGCACTCCGGACAAGTCATATAAATGTCAGCAAGAAATTGCATATCGATACTGATTTGGCCTTCACCTTTGCACCGCGGACAACGACCACCCTCTACATTAAAACTGAAGTGGCTCATGGTGATATTTCGCACGCGGGCATCGGTAGCTTGGGCAAACACGCGACGAATCTCATCAAATGCCTTGATATA
>JAYZMM010000134.1:0-15469 GCA_036153155.1 Planctomycetota bacterium
GTTCGGATTGCGACCTGACGCATGGACTTATTCCGCAGATCCCTCACGCGATTTTCGCTGCTGCACGTAGAGGTCGGTGGCTCCCAAAGCGCACTGATGCACACCTTCAATATAGATTCTCGCATGACAGGGCCCAGAAAATTCCGGTGGCAGCTGCAAGGTGAATGTTCGTAGACCACTCGATACAGACCATTGTTGCTGGTCGAGGCGTTGGTCGTTCGCCCGTAAGTAGGTTTCCAGATATTCCTTCCGCCCATTCAATGTCGCGTCATAATGCGTGCGGTTGGCAAGCGGTGCGGTGAAGGTGCCGCGTCTTGCAACTAGTTCGACAGTTGCCAATCCTTCCACTGCCGTATCAATTTCTACGGTAACGGCGGCACCTTGATCGACCAAGCGTGGTGCCCGCACCGCCACCGGTTGGGCCGCCGAAATTTTTAAGAGTGGGTCGCCTAACAGATTGAACAGTTGGGCATGTTCCATACGCTCTGCCGCACGTTGACGTGCCGTATTCCCAAGCAATCCCGCTAAGCGGTCTAGCCAGATGCGATTCGCATCCTCGTTGACCATATTTCTTTTTGCATTGGTCAAGATTTCGCCCAGGGTGGTCTGCCGTTTCTGGAAATATTGATCAATCAGAGCATCGCCCAGCACCGTCATCGCATACGGCATGGTTGTTCTCGATCCGCCGATAACAGCAATTGGCCCTGCTTTACTTTGCAGCATCGCCTCAGCAAGGCAATCGTTCGGAGCATCAAAAGCGCCGGAATAGCAGCAACATAAAAGAGCGATAGGGGCACCTCGGGTTGCGGCAAGGCGTTCAGTATCGTTTCTTTTCAAAATTGGGAATTGTCCGTCCGGCACGCGGACCCTGTCGAGCGAGTCGATCTGTCCGTGTCCCAGATAGATCCAGAACAGGCAACCTTCATTCAATCGGTTCAGCACAGTGTCTCTGAATTTCTCAGGTGGTGGACAATAGGGACTTTTCCAGTTGGCATGCGTCATGCTCGTTTGATAGGCGGGCGGAATTTTTGAAATTAGAAATGTCCGGGTCGTTCCCTCGATCATTGAATCGATTAGTGGTCCGAATTCCCCGACGCCTGCTACCAGGTTGATTTTTCTTCTCCAATCTGAAAAGTCGCTAGCAGACTCGTAAGCGATGATCCGTTGGATCAATTGCATTAAATCTGTCGGATTATCCACGGCTAGACGACCCACTGGAATTTCTGCGATATCATCTCCATCGAGGTCTCCGAAAGGATTGTCGGTGGCAATCTGTTGATCTCCTGCGTAGGGGGCGATCACGGTGGCCTTACGATAATGAGTCGGAACATAGCGATGCGTGTACGCATCCCTTGAAATCCGATTCTTATTAACGGGTCCGGTATCGCCGATCAGCACCACGGCAGCCACTGAGTGGTTTGCAGCATAGTTTCGGATATTTTTCTGCAGCAACGTGGCCGAGCGATTGCTTGCCATCGGTACAACGCGGTAACCCTGTCCGGTGCGATACTCGATCCACTGACCGATAGCATCTTTGAATGCATCAGGGCAGATGACGAGGACATCGGCATTTGAGGATAGCGGCAAAAAATTGCCGCCGAATAGCATGCATGCGAGCAGAAACAAATGACGGTTAGCTAGCATGAAAAAATTCGCCCAAGTGAGAAACAGGTGGGTGTGGCACTCTAGCGAAAGGGGGTTATCGGATCGATAGCAGTCTATGGGTGTTTATCAATGATTTTTTCCCCTGATATTGATCAAGCGGGGATCGGTGGCCTAAGTTGTAGGTATCCGTTGAGTGTACAGCGTGCGTAAATATTTGCTCGGACATGGAGTCTGCGCAGTGTCGTCGTCGGCATGGATGGTGCAATGATGATTGAGTCGCCGAAGATCTTCCGTTTGGAGATTGAGGAAGAACCGTTTGTGCCCCGGGTAGTCTATTCCGACCAAACGCAGTCCTTGAATGGAATGGTACGGGTCGCATCATGTCATGAACTCTCAGCGCCTCTTCGGCGCACGATTCTCAAGCTGCGTCAAAAGCTTCTTGACCGGCAGCAGGACGACGGCTTTTTTGTTTGTATGGAGAGAACGTCTCCACAATCGCTTGCCGAGGTGCTGTTGTGCATCCATTGGCTCGGATTGCAGGATGAGCCTTCATTGGAGCCAATTATTTCGGAATGCATTGCACGCCTGTTTGAAATGCAGAGTGCAAGCGGATGCTGGACCGAAGAATCTGCTGAGGAAGATCAACTCAGTAGTACACTCCTCGTCTATTTCGCATTGAAGCGATTCGGTATATCATCGGCGGATCACGCAATGATCTTGGCCCGACAACGCCTTCTTAAGTTAAGTGAATCCGAGAAAATCGATCACGTCGCACGGGGCTATCTTGCACTATATGGAGTGCTTCCGTTTGATAGCCACTATATTGACGGAGTAAAGCATTTCTCTTCCGCTGAGCAGAAGCTTTGGATCGAACTCATGCGACGCAATGTGCATCGCCAACTTACGCTTGCCGAAACAGGCATTGCATGGTTCCCATCGGACGCATTATCGCCAGAGATTAAAAAAAATTATCGGCAAATCTCACAAAGCATTCGAACACCCGTCCGGCGTCTGTGGAAAAAAATAAAACCAGGTAGTTTTTTTTATCGCTCACCCGTCGACCCCGATTCTGCTTCGCCGGATCAACATGGCTTTCGTGAGCCTTTTTATCGGGCGATGATCGAAAGGGGCCCCGGAGGAAGATCCAAGCATTGTCCTGCGCTTCAGCAAGTGTTCGAGCGACTGAAAACCGAAAGCGTCGATGCAATGTTGTCGGCAGATGTCGATTTGGCTGCCACGTGTCTTGAATCGCTGTTGTTTTCTGGATTATCAGTTTCGACAACTGCGGTTCAAAAGGCGGCAAAACTGTTGGTTAATGCACCGCTACAGGAGCGATCCTTTGCAGAACAGGCGAAGATTTTGAGGGCCGCATCGCTGCTGCGTGAAACCGGTAATGAGGATCAAGTGCTGCCTCCCTCAATGCAATTGCTTACGGATCCGGAGACAGCCGATAGGTCTGTCGCCAATTCCTCGACAGCGCGCTTGATCAGCACCATTCCAGCCCGACTGGCTCAGTTGCTCGAATCGCAAAGCCGCGATGGAAGTTGGGGTCACTGCCCACTAATAACGGCTGAAGCACTGACAGCATTGTTTTATTCGGAATTAGATTTGAGCCATAAAGCGATGACTCGTGCTCTTCGTTTCCTTAGGCGTACGCAAGCAGCAGACGGGTCATGGTTTGCAAACGGGGTAGCGCAGCGTACGACCGTCACTGCAAAGGTGCTTTCCGCTTCTCTGAGGGTAGGGGTCGGGCGACACGATCCGTTGATCGTCCAAGGGGCAAACTGGCTTCTTGCAAATCAGCATCCCGGGGGTGCTTGGTCGATTCATTCGAGTGATATCCAGAGTGACTGGACTTCATTTTCACTTTACGATACATCGCTATCGGTGGTTGCGCTTATGGATTGTGGCTATCAGCATCATACGTCGGTCACGCTTGGGATCGATTATCTGCTTGAAGCCGATACATTTCCCCTGGACGATGATTCGCCGGAAGCGAGTGCCATTCCGCTGAAGCACTGGTGTGCCATGCTGCATGCTCTATCCCGCTGGGTGCCTGTCGAGGATAATGGCGTAACTCGCGAGCAAGTGTCCGTCCGTCCCTTGGGCCTGCTCTCGGTGTTTGATTGAGAAGCTGCTCCTAATGCGTTTGACGCATTCAACTTTGCTCGTCACCCGCATTGTGGCCACGAGCGTTACCGAAATGGAGTGATTTTTAATTCGTCACCAAGGTCTAGCGCATGGTTTGGAAACAGTGGCTACAGCGATTTTTGTTGCAGCAGGTGAAAGAACAGGTTGCCTCGCGGGCAATGGATACTGCGACGCCCGCTTCCTCGCCCGCAGCAGAATCCAACACGGTTGATGTGGCAATCGTGATTGGGGAAAAAGCCCAAACCGGTTCACTGCTCGATTGTCTCACCGACGTCTTTCGTATTCATACTCAAAACTTTCAGTTGTATCGTGGCAATCTAGCGGACCGACGCGTATTAGTCGCCCAAGTGTCGGGTGATGCGATAGCCTCAGCCGGGGCAACAAAGGAATTGATTCAGGCACATGAGCCGAGGTGGGTTATCGCCGCAGGTTTTTCTGTAGCACTTCGAGCAGATCTGCGTCAGGATTCGTTGCTCGTGGCTTCGCAAGTGATCGATGATAACGGGCGGAAATTGAGTATCGATGTGCGATCGACCGCATCCCAAAATGATGTTTTTACGGTGGGATCCGTATACACGTGCAGCCATGTGCCTGAGAGCAAAGATGCACGAATAGCTTTGGCAACCAGATACCAAGTGGATGTGGCAGATACAACGTCGATGGGAATTGCCGCAACGTGTGCGACATCGGGTATACCTTGCCTTGTCATTCGAGTCGTACGGCAGCAGTTAGACGATCAGACCGCTTTAGAGCTTCTCCACTCCGGTGCGCAGCGCTCTTTTTCTGGTCGAATTGGCGCATTAATCGGAGGAACATTCCGTCGCCCGGGGACTGCTCGCGACTGGTATCACGACCAACAGGCGGCACTCTCAGCTGCTGATGCGCTTGCCGATTTTCTGAGGGGCGTGATCTGCCGATGGTTATCCGTAAAATCACCCCGAAAGCCCTCCGGATAACGCCTTGCAAGATTGCCCCCTCGGGAGCGCCGCGATGGTACCTCGGTTCAGATTGGATTATGATAACGAGACGTTTCAGTTATAGGCATCGCGACACCGTGTCGTTGCGACAGTGTTGAGAAATTAGACATGAAAATCATTCTGGCTGCACCCCGAGGTTTCTGCGCGGGTGTGGAAATGGCAATCGAAAGTCTGCGGATGGCAATCGAAGCTTTTCCGCCACCGATCTATGTGTATCACGAAATTGTGCATAACAAATTTGTCGTCGAGCACTTTGAATCGGAGGGTGTCAACTTTGTTGAAGATCTTGCCACAGTTCCCCAGGGTGCGACGTTGCTCTTTTCGGCCCATGGCGTATCTCCTGAAATACGAGATCAGGCGAAGTTACGGGAATTACGGGCTATCGATGCCACCTGTCCCCTGGTGACCAAGGTACACCTCGAAGCGGTCCGTTACGCCAAACAGGGACGCACCATTATCCTAATCGGCCATGAGGGACACGATGAAGTGATTGGCACAATGGGCGAGGCTCCCGAGGCAATCATTCTGGTGGAAACACCGGAAGATGTCGATCGCTTGCAAGTAGCTGACCCGGGGAATCTCGCGTACCTGACACAGACGACGCTTTCGGTTGATGATGCGAATCGGGTAATCATGCGGCTACGCGAACGGTTTCCAGATATCCAGGGTCCTCCGAAAGATGACATCTGCTACGCGACCCAGAATAGACAGGAAGCGGTACGCATTCTTGCTGATGAGGCCGACTTTGTACTGGTGATTGGGAGCCAGAATAGTTCCAACAGTCAGCGACTGACCGACATCGGTCGCGAGTGCAAAACGCCTTCTAAACTGATCGACGGTGTTGAGGATATCCAAGATAGCTGGTTCGAAAACGTCAAGACGGTGTTGATTACCGCTGGCGCCAGTGCACCAGAATCCCTCGTTCAGGACGTGTGTCGATACCTGAAACAAACATTCAATGCCGTAATTGATGAGCGGAGCATCCGCACTGAAGAGGTCACCTTCCCGCTGCCGCGAGAACTCCGCGGTACGGGAGCAGAACTTTAGCGAGCAGCAATTATTTCAGCGTTCTGAGATATGCGATCAGATCGCTCAACTCGCTACGGGTAATCGTCTTCTCGAGTCCCTTCGGCATGACAGAAGTCGGTAGCGCAATCATCTCTTCAATATCCTCTCGGGCAATCTTTTCTTCCGGCTTATCAGCCATCCTAAGATGGATCGCATCAGAAGTTTCCCGATGGATGATTCCATCCAGCACTCGGCCTGAACCGGTAATGATCGAGAAGGTGGTATATCCGTTGGCAATGGTGGAGCTGGGATAGACGATCGACTCAGCCAGATCACGATCGGTGCGGATGCGGCCGATCAAAGTGAGTTCAGGGCCGACTTCTCCGCCTTTGCCGTGTGCCCGATGACACGTGTGGCAGGCCGCTTTATTTCCAAAAAAGACTTCCTTTCCACGCTGAGGATCGCCGTTGCCGATATGGGGCATTAATTCGGCCAGATGCTTTGCCTGGTCCTCATTACTAACTCGCAATTTTTTAACCAGAGGCTTCCCTTTCTCGATAACCGAATTTGGGAACCGCGTGATTAACTTTTCAATCCTCTCCGGTTGTAGGCTACTCAATGCTGTCGATTGGCCCATCCCATCAAGCATGCGGTGGGCTATCTCCGGATCACGCCCTCCAGCATCCGCTGGAGCCACAATCGTGAGTCCGTTCAAAATTCCAAAATTTCCTTCCTTGTCGTCACGGAAGCTTTTCCAGGAAATATCGATCGTCCCATCTTCACGCGGCACGACCCCCTCAAATTTAGTGTGAGTAATGCCTTCTTTATAATGTTTGTTCTCAGGTCGAAGGCCCCGAATTTCACGCGTCTCCGATCCGCTGCCACCCGTGAGCGTGACTTCAGCGCCACGCGCATTCGGCTTCGGATAGGCAGATCCATAGTAGAAAATATCGTATTTCAGTTCCGGTTTGAATCCGTTGATGGTGAAATGATTTTCGAAAGACTGATGGTCACCGCCACCTTCCTCAAGTCCGTTGTAAACAAAATCTCCCATCAATCGATCGAAACGATTGATGTTGTAAGGTCGCAACTCGGCTCCCTCAATCGGACTGAGGGAGAGTCCGCTATAGGCGCCATCGCTGGTCCGCAGATAAAGAAAGCCCTTGCCGCTGAGTGGATCCCAACTATTCCAGACCGCGAGGTGCTCCTGGGGTTCGTCTTGGTATGCTGCCACGCCGCGGTGCAGTTTGGCCTTCTCCGGTTGCACGTCCACATTCACAACCACCGGGGCTGAATCTCGCTCGAATCGCTGCAGAAGCACCGGCAATTCAAGCGGCCCCACGCTTCCTAGCAGATCGGCAACCTGCAATGTCTGCTCCCGCGTCAGTCCTGCGGTGGCAAGTGCGGTCGCAGCGCGGATCCGATCAAGGGGAATTACCTCTTCATCGAACTGGTCGACCAAGAGCCCAAATTCGGTTTCACTTAATCCGCCTCCATGGCGTGCGATAATGGCCAACCCCGCAACACGCAGAGGATCCTCAAAACGATCTGACCGACAGATTTTCCGCAGTGCATCGTCAATTTTATCGGTGTCTTTCATAGCAACGCAGGTAACGACCCGCTGTAAGGCCTCTGGGTCCTCGGTCGCAATTAATTTTCGTATGGCCGGAACGAAGGCGTCCGGCATCGCTTCTAAATTGCTCTCGGCCAACGCATCAAGGATCAACATTTTGGTTTCCTTCGCCGTTGCCTCCGCTTCCAGAGCTGATGCCATGAGAGGCTGTATATCCGAGTCGCCGGCGAAGGTAGTGAGCACCGCTTTTGCCAAGGCGCGGTCCCCGTCATCGAGATTCGGTTCAGCGAGCCAACCTGCAACGACCTCTGCAATTTTTTCGGCCCATTCTTTATGTTGAGTAATAACCTCGATTGCAGATGTTCGGAGGACCGGGTCGGTAGTGTCGAGCAGCAAAATGACATCTTGGTGATCCAAGGGGCTACCTGGCATCTGATTTAGGGCTATTAAAGCTGCCTTCTGGACACGCGGATTGTCGCTTGCCAAACCTTTCATCGTTGCGGTTGGATTCCCCAACTGGATGAGCGCATAGGTCTGTGCGTGGAGCAGATAGTCGTCGTTATCCTCGCGCGCGATGCCCTTGAGTAAAGCGGCAACCGTTGAAGAGCTAGCTCCAGCATCCTGGTGTGTCATTTTCCCCAACGCCGTCGCCGCAGCCCGCCGCACTGGTGGTGTATCGTTTTGGAGTAGTTGACATAGTTTCAAGACCGCTGGGCGGTCGGCAAGAATCCCGAGGCTACGAACCGCTGCTTGTCGCACTGTGGCATCCGGATCGCTTAAGGCGGTGCGAAGCGTATCCCGCGCTGCATCGTTGCCAATCCGGGAAAGAGTCCAAACGGCATTTCTGCGTTGTTGAACTGTCGTCGTGGGGGTCTTTTCACTGGAGTCGACCACTTCGGTCAACGCATCGACCGCCTCATCCAATCGGTGGGCGAGTGTATCGATCGCCCGATCGCGGACTGCGGGGCGCGGATCATCAAGCCAAGTGACCATCTCCTGGCTTGGTGCCTGCTCCCAATCGAGTTGGTTACCGCGAGGGTCGTCAATTTTCTTCATTCCCTTCTGTCGCAAGCGATAGATCGCGCCATAGATATTCGGCTTGGCAATCTTTGAAGTCGGACAACCGTAGTAGAGCCAACCCCCTGTATCGATCATTAAAAGACTGCCGTCGGCATCCTCAAAAATGTCGGTTGGATGAAAGTCGATCTCACTGCTTGTGAGCCAGGGCTCGTCACGGGTGGGTAGAAAAGAAGATCCGTTACGCTCCAACTCGACACGCATCACCTGATGCGTGTCAAACTGGCATGCAAATATATTATTTTTGTACTCATCCGAGAGGCCCGCACCGCGGTAGCGCATCAAACCGGCAGGCGCAACCTGTCCCCATCGGCAGACGGCCGGAAGCGGATGTCCCGTTTGTGGTAGAAGCGGCTTTCCCCACACCTGTTTAGAGAGGCATCCATCGACCCAATGCATTAACGCGTCGTGTCGCCCGCCTTCGTTGTCAAAGATCGCAACAGTGGTAAATAACTCACCCGCAGGCGTGAACATCACCTCCACCGGATTAATGGTTCCCTGGCCAAAAATTTGCAGGTCGGTTCCATCTGCCTTGCAGGAAAAAACACCAGCCGCCGAACTAGCCCCTAACTTCCGACCCCCTGCATCTTCCAGGTCGTAACCAAAGGCACCCCCAGTGAAATAAATTCTTCCACACGGACCGAGATAGGGTCCAGTAAGATTCGGATTTCCGTTGAAGTCGAACTTACCGACCAGCTTTTCTCGTTTATCAGCAACTCCATCATCATCCGTATCTTCCAACCGCCAGAGATAAGGTGCTGAAATCACATACAGCGCACCGTCATGCCACAAGGCTCCTTCTGGCATCACCATGTTGTCCGCAAAAATTGTACTTTTATCAAATTTTCCATCGCCATCGGTATCCTCAAGCATGCGAATGAATCGATTACGGGTCTCGAGTAATTCTTCCTTCCGTAGATTCGCACCATCCGTCTCAGCAACAAACAGGCGACCGCGATCGTCAAATGCCGCCAGCATCGGATGCTTGACCAGGGGGGGGCCAGCGACCAACTCAATCTCGTAATCGTCTGGAATCTGCATCTTCGGCGGGGTGAATTCAGTCTCTTGCTTATTGCCGAGACCGACTGCAGGATCCCAACCGAACAGGATGAGCAACAAAAAAATGATTGATCGGCGACGCGGTCGGTGCAAAACGAGGGATGCGGAATGATAATCAAAGAGCATGAATCGATTCTCCACGTGCGAAACGTTCAAAAGTATCGCGCTTTGCGAGGCTACTGGCGCGGTGGGGGGAGGATGGAGTGGGACCAAAAAAGCAACCACATGTGTCGTTATCCTCCGCCCTCATTGTAACCGCCTGCCCCCTTTTTTTCATGCGGGGAAAGGCTGCGAATTCTGCTATCGCCGTTGCTGCATTTCGCTGACCCGCATGTTACGAAAGCGCAGATTCGTGGTTGGATCGTGGCCCTGAAGGATAATCGTACCCGGTGTCAGGCGAAGACCGCGGCGAGGATTCGGATCGGGTTCTCGACGGTCGGTCCAGTCCGTGACTTGCACTCCATTGACCCACACCGCCATATGTGGGCCTTCACAGATGATTGTTTTGGTGAACCAGACCCGATCATCGGCCGGCACACGGCGAGCCGCTTGACGACGGAAAATTCCGCCTGTGCCAGAGTTGCTTGGCTGATTCCGGTCGCCGTTTTTAAAACCATTGTGAATCTGGCTTTCATATCCGTTGGAAAAATCCCCGGGAATACTCCGGAAAAAAATTCCTGAGTTCAATGCTTCACCATCAACAAAGATGTCTGTTTGTAGCACAAAGTCTCCATAGGTGCGGTCCGTCTCCAATTGTCCCGGACCCGATAAAATCTGAAGCTCTCCTGTCTGAGTGATTGAAAAGCGACTCTCTTTTCCAGGAAATACTTTCCAGCCAGAGAGATCTTTGCCGTTGAATAATGGCTCAAGCCCCAAGGGTTTTAGTTTGATGTTACGGAAGGCGATGGGGCCCTTATTGTGCTGTAACCCGATAAACCCACGACCCAGCGGCTGGGCATCTTTCCATTCAAGGACCGTTTGTCCATCAAGGCGAATTGAAAAATCCCCCCCTTGGGCAACTACATGATAAGTGTGCCACTGATTGTCCGCACAAGAAAACGCCCCCTGTTTTCTGCCGACAAAACTTCCGGTAGGGAACGGACTCTTTTTCGGCCCGGCAATATTAAGTTCATAACAACCGCTTGTTGGGCCGGCGGGACGTGGACTCGTCCGCAGAAAAATACCACTATTAGTGTCGGGTCCCGCTTTGAATTCACACATCAATTCAAAATCTGCAAATTGAGTAGTCGTGTGAAGTAGTCCTACCTCACCGCTGACAGCACGAATTTCCCCATCGACCACCTTCCATTCGGTTTTACTGGCCTTCTTCCAGCCGAATAGGGTCTCCCCGTCGAAGAGCAGAATCCAGCCCGCGGCGAGTTCTGCCGGCGAAAGCCGATTCGCAGTCACATCATGCGGTTTCCCTTGCGGCTCACCGACTGAAGTGGCTGTCGTAATGAAGAGTGAAACGCAAATTGCGCAGGTAAAAGAGGGTGTTTTTAGCATCGTTTGCAATTCAAAAAACAGTTCAATGTTGAGTACTACGTATCTCTAAGCATACTGCCCCACGCTGTGGGTGAGGATCGCCCGGGGGAAAAAGCATTTCCAGATGATTGATGTCCGCGAGCAGCGTCGTAATTTCAAAAGAAGCCTCTCGGTGCACCTCGCCTAGGTCGGTACCGTTGCAACTGAGTCGAACAGGAACTTCTTGCGATTGGATCACGACCCAAAGAGTATTTTTCGGCGTAATTCCTGTTGGAGCGTGGAAGTTTCGACGATGGATGCATCCCTCTGGACTCAGCCGCTGCTCCCATGGCTCTCTGAGGCGAATGGTGTGCACTGATTCCATGGTGAATGTGTAAAGGATTGCTACAAAGACCAGTAAACCCGCAGCCCCATGTAGAGACAAAAGCAGGCGATCATCAGTATGCCGCCGACTCGACCGATGCGTCCCCAACGTGCTGCGGCTCCAAAGAATCCTACCGATGCGACCAGCACTGCGGTGTAATCCCACTTCGTCCACTCGTCGGCTTCCAGATGGATTGTATCAGCCCCGGTCCAGGCAGCGAGCAGCGTGCCGGAAAGCACCACTAGGATATTTGCGATGTTACTACCCAGCAAGTTGCCAACTGCAATGTCGTGTTCACCTCTTCGGGCCGCGACAATGCTGGCCACTGCGTCGGGTATCGAAGTTCCAGCAGCAACGAGCGTCAGACCAATCAAAGAAGCTTCAATTTGCAGATTTTCAGCGATGGCGATCGCCCCGGTCAGGACTAGGTGACCTCCCCCATAAAGTACCCCAGCACCGAGGAGGAAAAGCAGACTGCTAAGTAGCGGATGCAGGTGATCCGGATCGATTTCCGTTGGCACATGTTCCTGAAAACGCTTGCGAATCGTCCAGATATAGGCCAGAACTCCAGCAAGTAAAGGAACGACTGCCACGATCGGCATATGCCCGTGCCAGAGCAGGACAACAATTGGAATGGTTGCTGATAGAACCAGCGCCCAGAGATCAAGAACGAAGGTCCGCCAGGAGATGCTTAATCCGCCCAGCACTCCACAGAGCCCAAAGCCGACCAGAAGATTGGTGAGATTACTACCCGAAACGTTGGCTAGTGCGAAACTGGTCTCACCGTCAAAGGCGGCGATCAGATTAACGATAAGTTCCGGGGCGCTCGTGCCGAAAGCGACCAGCAGCAGGCCGACGATCGACTTGGGGATGTTTAGGGCGGTGGCCAATTCCGAGGCACCGCGGACAAGCCAAGTGGCTCCCGCGTAAAGGAGCACGCAACCGCCGAGCAACAACAAAATATGCACAAGCATAGGCGCGAGTCATTTCTTTCCAGGTGGTTCCCAGCTTTCGTCGCGACCGAAGAACATCACATGCTGCCAGGGAAGGGCGTCAAACTGACCCACCAATTTAAATCCGTTGGGAATTAGCTCTTTAAGGATCTGCTGCTTACTCATTTTGTGAAGCGGTTTGATCGGCACGAGCGGATCTTCCGCACGGAATTCGACCAGTGCTAAACGACCATTTTTTGTGAGCGATTTGCGAATTGCACGGAGCATTTTTTCAGGGTGTGAAAATTCGTGGTATGCGTCGACGCAAAACACGAGATCAACCTGATCAGGTGGAAGCTTAGGATCACTGAGAGTTCCCAGCACCAGTTCAATATTCTTCACTCTCGAAATGCGTGCTCTCTCGCGGAGCATCCTTAACATTTGAGGCTGGATATCCACCCCGATCACTTTTCCCTGGGGAACCTGTTTTGCGATTTTAAGGGCATAGAATCCGTTGCCACATCCCAAGTCACAAACAACATCATCAGGTTTAAGGTTCAACGCCTTAAGTAGTGTGCTGCATTCTTCTTCGCGCTCACGCGATTCCCGAACCAACCAAGGTGCGCCCGTATAATGCATCGTGACGGCGATTTCTCGCCCCATGTAGTGGGTCCGCCCACTGCTTTGCTTTTCTTTGGCCGGGCATGCAACTGACCAAGTGAAAAAATAAATTGTCAGAACAATTACAGGCCAAAATATTTGTTGTCGCATTGAAAATTCTCCCTCTACGATGTGGTGCGTCCGCACCTGCGTATGAGTGTGCTATTCTAATGGGCCTGCCGTGCGACCGGGAGGACGGGGTCGACGCAGATCCTAATCGAACCGCTGCGGAGGTTGCTTTGCGATTTTGGACTTACCTTTTGCGATCGATTCGCTTGCGATGTCCGCAATGCGGAAAGGGACGGATCTATTACGCGTTTTCCAAAATGTTTAACCATTGCGTCTTTTGTGGCTTGGTTTACGAACGTGAATCGGGCTACTTTCTCGGGGCGATCTATTTTAACTATGGACTCACTGCACTCGTGGTGACGGTCGGCTACCCGCTGCTGGTTTTCGGCTTTAAGCTACCGGCAAACATTATCTTCTGGGCGGCCATGGCTTTCTGTGTTCTTTTTCCCCTTTGGTTTTTCCGTTACGCCCGAAGTTTGTGGATCGCATTTGATCAACTCTGCGACCCGGGAGAAAGCAGGTCGCGAATCCAGAACGAGGAGGCGGATCAAGAATAGCGGGAGCATGTCGCCGAGGTAAAACAAAAAAAGCCCGGAGGCCGATGCACACTGAACGATGGTAGCTTGATTTGCGAGAGGTCAAGCCACCGTCTTTTATGCAAGAGTGCGGGACACAACGACAACTTGATGTTGCGGGTAAGACGTTGTCGCTGAGCTCTTCTTCAACCTCCCCTTGCGAGTACAACCGGCCTCCGGGTCACTTGGATCTATTGCACGTTTCAGGCGGCAATCGACTCAGCCTCCGGACGACTGAACGACACGATAACCAATTTGTGCTGATCCGCAAACGCGATTAATTCATCTTGTCCGACGATAATTGTTTTTTTTGCCTCGATTGCCAAAACCCTCCCCCCCGCTTCATGGAGTGAGCGGACCGTGCCAAGGCCAATGGTTGGAACGTCGAAACGCATATCCTGGTTGGGTTTGGCTACCTTCACAACGGTGAATTCACCACTCGGGCAGAGGGATCCTGCGCGGCGAATGCATTGATCAGTCCCCTCGATTGCTTCGACTGCTAGCACTGCTTGCCCTTTGACGGCAACCGATTGCCCGACATCGAGTCGACCCATTTCTTTGGCCAGTTCCCAGCCAAAGTTAATGTCATTTTCCTGTGCCAATGTAAGGCCCCGCTTCGTTAGCTGCCCGCAACGGACGAGTAATTCCGGTGCGTAGTCTGTGGCCGGTACAAAATGGATGTCCCGTCGGGCAAAGGCATCGACCAGCGCGCCGAGCAATGTATCGTCCTTGCAATCTTTCCGTTCCTTCGACCACTGGGGATGTGCAAAGTAAGGGAAAAAATGCCGGATGGCGGTCCAGTCGGGTAGATGGCGGAACCACACCCAGGGGCGGTACAGCAACGTTTTGTGGAACTTGCCGGCCATCGTTGCGCGCTGTACCGAATGTTTTTTAAAATAACGAAGTGCAAGACCCAATCGCCCAATACCTACGTTCTGATACGATGCACAAAGAGGCTCCAATGCGGCCCGATTCGCGTGGCCGTCGACACCCAGGCAGTAGATCGTGTGACCTGATTTTCGCAACGCGCGAGCCACCTCAATCGGATAATCCCCCCACGCAGCCAGCAGCCCGACCCGCCTGTTTTCCGCATGATGTATGGGCTGGTTCATTTTGCAGCGTCGATCCGACTGATAAATAGGTGTATTTTGGAAACCCGCGATGAGCAAAGATGAAAAGCGATCGCTCCGAAGCACCGTTCGTTGCAAAGGCGTAATCGCTTACGCGGCATGCGACGAATTTTTCTCTCCCGAGTTCGAATCTTTATTTTCGTCCCGGTCGATCAATCGTTGCAAACGCTTTAGCTGTTTTCGCATTTCTGGAAGCCTCGCGAGTGCCGCCAGTTTGAAACTTTGTTCTCTCATAGGTGTCGCAGGAATTCCCGCATAGCATTCCCCGTCCGGGATATCGCCGATTACACCGGCCATCGCACCAAGCACAGCCCGAGACCCAATATGCACGTGATCCCGCACACCGACCTGACCGGCCATGACGACATAGTCACCGGTGGTCGTGCTGCCAGCGATTCCGACCTGCGAGCAGATGATGTTGTGACGACCTATTCGGCAATTATGGGCAATCATCACCAAGTTATCGATTTTGGTCCCCTCGCCAATTTCAGTCGGGCCATACGTTCCTCGATCGATGGTGGTGGATGCACCAATTTCTACATCGTTTCCAACAGTGACATAGCCTAGTTGGGCCGAGAGTAAATGCCTTCCACCCTCGGTGCTGTAGCCAAACCCGTATGCGCCCAACACGGCTCCCGCGTGGATGATCGATCGCGGTCCCACCACTGTGTTCTCATATAGCACGGCATTCGGAAAGAGCGTGACGTCGTCGCCAATATGACACCCGGCCATAACAGTTACACCGGCGTGGATCGTTGCGCGATCTCCGATCGTAACATCATCGCCGATCGTCGCACCCAGATG
>JAYZMM010000135.1:0-9591 GCA_036153155.1 Planctomycetota bacterium
AACTCTGTCTCCGGGGACGATTCCATCGAGCAGCAGATTGACAACGTATGGTCCCTCAGGCTCCATCGTGAGCCACATAATATGATCAAACTCGCCGTAAGGAACCCCTCGCAACCTGGAACTACCTCCGGTCGTTGCGAGTTGGTAATAGGTCGCACCGTTGCGATGAAACTGTGCGTAGTGATGCGAGTGTCCCGCGAACACGGTGTGCTTGCGGCCATGCAATAATTTCTCCACTGCTGGCCACTGCGTCTTATCAAACATGCCGAACGACTGATATCGCTCAGAAATAAACCAGAGCGGCTTATGCAAGAACACGAGAGTCCAACGCGCATCTCGCGATTTTCCCAAGTCGTCTTTCAGCCATGCAAGCTGCTTGTCACCGATACGGAAGTTGGGGTCTTCCGAGCATAAACAAATAAAGTGGACCCCTTTATAGTCGAAAGAATACCACTCCGGGCCGAAGTGTTCCCGCCACACTTTATGCATCATCGGGTTGGTCAAATCGTGATTACCGGCCACGAAAAAAAATCGCATCTGTAATCGATCGATAAAACCCAAGAATTCCTTCCACTCTTTTTGTACTTGGGCCTCATTTTCGGTGTATCCCTCAATAAGATCGCCGACCGACATCACAAAATCGGGCCGCAGCAAATTAATGCTCTCTACCGCTTGCATCCAAACTCCGGGCCGATGTCCGCCAGTGCGATCAGTCATGATCGCGATATGAAACCGGGAGGGATCATCCAGCACCGGCTTGTCCGACCACGGATGAGGCCCCTTCAGATTAGGAAGTATCATGCCAGGCGGCACTGACTCCGACTTTCCCACAGAGTCAGCATGTTTCTCGGGCGGGTGCGCTAAAAGCCGTGCCGAACAAAAGAGCGATAGAAAAAAAAAGAAAAATACCTTCGCGATATTCATGCTGTGGTGCTGCCTTTCATTCCACCTGATCAATCAATTTCAATGGCCCATCAGCCGCTCTCTCAAGCAGCGCCATCCGACCCGCAACTTGCACGCCCTCGAGGCTAAACGGCACCCCTGTTTCGCTGCTTAGGACCCATTGTTCGCTGTTGTCTTCCGCGACGAGTCGAACCCCTAAAACACCCTCGGGCAAATTTTTAACTTCGGTAATCTGCTTCCATTTCTGACGATCCGGGAAGGACAACACGTCAACAAAATGAACGTCTTTTCCTTTTTGGCCCAAAACTAACGCCTCTTTGGTCTTTCCTTGTAAATCCTCGTGACCGGTGGCGACTGCAACCGTCCCTTTCGAAAGCAGATCGATTTGCATCAGACCGCCGGGAGTGTCGAATTGCATTTGGTCTTCACCCTTTGCCTCACCACGACGTGGCGCGAGGAGATGCTGATAACCCAAACTTTTTGACAGCGGTTCATTAGACGCCTCGCTGAGGGGAATCGTGCTGTGTGCCAGCGTTCCGTCGATGTGCAGTGCAAAGTCATAGGTGTGCTCAGACGCACTTCGACAGCGATAGAAATCCACGATCGTCGAGTCAATGAGTGCGACCGCGCGGCTCAATAAAACCCCCTCGTAAGCTGCATCACATTCCGCACCAAACGCTTTGAAATTCTCTCCCGCGCGAAAGAAGAGCGGACGCCCTCGCGCATGTTTGCCGTTCCGTTCGACAACCCAGGGATCTGGAACATCCTGAGGATATTGCGAAACCTCATCGACCGTGACCGTATTATGGGCGATCGACTGTCGATCCCAACTTAGGAAATCTTCGTGACCGTAACTGTGGTAGCGAACCTCGGGAACTACCAGATGCCCGCCGGCGGATACTGTGATCGCTAACAATTCCGGATGTGTGTGCGCCGATCCCCAATCGCCATAGGTCATCTGCACACCGACCGATTTTGGCTCGATGCCCTCACGGAGGACCGTGATCCCTCCATTTGGCAGGAGCGTGCAGTTATTTTCGTGTCGGCCGGTGACACCCACCGTGGCATCATCGCCATGATCAAACTTGCCCTCCGGTAAATCGGGCACCAACCAAAGCAACTCCAATGGCCCGAGGGGTCGCCGAGGGGCATCACCAGTTCGATCGGCCTTTGCTTTTGCTTTCGCGATTTGTTCCTTGGTCAGGTAGCCGCCACCTGCAATCGGGCGGGCAAATTTGACGCCGCGACGAAGTAGCCACGCGTATTTCGGATCCCCATAGGCGCGATATGCCGGTTCGTAACACCGTGTCCGCTCAAGTCGATCTGCATAAGAATTACCGAGTCGCACGAGCGATCCGTCGCTGAAGGCTTCGTAGAAGGGGGAATCAAAAATTGCCTTGACCGTTTTTTTACCCGTTTCACCGAAGGTGCGTTCTATGTCAGCGCCCGCATCAAAGGGATGGCCATGAACCTCTAAGTTCCAAAGGTCCATTCCATTGTGCCGCGCTACTTCAGCAATCAGTGCGTATGCATCTGCCGTATAAAGCTGATAGTGCACCGACCGCTCATAAAACACGCCGTCTGCAAGGATTGACCAAGCAACATGTTGCACAAAACCGTCTCGGATCAGCCGTTGCTCTTCGTCCCAGAACCCATTGATCGCTTCATCAATCAGCTCACGATCTCCGATACAAAATCCAATGATCGCCACACCTGCGATGGCTCGACCACGCCAGTTGCTACGATAACGATGATTGCATTGACGCATCGCCTCGGCAGATGGCTTAAAAACATCTTGTTCAATGGCCTTCTTCTGTGCATCGCTAAGCACACCTGAGTTGTAGATCAAGTCATAGGCCGATGCGGCATGGATGGCCCAGTCACACTCCCCGAGGGTCGAGTCGGACGCCTTCCCCTTCATGCCGGTAACTTCATACTTGGGAAACAGTGGCACATAAGCATTGAGTATCTTTGCTGCAGCTTCTGCAAAAGGTTTTTCTCCCGTCAATGCATAGGCAACCGCATAACTGTGGGCCTTGCGGGCAATTCCTACATTCGCGCCACGGTTTGTGGTGGGCAGTTCTGGATCGTCGACCGATTTTCTTAAGTCTTCCACGGTCACATTCAGATATTTGCCCAACCAAGTCTCTTGCTCGGACCATTTTCGCAATTGATCAATTTCTTGCTGATTAACAAAAAGTCGGGGATGCGGAGGCAGCGGATCGGGCGGCATAACGCGCGGATACTTTGATTCCGCCCCTCCAAGCGTGGCCATGAAAGAAACCAAGCAGAACATCAAAACAAAGCGTGTATTCAAGAGTAGGGTTCCTTATTGACTTACGTCATCCATCGAGCATTTATCCAGACGATCAGCAAGGGGATGGCGTAGAGCATTTTGGTGGGGTAGGACCGACCTCGACCGACTTACGGAGTTCGATCGGTGATCCGCAGTATAGTCGATTTGCAACCGCTCTGAACTTCCCCCCAAGAGTACGGTGGCTTGTCCTGCATGTACATTGAGATATAAACGCAGAGCTATATTTACATTGGCACCACTTCCAGGAACTTACCCATGTCACAGCTGAATCTCACCCGGTTTCTCACTACAGTTATGGCAATAGCCGCGTTTTTTTTCGAGGGATATTACTCCTCCTTAAGTGCAGCCAAATTACCATCCCACGTGAAAATCTTCGCTGATGGTTCGGCACCAGGAAGCGACTCGTTGCCTCAAACCGAGGAACTCCGCTACCCGACCGGTATCGATTTTGATGCAGACGGCAATGCCTGGATTGTTGAACTCTCAGGTGGCCGCGTACTAGGAGTCCGGTCGTCAGGAGAACTTTTCGTGTTTGCCGGAACGAAGAACGGCGGATACGAAGGAGACGGGGGGCCAGCGTCGAAAGCACGTTTCAATCATTTGCATAACCTGGCCATCAGCCCGAAAGGTACATTCTTCCTCTCGGACAGTTCGAATAACTGTATTCGTGCAATTGACTCCAAAGCGGGGCGCGTCGAGACTTTTGCAGGTAGCACAGAGGCTGGATTTGCCGGCGACGAAGAATCGCGAAAAAACGCTCGGTTCCGCGAGCCCATCTGTGTCACACTGACCCCGGACTCGAAAAACCTTCTGATTGCCGACATCCGTAATTATCGCATCCGGCAGATTGACCTACTTACAGAGCAAGTCAACACGCTCGCGGGCAACGGCAAACGGGGAACGCCACAAGAGGGAGCACTCGCAAAGCAAAGCATGCTATTGGACCCGCGTGCGGTGGCCGCCGATTCACGCGGAAACGTCTATGTTCTGGAACGGGCCGGAAATATTTTGCGGATGATCGATCCCGAGGGACGACTCTTCACGGTTGCCGGAACTGGGAAGAGAGGGTTTCTTGACGGGCCGGCAATGGAAGCGACCTTCTTCGAGCCAAAACACATCTGCGTCGATGCCCAAGACCGCGTTTTTATTGCAGACGATAAAAACAACGCGATTCGCCTCTACGATCCGCAGCGGGGTGAGGTACGCACGGTACTCGGCGGCAAGGGCGAAGAAGGCGTTCTTAAAGGTCCCCATGGTGTCTGCGTTCATGCGGGCGATTTGTATATTGTCGATAGCGGCAACAACCGAGTTTTGAAGATGAATATCGCCGACGACACAGAATGACACTGTCTACGGCAGTTGTTGGTCAGATCACCGCCTGCACGCCAGCGTGAACAAGCTGAAAAAGCGATATTTTCGTATGGTTCTTCCGGGCCTCCGGGCACAGTACACTGTGAATAGCTGGGACCTGTCTCTGTGCGTGGCTATCAACCTGCGGACACACGATGCAACGACTCCATTCTCGCTGGCTTATCTATCTCGTGCTACCGCTTTTAATCGGTACTTTTATTGGCGTCTTCATTCTTGCGCCGGTGAATGAATTTGCTGATTTCCACGAACACAGAAATTTTTATGGCGATAAGTACGGGAATTCAGCTTGGCGGTATGTCGCCGCGAGGATGCAGCAAGCACTCAATGGACAGGCTCCATGGAAACTCACCTTTTTTGGATTGACGGGTGCATTCCTGGGACTCATCAGTGGGGGCCTGTACAGTGTGCTCGGTCGCCGAGCACGACAGATCGAACAACTCCAATCAGCGTTGGAGCAGGATGTCCGAACCCTGATCGTTAGCGGAGAGGGTGGCAACCTTGAATTCAAGTCATCGCTGCGATGGGATCTTAAAAAAAATGAGAAAAATCGAATCCTTGAGGGTGTGATCCTCAAAGCGCTCGCTGGTTTCATGAATGGCGAGGGAGGAACGTTGCTGATCGGAGTGGCCGATGATGGTGAAATTGTTGGTATCGAACACGATTACCAAACCCTAAAAAAGGCAGATCGAGACGGTTGGGAGGTCGCTCTGATGACTCTCGTTTCGAGCAAGACAGGCACGGCAAATTGTCGATTCATTCAGCCGGTTTTTCATCGCTTGAACGGCAAAACAATTTGTCGCGTTATCGTCAGTCCGGCATCTAGTCCGGTTTACGTGACGCTTGATGGCTCACGCAAGTTTTTTATTCGCACGGGCGGTAGCACTCGCGAACTTGACGTCGAACAAGCGGTTGATTTTATCGCCTCGCGTTGGTCTTGAGATAGAACGGGAGTTACTCAAGACTCCACATTCAGTCGACCCGGCATCGGCGTTTCCACCGGGGTGTGCCGTGGTTCTGCCAGCAGAAACGTCTGCAACCAGCCGACAAGCAAAACGAGCGATACGATTAGAAACACGCCATCAAATCCCCAGCGATCAATCGCCAAGCCTACCAGAGGAGACACCATCATCGGCGCCGCAATACATAGCCCGAGCGTGCTGAGGTATCGTGGATAATCGGATCCCGGAGCAAGTTCCAGTGTATAGTTCTGGAGCGTCCGCAAGGTTACGGGCACAAGGCCCAAAAGTAAAAAGATACCCCAGTAGATTCCCCTGCCCCAGTCTTGATTGTAAGACAAATAAAGCGCCAGACTCGGCAAAAGAAAGAGGCCAAAGAGAAGCAACCGCAGGACAAGCCGGTTGCCACGGGCATCGGCAACGAAACCTGCCACCAGACTCACCACGGCCGTCCCTGCATTTTGCACAATCACCCAAAATATCAGATCAGAAAAATCAATCTGTAAGCGGACCCGGGCAAGGGCCTGATAATGGGGAAATAATACAAATGTTGTGCCAAACAGACAGGCCAGAAATGATGCCCGTCGGAATGCATTGTCGTTACGCAGAATATCCCATGAAGCGGTCAATCGTATTTTATTTTTTGACACTATCGCTGTGTCGGGAGGTTCGGCCAGTTGCCAACCAACGCCTGCCGCAGCCAAAAAACAAATGGCGGAGATTGCAAAAATAAAATGAAATTTCCCATCGCCACTTTCCAACCAGAATGGCAGTAGCAACGAAGCCGCACCGATGGCTACGCCCGCGCCCCCCACGTTCCCGAGCAACATCAAGCGGCCTCTTCGCTTCGCAGGCACCAATTTGCCTTGAAGCGTTCCGAAGCAAAGTTGGGTCGTACCTGCACAAACGAAGAAAGCGGCGTAAAACACAAGAAATGCGAATGGCATCCAGTCTGCTGCCGATTCTCCAAATACCATCCAAAGCATCGTGAGCCCAAAAAAGCAGATGGCCATCCCACTAAGACTCACGGTGAGCGCCCACTTCTTCTTCGGCAAGCGATTGATTTTCTCGCTCAGCAGCCACGGTGCGAGGCTGTACGATGATCGACTGAACATCGGAAGAAAACCACGCATCCAAGCCGCACCGCTTAGCGTATCGAGCACCACTGGAATAATGATGCTCTCTGTTTTAAAGATCCAGCCGGTGCGAACTGTTATTTGCACCAACCCAAGCGTCCAGAAATTACGCTTTCTCCAGGCATTTTGCGTCGCTGTAGATGCAGAGTCTGATTCACTCTCCATCGTTATCGTCTTTGTTGTAATAAATCATCCCTACCAACCAGGCCGATAAGACCATGGCGGCCGCCCAACCGAGTGGCAAGAGAACAACCAACAGACCAATATTTCTGCCCTCAAAACTCAATTCCAATTCATAGATTCCCCAGGCCGCCCCGAGGACGATGGAAAAGAGGAAAAAACGCAACAGAAATAACGGCGCGCCCGAGAGCTTTTTACCTTGTTGATTGCTTTCCCCTGGTTTCGGATTCGGTGCAGCAGAAGACACGGCAGACTCCCGGAGGCTGTTGAAGTGGTCAATAAAGAACATAGAATGACGGTTCTTGAGGCGTTGTCAACCGATCGACACCACGCGAGGTCGTGCAAACGGACAAAAAACGATTGAATCAAACAGGGAGAAAATGGTCATGGCAGTAGAACTTGTCGAATCACCCGACGGAAAAATGCTGGAGGTTCAGGTCACGGGAAAATTATCCAAAGAAGATTATGAGCATTTCGTTCCCCGAACAGAGCAATTGATGGAGCACGGAAAAATTCGCATTCTTTTTTCAATGCACGACTTCAAAGGCTGGGATATGGGTGCCATGTGGGAAGACATCAAGTTTGACATCAAGCACTTCAAAGACATTGAACGATTAGCGGTTGTGGGCGATAAAAAGTGGGAGCATGGCATGGCACTCTTCTGCAAACCATTCACCACGGCCAAAGTTCAATACTTTGATCAATCCGACATCGAGCAAGCGCGAACATGGCTCGCCGAAGAGTAGTCGCCTAATCGCGCAGCAGCAGCAGTGCGATCCAGGGCACTAAATTCAACAGGATGACGGCAATTTTGTATTGCGCCATCAACCGGTAATGAATGCTCGCGAATTTTTCTTCAGTCAACTTGAACCAACGACTGTGAATCCGGTAAATCGTATCTCTTGCCGCAAGATAAACGACGTACCAGAAAAGTAAAATCCCCGCATTTATGATCAAACACCACTTAAAGAATTCGCAAAGATCTGAGTATTCCATCACCTCACTCCTTCGTTTGCATCGTTGACCACTGACCGTGTCATCGTATCATACTCTTCTTTCCGATGCAGGCGGACGAGATACTGAAGCAAGTTGCAGCGGGGACCAGTCCTCGGTTAAAGGCGCTTCGACAGTCACCGAATCCCGGGTCATCGGATGCTGGAATGAAAGCACCCGCCCATGCAGCGCAATGCTCCGCAATCGTGGATCATCGTATTGGGTGCCAAACGAATGAACCGATCCGTAACGCGTGTCTCCAATTACAGGAAATCCTCGCGCCTTTGCCTGCAAACGAATCTGATGCATCCGGCCTGTTTCCAAAGTGATCTCTAAAAGAGAACCGAATTCTGTCTCTTCCAACACCCGATAGGTCAAACGCGCTTCTCGTGCGTCGGGATGATCGGGAGGAACGATTTCGGCCTTTGCCCGACCAGGGATTTTCCGCATATGATCCGTCCAAGCACCTTCTAAAGGTTGCACTGTGCCTTCCACGACCGCCCAGTAAATCTTGCCGACGCGTCGTTCTGCAAACTGCTCAGCAAGCCTTCGGCAGGCCCGGACATGGCGAGCCAGCACTAAGGCTCCGGAAACCGGTCGATCGAGACGATGCGGCACACCCAGATAAAAGTTTCCCGTTTTACCTTCTCGATCACGAATCAGTTGGCGGACGGACCGTTCGATGCTAGGAATATCAGCCGGCGCCTGTGTGAGGATGCCGGCCGGTTTGGCAATGACAAAGCAGGGGCCATCCTGGTAAAGAATCTCGAGGCCCTCGGCACTCATCTATTCGCTTTCCGCAAAAGAAGATTGCAGAATATAGGCGGTAACCTCCCGTATAAGGGCTGGATTACCGTCACGCCGTGCCGCCTGCAGCGCCTCGATCGCAAGCACGCGAGCTTCTTGCTCCCAGCCTCGATTTTGCGCCTCACGTGAAAGAAAAATAGCCGCCTGGGTCATCACCCCATCATCCGCACCAGCAGCACGTTGTTTATATTGCTCCAACAGGGCGACTTGCCGCTCCCAACTATCGTCATCTTCCAGCATTGCCAGCGAGGATGCAATTTTTAATTGCAATAAGAGATCGCCAATTTCAATGGCATCAACCAGCGCGGCCTCTTGCTCACTCCGCTGCGCTTCAATTGAATCGATCTGCTCTTTGATCACCGTATCTTCCGTAGCAGCCAGATCGGGGACAACGGTCGGTGGGGCCGCTTTCTCCTCCTCGATCTCAGCGATTTCAGCTTCAATCTTGACCGAATCACCCTCCACAGGATCGAAATCGATGACAGGGCTTTCGTCTAATACGATTGCGCCTTCATTATTCGCACGTTCATCAATGGCATCTCTATCAAGCGTTTCTGTCGCGGCAGGTTCTTCGTCGTCGATGATTTCACCTGTCGCTTCGACAAAATCAGGTTCATCGCCCAGTAGATCCGCACCCGATGCATCGGTCTCCTCATACTCCTCCGGCTCCGTTTCGGTTTCTACGTCCGAAGCACTCGGGTCTTGCCCATCGTCCTGGCGCATACCACCGATCTCAAACTCAATCTGCGACGGATCATCTTTCTCGCTGGGGATCGATTTGATGATAAAGAGAATAATACCTCCGAGTGCCAAGCCGACTATCGGTGCCACAATATGCCCGATGATACTGACTTTCTTCGCTTTTTTGTCCGCCGCTTTATTCTTCTTTTTATTGCGGGAAGAATCTGTTTTATTTGCCGATGTCGAT
>JAYZMM010000136.1:0-8420 GCA_036153155.1 Planctomycetota bacterium
GGCGGGGGGCGATGAGTTGGCGCGGTGGGCGACGGCCGAGGCAGCTTACCGCTACGATCAATTAGGCCTTTACAAGGAAGCGGCCGAATGTGCCCAGGCGTTGCAGAGTCGTTGGCCGGAGGGTGTGTGTTGGAATAATAAGACCGCGCTGCAGGTTGTCGAAGGCTTATCGCCTGAGAGTCGTCGTGCGCAAATGCCTTCGGCATGGCCCACCGGAAAAACACTTGTCAAAAAGCAGAAAAAGAATCAAAAGATCAAGTCTGGATATCAATTACCTCTCCCGGTCCGATTTTTTCCGGCCAGCGCGTCGTCCCAGCAAGCGCCTCAACTTTGGGTGGAGCAGCGACCCCAAATGCGCGTTTTCGAGTTGGATCAATACGGTCGTGAGCGATGGAGTGTGTCCTTAGCACGCGTGGGAGCAAGCAATCCACGATCTTCGCCGTTCTATCCCTCCCTTAATTGTGCCCGTATCGAGGGAGACTTACTCGTGTTGGCCGTGGGTGGAGAGGTGTTGGCGATCGACATGTTACGGGCTCGCCAGGCCGCGATTGGCAGACAACGCAGAACAGCGGCAGACGCAGAGTCGCCGATTCTCTGGCGAGTTGACGTGCTACCTACCGACCCTGCACTGCGGAACGAGTGGTCTCATGCGTTGCGACGAGCCCGCACCAAACCACGCTGGTCGGATGGCACCCCCAATCAATCGCAGGTCATGAATCAGATCTCGCGGCTCGGGCCGATCACTGAAGGCGGTGTGACGTTCATGCGAAATCGGGAACTCGTTTCGGTCGACCCGATTACGGGAAAAGAAAACTGGGTGCAAAAAGGAATGCATCCACTGTCCGAGATCTTTGGCGATGCCGAGCATGTTGTTGTGTTGCCGCCGAAATCCAATGAGGTAGAGGTCTTCTCGCCGATTGACGGTCGTCGCGAGGGGACACGGATCGTTCCGGATGCGGAGCAGCGATGGACGACGGCGGGAGCGCAGTTACTTTGCTGGCGGAAAATAACAGATCCGCAGCGTGATGCCCTCGGTTGGGAATTAGCGCTTTACGACCCTTGGACAGAGACTGATCTCTGGGTGCATTCCGTTTCGCCGACCGCTAAGGCGTCATTGGTTGATCAGCAAGCGGTTGCGGTATTTGAACCGAAGAATGGAAATTTTGTGGTCATCGATCGTGGCACCGGCGAAATACAGGTAAAGCACCAGCTGGCCTCAGACGTGAATGTTCGCGGCATTTATGTTGTTGCCAGCGATGACAGTTATTTTCTTGTCACGAATCAGGGGGCACCCTACAACAAGGATCGAACGAAGTACCAAGCCATGCCGCAGGGATTAGGGAATATCTTTTTTAGCGGCCAGATTCTGGCGATTGATCGCCATACGGGGGATTTGCGGTGGTCGCGGCCGGTGGATGTCGAGCAATGGGGGTTGTCACTTACGCAACCACGCGGTCTGCCGTTGCTGATCCTTGCCCGTCGCGTCACGCGGCGTCCACCGGGAAACCGTTCCATCAGTTTTGTGGAGATGGCACTCCTCGATAAGCGGACAGGCCGTGAAATCGTGCCGAAGGTCAAACTGCCGCATCGCGAATATTATTATTTGGTTCAAGGTAATAAAGAAACTGAAACCGTGGATATCCTATTTAAAAATCCGGCCTCGAACTTTGCTATTCAATTCACCGAGGTGCCTCGCGCGGAGGATGCGACATCGGGACCAGCGGAGCTTGTCCACCAGAAGCAATCGTGGGTCGAGTCGACTGCCCGCAGCGTGTTGGATTCGCTAGAGGAAGCCAAGCAGGTGGCGAAGGAAATGGCGCGCGAAGTCGCTCGGGAAAAAGCAAAGCGCGATCGAGAGCAGCAGTTGAAGCAGAAGGCAAAGCAGGCTAAGGGTCCCGCCCTGCCCCATCTGAAGCAACAGAACAACGAAAACGAAACAAAGGATGCGCAAGACGAATGACCGCTCACCGATCCATGCATGCAATCGTTTGTTCTTTTGGCGTTGTGCCTCTTATATGCCTGGCACTTGCGAATGTTTCGGCCGGGGCGGGTGCCGGCGATGCGGAGGATGCGGTCGAGCGAGGTCTACGTTGGCTTGCCTCGACGCAGTCGCGGATCGGTCACTGGGAGGCTCGCGAGGGTCGCTATCCCACGGCAATGACGGCCCTGGCCGGGATGGCCCTGTTGGCCGAGGGATCGACCACCACGCAGGGCCCGTATGCCCGAAATATCCGTATGGCGGTTGATTATTTGGTCGGTCAGAGCAATCCCAATGGTTTGATCGGCGATCCGAATCGAGACGATCGTTACACCTATGGACACGGGTTTTCGATGCTGTTCCTCTCTCAATTGCTTGGCGAAGAAGAGGACCTGGCGCGACGCGAGCAGTTGGTCGACGTCCTTGCACGGGCGGTCAGTTTTACCGGTCGTGCGCAGACAGCGGACGGGGGATGGGGATATTTGAGTGCCAAAGATGGTAATGGATTTGATGAAGGGTCGACGACCGTGACACAAGTACAAGGCTTGCGAGGATGTCGCAACGTGGGAGTTGATGTCCCCAAAGAAATTATCGATAAAGCAATCGCCTATATTCATAAATGCACGACAAAAGATGGTGGCGTGCAGTACAGCAGCAAAGGCGGCGGTGGACGCCCCGCGATCACGGCCGCAGCAGTCGCCTGTCTGTTCAATGCGGGTGAGTACGATAGCGATTATGTCCCTCGCCTGTTAGAGTATTGCCGTCGTAATTTACAAAACATCGACAACAAAAGTTTCGGACACTGGCACTATGCGCACTACTACTATGCCCAGGTCATGTACCGCGAAGGGGGCACAACCTGGGATGCCTATCGTGATGAGGTCTACGACAAACTGGTGTCTCAGATCGAACCGGTGCCAGGGGATGAGTCGATGGGGTACTGGCCTCAGGGATTTATCGGGCCGGTCTATACAACAGCAATCAATTTGACAATTTTACAGTTGGAAAACGGAACGTTGCCGATTTATCAGCGTTAAAGTCAACCGACACATTGTCGCACCCAGACGTTGGAGTGAGGCGCACGTTAGGAAATGAGGTGTTTGCAGTGATGAGCAGTCCACACGAGGAAACGATCCGCAAGCTCGCGAGCGCGCGGGAAATGATCCAGGATCGGCTGGCCGAAAAAATCGTCGGTCAAGATGGAGTTGTCGAGGAATTGCTAATCACGCTCTTTAGCCGTGGTCACTGTTTACTTGAGGGTGTTCCCGGTCTGGCAAAGACATTGATGATCCGCACTCTCGCGGATGCATTGGATCTTTCATTTAATCGAATCCAGTTCACACCGGATTTGATGCCTGCTGATATTACAGGCACAGAAATTATTGAGGAAAACAAGGCGACAGGCGCTCGTGAAGTCCGTTTCCTGCAAGGCCCCCTCTTCAGTCATGTGGTTCTGGCTGACGAGATCAATCGGACACCACCTAAAACTCAGGCCGCGCTCCTGGAAGCGATGCAGGAGCGACAGGTCTCAGTCGGCAGAGTCCAGCATCCGCTAGCCGATCCATTTTTCGTTCTGGCAACGCAAAATCCAATTGAGCAGGAAGGAACTTACCCGCTGCCTGAAGCGCAGCAGGATCGGTTTATGTTCAAAGTTTTTGTCGACTATCCGAATTTCGAAGAAGAGTTTGAAATCGCAAGGCGGACCACCGGCGAATTTGATGCGAAAGTCGAACCAGTTCTTACTGCGGAACAAATTCTTGATTTGCAACAACAGGTCCGCCGAGTTCCGGTTTCAGATCACGTTGTCCGATATGCCCTGTCGCTGGTCCGTCAGACCCGGGTTGGTGAAGTGGGTGTTCCTGAATTTGTGACCGATCAAGTGAGTTGGGGTGCGGGTCCGCGTGCAGTCCAATTCCTGATTCTCGGTGGAAAAGCCAGGGCCCTGATGCATGGTCGGGCACACGTGGCGACAGAGGATATCCAGGCGCTGGCCAAGCCTGTCTTGAGACATCGTCTTGTCGTGAACTTCACGGCACAGAGTGAAGGGGTCAACGAAGATAACATTATCGATCGCTTGATCGAGGAAACGCCTGCCCAGGAGGACGAACTGACCAGTCATGCCCGATTCCAGGAAATATTTGCATCCTGAGTCGATTGCTCGAATCAGTCGTCTCGAATTGCGTGCCCATCGCGTGGTAGAGGGATTCCTGTCTGGGATTCACCGGAGTCCGCGGTTCGGGCAATCAGTCGAGTTCCTCCAGCATCGGCAGTATGTCCCTGGAGACGATTTGCGGCATGTCGATTGGAAGGTCTGGGCAAAGCAGGATCGGTTCTATGTAAAGCAGTTTGAAGACGACACGAACATGCCAGTCTCGTTGTTGGTCGATGTTTCAGGGAGCATGCAGTACGGTACGGGCCCTCTTTCGAAATATGATTATGGCTGCACCGCCGTGGCCAGTCTGGCCTACTTGCTGTTGCGACAACAAGACTCGGTAGGATGCGTTGCTTTCGACGAAGATATCCGATTTCAGGTCCCCGCGAGAAGCAAAAAGAACCATCTTGATGCCATTACCCGAGCGCTAGTCGCAGGTGTGCCACGCGAGAAGACCGAATTTTATCCGATCCTCCGTAAAGTGGCCGAGGAGGTGCCCCGCCGCGGCATGATGATTCTGGTCTCGGACTTGCTGGCCGATACCGAGGGTCTTTTGCGGGGGCTGAAGCTTTTGCGCAAACGGGGGCACGATGTCTTGGTGTTGCATCTTCTCGATGACGATGAACTCGATTTTCCGTTCAATGGCCCCACACGGTTTGAAGGCCTCGAGACTGCGTCGCGACTTTCCTGTAACCCACGGGCCCTCCGTGATGGTTATCTTGAAGCAATGTCGGAATTTCTGCAGCGCGTGCGACGGGGATGCACGAATCACTCCTGCGACTATGATTTGATCCGCACCAGCCAGCCTTTGAGTGCTGTGTTGGCTGCCTATTTGCATCGGCGGATGGGGATGCAGCGCCGTTCCTGACGTTGTCGTAGTAACACATCTACAAAATACAAAATATGTCACTCACCTTCCCGGCTCTGATTTCAGTATATCTGCTGCCTTTTCTGGCAGTGGTGGCCGCGATCCATTTAATCCATCTCCTCAGACACCGACGAGTGCGATGGGCGGCGATGGATTTTTTGCTAGAGAGTAAACGAAAAAATCAGACGTCCGTGCGGCTCAAGCAGCTATTGTTACTGTTGCTTCGGTTGCTTGCGGTCGCTGCGGTTGCCTTTTTGCTGGCGGGGCCGATTTTGCAGAATACTTGGAGCCGTTGGCTCGGCGGATCAAAGGTGCATCATGTGATTCTGCTCGACGATAGCGGCTCCATGGGCGATCAGCAGTCTGATATGTCTGCATTCGAGCGCGGCCAGCGGGTGATTCAATCGATCTTGAATCTTGCGAGCGATTCAAAGAATGAACAGGCAATTACGCTTTTGCCCTTTTCTGATGCGGTCGAAGGACGCTCTCCAAAAATATTACGGGAGGCGGCGAACAAAAAAACGTCCCAGCAGTGGGCACAAGTGGTAGACGAGCTTTCGCCAACGGCAAGTGGTGTCGCGCCATTTGATGCGATCGATGCAGTCGAAAAAATCGTGGAACCAGCGAAGGATGAGAAAATGATCCTGTATCTGCTTTCCGATTTCCGCACCGTGCAGTGGCAGGAAGGCGGGGCTCTGGTTCAGCAGTTGGAGCGGCTAACCGAAAACGACGTGCAACTTGAATTGATCCAATGTGTGGATGGATCGCACGACAATCTCGCAATTACCGCGTTGATGCCGATGCCCGGCCCACAGGTCACCGGAGTGGCACTCCGGATGCGGGTGCAGGTGACGAACTTCGGAAATTCAATCGCTCGAAACATTGCCGTGCAGTTAACGCAGCGGGCGACCTTAAAGTCGGATGCCGAGGGTCCGGCTTCACTCGGCGCCGTTCGACTCGAAAAAATTGATCCGGGTGAATCGGTGGATGGTTTTTTTGATGTGATTTTTCAAGACGCTGGTAGTCACGTCATCAGTGCGCGGATTGCCGATGATCCACTTTCGCTTGACAACCAGCGTTGGGCGGTGGTCGATGTGGCCGATGCGGTACCGGTACTGATCATTGACGATGGGGGTGAAGATGAGTCTTTGTTTTTGCGACTTGCACTATCGCCTTCCCCAGAAGTGACGACCGGCGCTCAGGTTCAAGTCGAACGGTCTGTGTTTCTTCGGGATGCCGTGCTTGATCGCTATCATGCAATTTTTCTGATGAACATCGCGAGTCTTGATCAGATTGAAATCAAACGCCTCGAGCAATATGTACGCGATGGCGGCGGCGTTGTCTTCTTTGCAGGGCCACAAACTGATCGCGCGTCGGTCAATCAACAGCTCTATCGGGACGGGGAAGGTCTGTTCCCGGTGCCGCTCCAGTCGCCGGCAACCTTACTTTCTGATCGTTCGGAGGAAGTTCCCGCCTTGAGTGTCGATGTGGAACATCCGATCTTTGCCCGTATCTTCGGGGGAACTCTCAATAGTTGGCTGCAAGCGATTGATGTTGCCCGTTATTATGCGGTGGATCCGACGTGGGATGCATCTCAGGACCCGACTGTGTCTGTGTTAGCAAAATTGCGTAACGGCGCCCCGTGGATGGTAGAAAAAGAATGGGGACGTGGTCGCGTGCTGGCCATGCTTTCCACTGCCGCGCCCCGCTGGCACAACTGGGGCTTGGCGGATCCTAGCTTTGTACTCTGGGCGCTCGATACGCTGGTCTACCTGGGTGAACCGAAGACCAGATCGGATCCGCAGGAGTCGGGCGATCCACTAAGGACCACAGTGCCGACTGAAACCTTCCAGCCATTGGTCCGTTTCACGACGCCACGCGATCCAGAGCAGGGTCGATCAAGATCGGTTCAGGTGGCTGCCAAAGCGACCGGTACGGATCCAGCGGAGCGAATTGCCGAATTCGGTAAAACCAAGATTCCCGGTGTATATGAGATACGTCGCAACCGACTCGATGGAGATATCGTGGTGACCTGTAAGGCGTTCAACCCGCCAGAGAGCGAGCGGGATCTGCAAGTGGTCGGTGAAGGGCAGATGCGAGGTTTACTCGGGGATATTCCCTATCAATATCGTAGTGCGGATGCGCTGTTGATCTCTGAGCAGAGCGAAGCGGGTTTTCCTCTTGCGGAGCAATGGTGGTTTTTTGTGCTGCTGGCCGGCGTGCTAGCGCTCGAGCAATGGATTGCATACGGGGCGAGCTATCATCGCTCAAGCAATCATCACACATTGGGGGTAAGGTAATGTTCCATGACCTCCTGGCAACGACCGGCGGTGTGCATACTTATTTCGAGTTTGGTCGCGTATTCACCGGGCCCTGGGATTGGATACTGCCGCTCGTGGTCTTGTTTTTATTGATCTGGAATACCGTCGTGATGGTGCGACGTGACTGCGAAGAACTGGGTGGGATTCCGGCAGCGGTGCTGATTGGACTGCGTACCTTGGCTCTCTTCGGTTTGTTTCTGGTCTATCTGGAGCCCCAGTGGCGAACAACCCGTGAGGTCACCGATCGCTCCCAGGTCTTCGTTCTGGTCGATACGAGCCAGAGTATGGGCCGTGAAGATGTGTCTGCACTCGCTGGAGATTCACCGCAGTCAAAGGTAACCGCCCCCTCGCGGGAATCGCGGCTTTCGCGGATAAAACGTGCGCTGGAAGCGGGTCCTTTTTTGGATCAACTTCGAGAAGAGCACGACGTGTTTGTCTATCGTTTTGACGAAGACCAGACCCCGCTGGCGATTGCCGCCCTACCCTGGCGCGACCCGACAGCGACTGCTGCGGTAGAGAATGAAACGGAGGCTGTTGCGGAAACGGCGGCAGCAACGAAGGACGAATCTCCCGATTCAGACTGGCCGGCTCTGCTACGCGCTACCGGTGGCGATACTCGCCTGGGAGATGCGTTGGAAAAATTGCGTACCCGTGGTCGCGGGGTTCCTTTAGCCGGGATTGTATTACTCAGTGACGGGGTACAGACGGCGGGCAGCGATTTATCGCTATCCGCGGAGCGACTCGGCGAGGCGAATGTGCCGGTCTATTCGATTGGAATGGGCCAGGTTGAGCCACCGCCAGAGCTGCGTCTGGTTGACTTTGCAGCGCCCGAACGGGCCTATCCGTTCGATCCACTGGAAGTGACCGCATACATTCGCAGTCAGGGCCTGGAGGGACGCCGAGCCACGCTGCGACTACGTCAGTTGATCTCTGAGGATGTATCGGAGTCGAACGACTCTGGATTGTTTGAAGATGAAATGGAAGTGCTGCTCGGCCCGGACGCAGGAGAAATTATTCCCGTTACGATCGAAATAGCACCGCTTCAGACCCCCGGTCGTTATACCTATGAATGGGATCTTTCGCTTCGCGGCGAGGCTCCGG